>DATECU010000340.1:0-11146 GCA_035286745.1 Vicinamibacteria bacterium | reverse complement strand
GCGCCGAGGTGGTGGGGGTCTACAACGCCACCGAGGGTGGCGGCAAGGACCTCCTGCAATGCCTCGGCGACAAGCTCGACATCGGCAAGAACGCGGCGGTCGACACCCTGGCAGGCACGCTCTACGCCGAGCTGAGCTCGTCCGGCAACGCCCCCATCAACATCATGGCCCACAGCCAGGGCGGACTCATCACCAGCCGGGCTCTGGAAGACGTGAAGCAGCGCCTCATGGATGACGGCCTGAGCCGCGCCGAGGCCGAGGCCAGGCTTTCCCGCATCAACGTGGAGACGTTTGGCGCCGCGGCCTGGAACTACACCGACGGCCCGCACTATGGCCACCACGTGAACGCCCTGGATCCGGTATCGACCCTGTTTGGACAGGGATTCAATCCCCTGAACCCGCTGGGCCTGTTCACCCACGGTGGGGCCGGCGCCGAGAGGGACACCTTCGTCAGCACCCAGGGGAACCTGCACGGATTCAACGAGGTGTACCTACCGCAGTGGGAGACGCCCTTCCCCAAGGACGGTCCGAAGTAGGAAGGTGAGCGAATGTGGTCCCTTGCCCTCATGCTGGCACTCGCCAGCCCGCCCGCGGCAGCCAAGAACGCCGGAGGTCCCATGACGCGTGACGAAGCCGTCAAACTGATCAAGGCCGTTGCCAAGCTGGGCGGGATCGAGGAGACACCCGGCCTGAACGACAAGGGGCTCGGGGGGTTCATGCTCGGCCCGGCCCAGGTCTACTTCGAGTATCAAGCCAAGCCCCAGTCGCTCGTCTGCCGCGCCCACATCTTCACCCGCCACAAGGACCTCGATGCCGGGCTCCAGGCCATCCTGGAAGAGGAAGGGAAGGACCACCTGGGCGGTGGTCGCTTCGAGTACATGAGCGAGAACCGAGCGATGTTCCTGACCCGCGAGTACGCTGGCGGGGTCGAGGAAGCGTCCTTCGTGGCCGGGATACGAGCGCTGGCCGAGGCCAGCGTGGTTTGGCGGCGCGAGGTCCTGCCCCGAGCCTCCGAACGCGCTCACGCCAAGAAGTAGCGGAGGGCGACGATGGCCGACCTCAACGAGCTGCTGGAAGAAGGCGCCACTCGAGCCGGCGAGCTGTCCGACGAGATCGACGCCGCGTCGAACGCCATCGACGAGATGACCGATCGTGCGGAGAAGCTGGCCCGCCGCATCGATGAGGAAGTGGAGGATCTGCGAGACAAGCTGCGCTCCCTCTCCGAGCGCTTCTCCTCCGCGGAAGGCGACCTGGAGTCGGCCACCGGCGAAGCAACCGCTGCGCTCGACGGCCTGGCCAGCCGGGCCGAGAGCCTGCGCGGCGAGGTGAGCAGTCTGCTGGCCACCGTGAAGAGCCAGCTTGAGGAGCTGGAGGCGGAGAAGGCTCGGGTCCAGGCGGACGTGCAGCGGGAGTTCCAGGGGACGGAGGCCGAGGCCGAGGAGCTGGATCAAGCGGTGGCGAGTCTGAGTCAGGCCATCACGGCCAACCTGACCGAAGCCGGCGAGGCGATCGCCGCCTTCCGGGAGACCCTCGACCAGGCCCGAGGCGAGTTGGCGGAGCGGCAGGCGGGCTGGGCTGAAGCCGTGGGGCAACTGGAGGAAGCGGCCGAGGAACAGGCCGAGCGCTGGACCGAGGGCCTCTCCGACCTCCTGAACGGCCAGGCCGAAGCGCTGCTCGCGGCCACCAACCAGATGATCGCCACCCACAACGAGACCATGGAGGACCTGAAGCAGCGGTTCGCGGTGGAGGCCCGGGAGAAGCTGGTCGCCGCTCTGGACCCGCTGCGTCAAGAGCTGGCGCGGCTGGGCGAGCTTTCGGCCAGCCGGCAGGACCAACTGACCGGCCGCGCCGACGAGATCATGGCCAAGGTGACACGCGCGCTGCCGCTCCTGGACCGGCTCCAGGCCGGGCTTCGGGTCACCGAGCGGCTAGGGTAGGCGACAGGAGGCGAGGGTGGCTGCGCTAGACGAAGGCGTTGGAAATCTGGAGCGTTTCATCGCGGTGCTGGCCGACACCACGGCCAAGGTGCAGGAGGTGAACGAGACCCTGGAGACGCGAGGCGAGGCCTTCGACGATCTGGAGAGCCAGGCCACCGACAAGCTTTCCGCCTTCGCCGGCGAGATCGGGGACTTCCAGGGCCAGCTCGAGGCCTCGCACGAGGAAGCCCTGGAGGACATCCGGGGCCTCACGGCGGCGGCTCGAGAGGCGGCCGATTCGCGCCTGACCAGCGTCGAGGCCGACCTCGATCAGGCGGAGAGCGGTTTCGAAGACAAGGCTGAGACCGCGCGCGAGGATCTGGACTCGAGCCGCGGCAGCCTGGTCGACACTGGCTTCCGGGGTCTGGTCTCGACCATCGACGCCGCTCAGCAAGAACTGGAAACCGACGGGCAGCAGGTCGAGCAGTCGTTTGACGCGCTGGAGGCCGGCGTAAAGGCGGCCGGCGACGACGCCGACTCCGCTCTCGACGAGGCCGGCGAGAAGCTCAGCGCGGGGACCGAGGAGGCTCGAGATCAGGTCACCGAGCTGGCGGACCAGGCCGGCGGGGCCGGCGAGGGCTTCGAGCAGACCCGGGGCGAGATCGAGGGCGAGTGCACCTCCCAGGAGTCGGCGCTTCTGGAGCTGTACCAGGGCATGGCCGAAGCGGTGACCGGCGAGGCGCAGGAACTGACCGAGGCCGCCGAGGGAATGGTGCGGGAGATCCTGGAGTTCCTGTCCACGGCCACCGCCGACCAGTTGGAGGAGCCGGCGGAGCTGGTCCTCACCGACCCGCTGCCGGCCCTGGATACGGCACTCGCGGCTCTGGAGAGCGTGATCGAGGAGGCCGACACGCTGATCGGGGCGCTTTCGCCCCTGGTGGACGACCTGTTCACGGCGGTCGGCGTCATCGGCAAGATCGACGAGTTGATGAACGCGATGGAGTAGGCGATGAGCAGCACGACGCTTCAAGAGACGCTCCCCATTCTGGACGCCGCGGTCCCCACTATCCCGGCCAAGCTGGCTCAGGTGGCCCGGGAAAGCGAGGGCTTCGAGGGTGTGGTCGAGGACGTGCTGGCGGCGCTGGCCGAGAAGCAGGGTCAGGTGCAGGAGATCCTGGGCAAGGTCAAGGAGGCGGTGAGCGGGCTCAGCGAGCAAGCCGGCGAGCAGCAGGAGGCCCTGGAGGCGGCGGTGCTGGCGTTCCAGGGAGCCACCGGCGACGCGTTAGCCGCATTGGAGGAAGAGCGCGACGCCCTGGCCGGCGACCTGGAGACCGCGACCGAAGCCATGGGAGACCTCGAGGAGCACCTGGGCGAGGGAGCCACCCGTACCGAAACCGCCTTCGAGGCGACCGACACCGCGCTCCAGGACCTGGCCTCCGGGATCG
Source organism: Vicinamibacteria bacterium (assembly GCA_035286745.1). Taxonomy (GTDB): domain Bacteria; phylum Acidobacteriota; class Vicinamibacteria; order Fen-336; family Fen-336; genus DATECU01. The sequence goes on along the minus strand of DATECU010000340.1, from coordinate 7,785 downwards.
AGGACGGGCGCTCCAACCTCGAATCCGCGCTGACCGCCGTGGCCGGAGCGGGCGACGCGCTGGAGACGGCCATCGAGGCGGCGCGCTCCGAGGTCGCGGGGGCCACCGCGGAGCTGGCAGACAAGATGACGTCGTTCGCCGACAGCGTGCGGACCCGCCTGGCGGAGAGCGAGCAGAAGCTCGGCCAGTGGGTGGCCGATCAGGAGGCCGGGATCGGCCAGGCCGTCGCCGACATCGGAAGCCGCCAGGCCGATCTGGTGGAGGAGCTGCGACGAGGCGTCGAGGAGGCGGTTCGGGAACGCCTGGAGGCCGCCCTGGGCAACGCACGGGAGGTGCTGGGAGCGCTAGGCGAGACAGCCTCCCAGGCGGCCGAGAGCGTCGAGGCTGGCCAGCAGAGCCTGGGCGAGGGTCTGGCCGACTTCGGGGAGCGGCTGCCGGTGCTGGAGGGCGGCGTGGCCTCGGTGAAGGAAGCCGCCCGTGAGGTAGGCCTGGACTTCGCCTGACGAATAACACAAGCCAAGGAGACCCCGGTGGCGACTCTGGAATCGGCGGCGGAAGGGCTGGTCGAGAAGCTCAAGAGCTTCGACCAGGAGGTGGAAGAGGCGGGACAGAGCTTCTCCAGCCTGGAGGAGCAGGTTCGTCAGGCGCTGGCCCAGTTCGGCGAGGACTGGTCGGCGCTGATCGACGACGTCCAGGACTACCTGGAGCGGGTCCAGGAGACGCGAAGCAAGCTGGCCGAGGCCGGGCAGGAGGCGACCGACGCGGTGGCCGAGACGCAGGAGTCGGTGGCCGAAAGCCAAGGCGAGGCGTCGACCGAGATCGCCGACACCCGCTCCCAGGTGTCGGGCTTCGCGGAGCAGGTCAAGGCCCTTCGGCCCGAGACCGATGAGCTTCTCGCCCAGGGCCTCGAAGCGGCCGCCAAGAGCCTGGCCGAGCAGGCGCAAGAGGTCGAGAGCGATCTGGAGAAGGCCCTCGCCGAGACCACGGACTTCCTGGAGAACGATGTGATCTCAGGCCTCCAGGAAACCGAGGAAGCGGTTCGGGAGCGCGCCCAAAGCGCCAAGGAGGCGCTGGAGGAGAGGGCCCAGGACCTCCAGGATGCGTACGACGAATGGGAGAGGCGCCTTGTGGAGCTCGAGGACCTGGTCGGCGAGCAGGGCTTCAAGGCGGCCCAGGACCACGTGCAGGAGGTAGTCGAGTACGCGTTTCAGGAGTGCGCCGAGGGCCATCAGGCGGAGATCGCCGATCTGGCCGAGGTGGTGGACCTGCTGGAGGGAACGCTGGGCGAGCTGGTGTCTGAGGTCGAAGCGCGGGCGGAGCGGATCGACGACGACGGCCGCGAGCCGATCGAGGACCGGACCGGGGACACCCTGGACGTGCTGAGCACCGCCCGCGAGACCCTCGACAAGGTGCGCGACCTGCTCGCCAGCTTCACCTTCGTGCGGATCTGACGGCGGCCCGCGCCTGCGGTAGGCGCCGTTGGGCTCACGGCAAGGCACGCGACGTCGCCGCAGGGCGATGGAGTTGCCGGAACGGCCTCTCGCACGTTCTACAAATGCAATTATAGTGTGTGACAGAGGGAGCTGGTTCGAGAAGGAGATCCGGACGTCCCCCTGCGAGCTTTCTGCCGGCTTTCTAATGCGGTAGGCGGGGCGGTGGCGCCTACCAGGGAAGGCGCTGCCGGTCGCGGAACAGGCCGCCGGTGGGGCCGCCGTTGGGCAGGGTGGCCAGCCAAGAGATGGTGTCCACGGCTTCCTCCACCGAGCGTTCGGCGTGGGGTCCGCCCATGTCGGTCTTGACCCAGCCCGGACAGACCGCGTTCACCAGGATGTTGCTCCCCATCAGGTCGGCCGCCAGCACCCGGGTCAGAGCGTTGACGGCGGTCTTGGAGATGCGGTAGGCGGGGTGACGGCTGCCCATCTCGGTCAGGCAGCCCATCGAACTCGACAGGTTGACGATGCGCCCGTAGTCGTGGCGCCTCATCAGGGGGATGAAGGCCTGGGCGACGCGCAGGGCACCGATCAGGTTGACCTCCAGGGTCTCGGCCAGCAGCTCGGGTTCCACGCTGTCGGCGGTGGCGTTGCGGTCCAGGAAGACGCCCGCGTTGTTGACCAGGATGTCGAGCCTCCCCGAGCTGGCATCCACCTGGCGAGCCACGATCTGCAGGCCGGCGGGATCGGTCACGTCCAGCCAGAAGGGCGTGACCAGCAGCTTCTCGGCCTTGAGGCGGCCCGCCGCTTCGCGCGCCGCCTCCTCGTTCCGGGCGGTGAGCAGGACGGTCACACCCTGCCGTGCCAGTTGCCTGCAGGTCTCGAAGCCGATGCCTCGGTTGGCCCCGGTGACCAGCGCGACGCGTCCGTCGCTCATCTCGCCCTGGCGTCGAGGTAGCGTTTGATGGCTTTGGCCTGGCTCTCGCCGTCGAGCCCAGCCTCCGCCAACACCACCTCGCCTTGACCGCTCCCCAGGTAGTGTCCCTTCTGATAGGGATGCAGCGTCATCTTGCGCCCCAGCTCGCTGCGGATCCACCGGAACATGGTGGGCAGCGTGAAGCCGGTGATGCCCATGGCCTCTTGCGCTCGTTGGTCGGGGAAGATGGCCTCCTGTTCTCTCTCCGGAAGCAAATCGAAGAGCTCCGCGCTGGCGACCGAGTAGACCCAGAGATCGATGCCCTGCTTCTCGAGGAGCGGCAGCGCCTGCTCGACAAACGCGTAGCTGGCAGCGCTCTCCTGGAGGACCACGGTTCCGGCGCCTTTGCCGTTCGGCTTGCGCAGCAGGTAAAGGCCAGTGACGGCCGCCTCCGGCCCCGCCAGACCTAACGCTAATCGATCCAGCACTCGCTCGTTGGGGCGGGTCACGAAAGGTGCGATCAGCGCCGGCCGCCGGGCCAGGGCCGCGCTCAACAGGGGCCAGATCTCCTGGGGCTCCCAGGGGGTCAAGGTGATGGCGGTGCCGGCGGGGAAGTTCTCCTGCAAGAGCTGGAGCGGTTGGGGATCGGCGTGGGTGGGGCCGTCCTCACCGGTCTTGAGGCCGGCGTGGGCGCAGATCAGGATCATGGTCCGATAGGCGTCAGGGGCGATGGCGTGGCGCGACTGGCCGCCGATGGCGTGGAGCCGGGCGGCGATGTGGCCGAGCGGCGCCAGAAAGGCCCCGTAGGAGGAGCCCACGCCGATGTGGCGGCCGAAGGTCGAGAGTCCGGCCAGGATGCCGGACATGGCGTCCTCGCAGATGCCGCCTGTGGAGAGCAACCGCGCGCCGGGGTTGGAGACGGCGTTCCAGAAACCCTCGGGGAAGCCCGCGCCAACCGTGTTGACGCTGGTTGAGCCCAGCAAGTCGGCGGCGGCGGCGAAGAAGGCACCGCCGGAGGCCTGGTTGAGGTACTGCAGGGCCCGTCCCAGCTCGCCGCGCAGGGTGGTGCTGGCGCCAGGCTTGAGCCTGAGCTCAGCCGGGATGGCGGTGCCCCGGGAGATCACCTCATAGGCGGCTTCCAGTCGGGGCGCGTTCTCCCGCGGCTGACGCGAACGGCTATCGAGCCGGCCCTTGGCCAGCAGCAGACGACGAGACAGCGCGTCGACTGCGGGGCGACTCTGCTCCAGCGCCTCTCGCACCACCTGCAGGGCTTCCCAGAAGCACTCCTCCATGACCGCCTGGCCGGCATCGGTCTTGAGGCAGCGTTCCTTGCCGGCCTCGCAGGAGGGCAGCGTCAGGTCGGCCTTGGAGGTGAGCGGGGCCAGAGCCTGGAAGAACCCCTCGGAGCAGAGCTTGTGGCCGGCACCGTGGGAGGCGCGGCCCTCGATGCCGTATTGCCATCCCTTCAGTGTGCGGTAGATGATCGCAGTAGGCTGGCTGTTGCCGAGGGCCAACGCCGCCCGCTGCGCCGCCACCACCTGCTGCAAGTCGCGACCATCGGGGACGTAGACCACGTTCCAGTCGTGGAGGTAGAAGAGCTCCGCCGGGCTCCACTGCACGTAGTCGCCGGGCTTGTCGCCCTCGCGACAGACCCGGTTGGAGTCGATCGAGGCCTGGTTCCAGTCCAGGTGCAGCACCACGTTGCCGAGCGAAGCGGTGGCCGCGGCGGCCAGGGCCTCGGCCACCCGGCCCGGCGTGAGCCCACCCTCGCCCTCGACGATGTGCACTCGCGGCGCGTCGGCGCCGTAGTAATCGCGCGCACCAAACGCAAGCCCCAGGGAGCTGGCGACGCCGACGCCCGAAGCACCGGTGGACAGCCGCACGAAGGGCGTGGCCGGCGTGGGATGACCGTCCAGGGGCTTGGCCCCGAACTGATCGAAGAGCGGGGTCCTGGTGATGGGATTGCGACGGAACCCCAAGAGATCCTCGAGGCGCAGGCGGAGCTTGGTGTCGGCGGGCAGCAGCTCGGGTGCGCCCAGCCGCGCGATCTCGTCGCGCAGCGCCCACATCGAGTACAGGCCCATGGCCTTGTGGCCAGCGCCGTAGGAGACGAGGTCGGCATCTTCCCGATCGGGCCGGGAGAAGTCGTAGTCCATGGCCTCGAAGAGGATCCCGGCCACGAAGCGGCCCGAGGAGATGGATCCCCCGGGGTGGCCCGAGGTGGGCACGTAGTTGTAAAGCAGCGCGCAGAGCGAGCGGTAGATGAGGTCGAGGGTCTCGAAGTGACCCAGCTCGGTCGAGGTCAGCGGCGGCGGGCCGGCGGCCAGAGTCTCGGAGATGTCGGTGTAGGTCCCTCGTCGAGGGCCGAATGAGAATGCCGTCATGTCGTCTCCCTTGGTGGCCGGGGGGTCTGAGGACGCGCCGGCCCGGGGCATTATGGATGAAGTCGGGCCGCTTCTCGATGGGCCCTTGGGCTCATGAGCCGAAAACCTCGGCGGGAAGGCCCAGCCGCCTCACCCCCTCCGCGATGGCCTCCAGGACCTCGGGGCCAAGAGCCGCGATCCGCGGATCGGCGGGTCGCCGCGCCACCGTGTACACCTGCACGCCGGCGATCAAGCCGCCGGCGAACGTGATTTGCTGGAGCCGTCCCAGGTAGGCCTCGATCTCAGCCGGCTCGGGCCCCTCCCCGTCGAAGCTCGGGAACATGCTCTGAAGGACGATGGGCCGCTCGCGGGCGACCGCGGTGAGGTTGGCCAGGAGGCGCTCGAACGGGAAGCGCGTGCCGTCGACCCGCGCGAAGTAGGGAGCAGTCCCGGCGTCGAGCTTGCACCACAGCTCGTCGAAGAACGCGAGTGCCTCACGCACTCGCGGGCGGTCGAACATGGTGGCGTTGGTGATGAGCCTGAGCGGAACCCGGAGCCGATGGCGGTCGCGGGCCTGCCGCACCGCCTCGGCGGCGGCGGGAAAGGCAGGCGGGGTGGTGGGCTCGCCGTCGCCCGAGAAGGCGATGTCGGCCACGCGGCGAAGCTCGGGGGCCGCGGTGTCGAAGGGGGACACATCCCAGAGCGTGCCGGCATCGATGAGGGAGAGCAGCGAGTCCAGCTCCGCCACCAGGCCGGGCACTTCGATCTCGGCTCCGGGGCCGCCCGGCTGACTGCGGTCCACCTGGCAATAGGGGCAGTCGAAGTTGCAAACCCGGTCCGGGTTGAGGTTGACGCCGATCGACAGCCCCCGCGCCCGCCTCGACACCACCGCGTAGACGTAGCGGTTCCGGTCCAACTCCCGGCGATGGTCCGTGAAGTCGAGCACGCGCATGACTGGACGATGGTACCTTCACTGGCTAGCGCTCGGGGCCGGCGGCTGACCGTCGGAAGGAACCGGGCGGGCAGACGGCCGCGAGGCCGGTCGCTGCGGCATCCAGGCGAGCCACGTGTCCTGACGCTATTGCCCGCCCAACTCAGGCGTCGGGTGCCCAGTGCGTCTTGATGACCACAGCGCACCTGCGGGTTTGTCCAAGAGCTCCAACTCGGTCAGCTGCGCGCCGTCGTTCTACGGCGCCACGATCTCAACTCGCGCTCGCTCGATCCGCGGCCATGGCCCCCCAACCAAGGTCCTCTCGTCTCGTCGGCATGCTCCGTCAAGCGAGCAATGCCAGAGTGGTGGAGCCTGGCTTTGCTGCCACGCTTCAATGAGGTTCCAGCCCGCCTCGAACTCCGGCGAGCCTTGGGACACTTCCGCGCCGCCATGACCTGGGACAACCGCGTCCGGCGTGATCCTGACTTCAAAGAAGGTGCCCTTCCCACCGCCATGCCGCCAATAACCAACGAAGAGCCCGGCCTTGGCATCGTACCGATAGCCTTTGGCGTGAAAGCCAAGGACTCCCATGAATCGGCAGCGCTCTGCTCCGATGGGCCGACAGATGTACCAAGCGCACGCCGCATTCCCGCAGCCGCTGGAGTCAGCCAGGAGAATCGACGGCGGCTCCTCCGGCCGCAGTGCAAGCTCGATAGCGAGCAGACCGTGCGAATCATCACGGCGGCCGTGTGTTCGAGCCCAGAAGTCATCAAGCAAGGGTCGCGCTTCAGGGGTGACATCCGCGGCCAAGAGTGCGGCCAGCACGATGAGAACGATGTTTACGTCATTCGCTCCGATCAACTCGGCGCCGGGAGAACACCCGGGGCAGCCTGGGAAGCTCGCACCGCCTAGCGACTCCTCCAGGCCTTGTCCCGAGCCAGCGGCCAGTCGTGGTCCTCACCAAGCGTTGCACGCGAACCTGCCCCGGCTCAGCCCAACTCGGACTTCGCGCGGGCAGCCCCTCGAGGCGCCACCTCGGCCGCCCAGGTGGCATGAGCTGCGGGAAACGGCGTCGACGCTGGAATGCGAAGGTAGGGGGAGCGCAGCACCCCCCGTGAACCGAGGCAGCCAGAGCCGGACAGGACACGGGGGCAGCCGCCAGTGAAGGGTCCAGCCGGTTGCTGTCTTTTCGGTTCGGCTCACGTTGGGAGCACGGAAGAACCGATCACCTGGGAGGCCTGCGGCTGTTCGCGGGCACGGACTTCGTCAGGCGCATCGGGTTCGACGGCGCCCGCGCCACCGAGGGTCTCGGGGCCTCGCACCGCCCAAGCTCCTCACGGATGACGACGCGGAGCTTGTCCTCAAGACCCGTTGCCCGCTGCTCGATGAACTCGCGAAGGGCGGCGTTCATGGCAGTTTGGTAGTTGCCACCGCCGGCCGCGTGGACTTGCCGCTTGAACCATCGCAGCACGTCATCATCGATCCGGATCGTGATACGGGTTTTGCCCGGAGGAATGCTCAGCACGGGTCCTCTAACCGCGGCCGAGAAATCGTATTCGCTCTTCATCTCTTCCTGCTCTCGTACCGCTTTCGCTCGGCTGGTGTCGCCGTGCGCGCGGAGATGATGCGAGCCCGCTCCTCCCGCCAGGTGTAGACAACCACCAACACCCGGCCCAGGGGATCCAGCCCCAGCGTGACGAACCGCGCTTCCCCATAGGCACCGGCGTCCTCGACCGTGAGCGCGAGGTCGTCGTAGAGGACGAGTGCAGCATCGGCGAAGTCGACACCGTGTTTCCTGAGGTTGGCGACCGCCTTGGCCTCATCCCACTCGCAGTCCACCCTCCAACTATATGCACACTCGTGCATATGGTCAAGGGCGTGCCCCGCGTGCCTCGCAGGAGGCGGGCGGTTCGCAACCACCTGCGCCACTGAGTGGGCGCCGGATGCAGGCGTCTTCTGGAGGTTGCCGGTGCGCACAGCACCAAGCCGGGCGCCGGGCCGCCGTGTAGACCTGGACGGACTCGATCGAGCCGCCGGCGGTCGCGATCTCGGCGAGCCGTCCCGGGCGGTCGACCATGGTGGCGTTGGTGATGAGCCTGAGCGGAACCCGGAGCCGATGGCGGTCGCGGGCCTGCCGCACCGCCT
>DATECU010000339.1:0-28478 GCA_035286745.1 Vicinamibacteria bacterium | reverse complement strand
GATCCCCTCGTTGCGGAAGTTCCGGTTGATCTCGTAGACCCTCTCCAGCCCCCCCACCACCAAACGCTTGAGGTACAGCTCCGGGGCGATGCGCAGGAACAGATCGACACCCAGGGCGTTGTGGTGGGTCACAAAAGGGCGCGCCACGGCTCCCCCGGCGATGGGGTGCATCATCGGGGTCTCCACCTCCAGGTAGCCCCGACCGTCCAGGAAGCGGCGGATCTCGGACACCAGGAGGCTGCGTTTGACGAACGCCTCCCGCACCTCGGGGTTGCTCATGAGGTCGAGGTAGCGCTGGCGGTAGCGAGCCTCCACGTCGGCCAAGCCATGCCACTTCTCGGGCGGCGGCAAGAGCGCCTTCGAGAGGAAGGTCAGCTCCCCGACCTCCACCGACAACTCCCCCTTGCGGGTCCGCATCAGGGTTCCGGCGGCGCCCACGAAATCGCCAAGGTCGAGCAGATCGAAGACCAGGTAGCCGCGCTCCCCCACCTGGTCGGCGCGGACGTAGATCTGAAGCCGGCCCTCGCCATCGCTTAAGGTGGCGAACGAGGCCTTGCCGTGGCCGCGTTTGGTGAGAACGCGACCGGCGATGCGCACCGGTACCGCCAGCGCCGCCAGCTCCTCCAGGCTCTTGTCGCCGTAGGCGCCCACCAGCTCGGCCAAGTGATGGCTGCGCTCGTAGCGGTTCGGGTAGGGGTTCACCCCCATGCCCCGCAGGCTCTCGGCCTTTGCCAAACGCTGGGCCGACTCCTCCGGCCAGCCGGGGGGGATCCGCGAGTCTTCACTCATGCTTTCGCTCTTGCCGTCGGGGCTTGACGGGCTCTTCCGCCCCTCCACGCAGCGCGCGCTTCACCGCGTCCAGCACGCCGTTCACGAAAGCCGGCGAGTCCGCTTCCCCGAACCGTTTGGCGATCTCTACCGCCTCGTCGATGATGACCGACGACGGCGTCCCCGGCTCCGCCAGCAGCTCGTAGGTCCCGATGCGCAGGATGTCCAGGTCCACCGACGCCATCCGGTCCACCCGCCAGTGGGTGGCCGCCTGCTGGATGGCCTGGTCCAGCCGTTCAAGGTTGGCGTGGGCTCCCCGCGCCAGACGCTCCGCCATCGCCTTCATCTCGTCGGTGCCGCCCCGCACCTGCCAGAAGAGACCGGTCACCCGGTCCATCGGCTCCTGGGTCGTCTCCCACTGATAGAGCATCTGCACCGCGCATTCCCGAGCCTTCGAACGCTTGCCCATATCTATACGCTGCGCCCGAAGTGAATTCGGTCGCCGCTATGAAGCGGGGGGCTCCCGCCCCCCGAACCCCCGGACACGAAACGCAACCGCTTCGGACACTGCGTATAACGCGCCCTTGGTCGGGCGCGTCCATCGGGATTCCGCCGTCGCGGGAGTGAATCCCGCTCGGGCGGAGCGGATGTCCGACCCGCGGGCGCTCCAACGGCGGCTTCCCGTCGCTGAGGGTCGCGGCAACGGCTGACGATTGCAACCCAGCGGCGCGCCCCTCTCACCGTTTGCCTGGCCTCCTCACCCTTTCTGACGTTCGAATGCCCGTGGTTTTCCGTAGGCCGCGCAGGACGTGGACCATGGCCACCGCGGCACGGGCGGCTTCGGCGCCCTTGTTCTCGGGTCCCGGGGCGGCGCGGGCCCTGGCCTGGCTCTCCTCGGCGACGGTGAGCACGCCAAAGCCGACCGGCACCCCGGTGAGCACCGCCACCCGGGACAGCCCGGCGGCGACCTCGCGGGCGATGTGCTGGTAGTGGTCGGTTTCGCCGCGGATCACCGCTCCCAGCGCCACCACCACGTCGAAGCGGCCGGACTCGGCAGCCGCCCGGGCGGCCAGCGGCAACTCGAAGGCCCCCGGCACCGCCACCACCCTCACCCGGGTGGGCGCGGCACCCATCTCGGCCAGGGCCGTCTGCGCACCTAACAAAAGGCCGTCCACCACCTGGGCGTTGAAGCGCGAGCAGACGATGGCGACCCGGAGCCCGCCGGCGGACGGCACTTCCTGAGGCGCCTCCTTCACTTGCCCTGGAACTTGGCCGGCCGCTTCTCCAGGAAGGCCCGGGTTCCCTCCTTCATGTCCTCGGTGGTGCAGATGAGGCCGAAGAGGGTGGCCTCCAGATACTGCGCCTCGGCCAGCGGCATCTCGATGCCGGCGTTCACCGCCTCCATCGTGAAGCGCAGGGAGACCGGGCCGTTGCCCAGCAGCTTGCGCAGCAGGGCCTCGGCTTCGGCCAGCAGCCGGTCTTTCGGCACCACCCGGTTGACCAGGCCGATGCGGTAGGCCTCCTGGGCGTCCACCGGCTCACCGCTGAGCAGGATCTCCAGGGCCCGACCCTTGCCCACCAGACGGGTGAGGCGCTGGGTGCCCGCATAGCCGCACATGATGCCGAGCTTGACCTCCGGCGTCCCCAGCTTGGCGTTCTCCGAGGCGATGCGAAGGTGGCAGGCCATGGCCAGCTCGCAGCCGCCGCCCAGCGCAAAGCCGTTGACGGCGGCGATCACCGGCTTGCCCAGGTTCTCGATCTGGTCCAGCACCCTCTGGCCCCAGGTCGAGAACTCCTTGCCCTCCACCGGGCTCTGGGCGGCCAACTCGCCGATGTCGGCCCCAGCCACGAAGGCCTTTTCCCCAGAGCCGGTCAGGATCACGCCCCCCACCTCGGAATCCCCTCCCAACGCGGAAAAGGCGGCGGCCAGCTCTTCCATGGTCCGGCGGTTGAGCGCGTTCAGCTTGTCCGGACGGTTGATGGTGACGACCGCGATGCCGTCGCGCTTGGCGACAAGCAGGTTCTCGAAGCCCATGGTGCCTCCCTAGACCAGGCCCGCTACCGGCTGGGGCGGGTTGAGCGAGTAGTCGTAGAAGCCCTTGCCCGACTTCCGGCCGTGGAGGCCGGCCTGCACCATCCGCTTGAGCAGCGGCGGGGCGGCGAAGCGCTTCTCCCGGAACTCGTCGAACATGATGTTGGCGATGAAGAAGGTAGTGTCCAGGCCCACGAAGTCGAGAAGGGTCAGGGGGCCCATGGGATGGCCGCAGCCCAGGCGCATCCCCTCGTCGATGTCCGCGATCGAGCCCACGCCCTCCTCCAGGGCCCGAATGGCGTCCAGAAGATAGGGCACCAGCAGCCGGTTGACGATGAACCCAGACCGGTCGCTGGCTCGAATCGGGGTCTTGCCCAGGCTCTTGGCAAACGCAAACGCCTTCTCGAACGCCTCGGGCGAGGTGAGCGGAGAGCGCACCACCTCGACCAGCTTCATGAGCGGCACCGGGTTGAAGAAGTGCAGGCCCACGAAGCGGTCGGTCCGCCCGGTGACGGCCGCCATTTCGGTGATGGACAGCGACGAGGTGTTGGACGCGAAGAGGGTGTGGGGAGGACAGATGGCGTCCAACGCCTTGTAGAGCTCGTGCTTGACCGCCAGGCTCTCGACCACCACCTCGATCACGATGTCGCAGGCCGCAAAGCCGTCGAGCGAGGTGGTGCCTTCCAGGCGACCCAGGATCTCGGCCTTTCGTTCCGGGGTGAGCTTGCCCTTCTCCACCCCCTTGCTCAGGAAGGAGTCGATCTTCCCCAGGCCCTTCTTCAGCAGGTCGTCGTTCACCTCGCGAACCACGACCCGATAGCCGGCCTCCGCAGAGACCTGCGCGATGCCCGACCCCATGAGGCCGCACCCAACGACGCCGACGGTCTTGATGTCCATGGCTTGAGGCTCCGAAAAGGGAAAGCCCTCAGGCTTCCCGTTTGATGATCATGGCGATGCCCTGGCCGCCCCCGATACAGGCCGAAGCCAGCCCGTAGGTGGCCTTCCGCCGCTCCAGCTCCAGGGCCAGGGTCAAAAGCAGACGGGTCCCGGTGGCGCCCAACGGATGACCGAGGGCGATGGCCCCGCCGTTGACGTTGGCCTTCTCCCGATCCAGGCCCAACTCCTTCTCCACCGCCAGGTACTGGCCGGCGAAGGCCTCGTTGATCTCGATCAGATCGATGTCCTTGAGCTTCAGGCCAGCCGCCTCCAGCGCCTTACGAGTGGCCGGCACCGGCCCGATCCCCATGATGTCCGGGGGCACGCCGGCGATTCCCCAGGACACGATGCCGGCCAGGGGTTTGTGCCCTCGCTCCCGGGCCTGCTCGCGGCTGGCCAGGATCAGCGCCGCCGCTCCGTCCACGATGCCGCTGGCGTTGCCGGCGGTCACGCATCCGTCCTTGCCGAAGGCGGGCTTCAAAGCCGCCAGCCCCTCGAGACTGGTCTCGGGTCGGAGGTGGTCGTCGGCCTCCACCCGCAACGTCTTGCGGCCCTGCGCCACCTCGACGGGGACGATCTCGTCCTTGAAGACCCCCCGTGCCAGCGCGGCCCCGGCGGCCCGCTGGCTGCGCACCGCGAAGGCGTCCATGTCCTCGCGGGAGATCCCCTTCTCCCGGGCCAGCTTGTCGGAGGTTTGAGCCATGTAGAGCCCGCACTGGGTGTCCAGGAGCGCCACCAGCAGCGAGTCCTCGAGCTTGCCCTCGCCCAGCCGCAAGCCCGCCCGCGCCCCCCGGATCACGTGGGGCGCCTGGCTCATGCTCTCCATGCCGCCGGCCACCACGGTGCGCGCCTCGCCCAGCCGGATCATCTGCGCCGCCGACACCACGGACTGGATGCCGGAGCCGCAGAGGCGGTTGACGGTGAGGGCCGGGACCTCGATGGGGATGCCGGCGCGAAGGCCGACGTGACGGGCGCCGTAAAGGGCGTCCCCCGAGGTCTGCATGGCGTTGCCCATGACCACGTGGTCGACCCACTCCGGCTTGACGCCGGTTCGCTCCAAGGCTCCCCGGGCAGCCAGGCCACCCAGCTCGAGGGCGGAAAGGTCCTTGAGCGAGCCGACATATTCGGCCATGGGCGTGCGAGCGCCCCCCAGGATCACGACATCTTCAGGCATCTTGATGGTCCCTCTGGCGCTCCTCGAAGAGGAGCCAAGAACGCGGGAGTATAGCATGCGGCTTGACGGGCCCAGGGGCGCGGAATAGGCTCCCAGGATCCCATGCGACCCACACCAGCCGCGCTCCTGGCCTCACCCCTGCTCCTGGCCGGCGCCTGCTCGCAAAGCTACGACAACCCCTTCGCCGGGAGCGTCAGGACGGCTCAGCTTCCGGCCCGGGCGGCCATCGTGTTCTCGAGCAACAGCTATGGAAGCGCCGGCGCACCCAACGAGCTGTTTGCGGTGGAGGGCTCAGGAGCCGGCCTCACCCGGCTCACCTTCTGCAATCAGGCCGACCGCCCCTGCGCCAGCGTGGAGGCGGCGGTGGCTCCGGATCGGGCACGCTTCGCCGTCAGGCGAGTGCTGGCCGACAGCAACCGTGACGGCCGGCTCGACGACCAGGATGCCGCCGGCCTGGTCTTCCTCGACGTCTCCCGGGGCGTCGAGGCTCCCCTGCTGCCGGAGACCGCGCGCGTCTCCGGCGTCGACTGGTCCCCCACCGAGGAACTGCTGCTGCTGAGCGCTGTCGGCGCGGCGGGGCTCGACGATCTGTTCACCCTGCCGCCGAACAGCACCAGCAGCCAGAACCTCACCGGTTCCGCCGGGCTGAGCGAACGGCGCCCTCGCTTCAACGCCCTGGGATCCACCGGCATCTACGAGCGGATCGACGAAACCGCCAAGGCGCTGGTCTACATCCTCTTCGCGGCCCAGCCGCGGCTGACCAGCGGTGGCCCCGGCACCGAACGCCTGCCGGGAACGCCGTGGGTGGTGGGCTCCGACGCCGACCCGGACTTCTCCCCCGATGGCCGGCGGGCGGTCTTCAGGCGCCTCACCGGAACCGGCGGCCGCGGGCTCGGCAGTTGGGACCTCATGCTCGTGAACCTCGCGGACGGCAGCCTGAGCACGGTGGCCTCGGGACCCGCCTACCGTGGGGCGCCCGACTGGGGCTCGGCCGGCATCGTCTTCACCGAGGCGGATGCGGACGGCGCCCGCCTGGTGGTGGTGCAGCCCGACGGCAGCGACCGCCGCGTGCTGCTCGCCGTCGCCCCGTCCTTCGACCTCCAGAACCCGCGCTGGCTCCCCTGACCCGCGCTTCGCCACTTCATGGCGAGCGCTCCCGCCGCGGCCCCTCACTCCGAAAGCCCACGATCCTGACCGTGGAATCTGCGTACAGGGTCTCGAAGGCCGGCGATCGAGCCAGGTCGTAGAAGGTCTTGGCCCCGTATTCCGGCAGCAGCGACTCGTCCAGGGCGAGGTGGGTGACCTGGTAGCGCGCGGCGGCCCGGCGCACCAGGTCGGGATCGACCTCGGTCAAGAGGGCGCGTTCCACCCGCTTGCGTTCGGCGATGTCTCCGGGGATGAGGGCTCCTCCCGGCGCCAGCAGCACCTGCCGTCCGGCCAGAGCGGGAATCCAGGCCGCCGAGCTCCGCCCTCCGAGGAAGATCGCGGTCGGCTCTGTGTTCTCGCGGACCCAGCGGGCGTAGGCCTGGATCTTGGGCTTCACCGGGTCCAGGCTCCGGGTGAAGTGCCGATCCATGCTTGGGGGGTCGAAGTAGGCGACGAAGCTGATGGGCAGACATGTCGCCAGGACCAGGACATGGCCCTGGCCCACTCGCAGACCTCGCCAGGCTTCAAGGTGGCGAGCCGCCGCCGCCAGGCCGCCGCCCGCCGCCAGCGCCATGACAAAGCGCAGGTAGTAGTGCAGGTCGTCAGGCTCCGGCGCCAGACCAAGAAGGGCCGCCGGCATCGAGATGAGCCACAGGCCCCAGGCTCCCAACACCAAGCCGACGAGAACGCGATCCCGTGCCGAAGCACGGCGAATCAGGAAGACCAGGCCGAGCGTCCCCAAGACCAGGAGCGGCCCCAGGTCCAGCGTCGACCACGTCGGCACCGAGAGGGCCGGTCCTAGCCCCCGGTCGGCCCACATGTGGCGAGCCGCCTGGCTTCTGTCGGCAGGGTTGTAGTCGCGCCCGAGGTGGACCACGAAGGGCAGAGCGATGACCGCGGAGACCCCCAGGGCCAGGCTCAACGGCCGCCACCTGCGTTCTTCCGCCGGCATGCGCCAAGCCCCGAGGACCAGGCCGACCAGGACATAGGCCCAGTCCACCAGGAAGACCCACGCCATGAGCCCCAACGCGAGGCCGCAGGAGAGGAAACGCCCGGGCGACCGCGCCCGGAGGCCCACCACCACCCCAAAGAGACCCCAGGCCATGGTGTGGTTAGGCTTCAGGAGAAAGCTGGCTGGCCAGAACAGCGGGAGCGGCGGTTTGGGGTTCATGGTGAGGGAGGCCAGAGCCAAGACCGCAAACACCATCAGCACCCGCTCCCATTCGTCGTTCGCATCGGCAGCCGAGGTGCGCAGGCCGAGGAACAGGCCGAGGCTCACCGCCAGAATGGTGAGTGGGGGCAGCAGATGGAACACCGCATCGACGCCGGCGGGCCGAAACAAGGCCAGGGCGGCAATCGCGAGGTTCCAAAACGGCTCCGGGCTGGCGAAGCCCACTTGCGTGTGCTGGAGCGGCGAGACCCCGCTGGCCACTGAGCGCGCCATCCCCAGGTTGAAGGAGCGATCGGTGTTCTGATCCAGGCCGTACAGCCGCTGGAGCGGGCTCACGTAGGCCGCCCAGCCCGCCAGGTTCAGGGCCAGCACCAGGCCTAGGGCTAGCCGAGGCCGGGGACGCCGCCAGAGCCAAACCAGCGAGGCCAACCCCACGGCAACGGCGATCAGCCGGAAGGCGACGAACCCGAGGGCCAAGGGAGAGGTGTAAGGCGACATCGTTGGTTTCTTCCCGCTACGGCCTGCCGCCGGACCCGGGCATCATAGCACCCGGCGCCGCTTGCGTTCAGGGAAGGGAGAACATCCCCTTGCGGTAGGCGACGATCTTGCCCGCCACCGCCGAGGCCGCCACCGTCAGCGGCGAGGCCAGGTAAAGCCGACCAGGTCCGGATCGGCCCTGGTAGTTCCGGTTGATGGCGGAGACCGTGACCTGGGCGGCGTTCGCGGAAACGCCGGGGCCGCAGCCAATGCAGGCCCCGCAGCCCGGCGGAATCACCCGCACACCGGTCTTGGCGAAGACCTCGAGGTAGCCTTCCCGCTTGGCGTACTCCTCCACGCCGCTGGAGCCGAACTGGATGAAGAACTCGACCCCGGCCTTGACCCGGCGCCCGGCCGCCAGTGCCTCGCGCATGACGGTGGCGTACATGTCGAGGTCGTCCTCTTTGCCCGCGGTGCAAGAACCACCGTAGGCGATGTCGATGGGCACCTCTCCCAGATCGTCGATGAGGGCGCCGTTGGTGGGGTCGGAGGGAATGCCCTTGGCGGGATCCCCCGGCGTCGCCACCATGGGCCGGATCTCACCCAGCTCGATTCGATGGACGCCGCCGGCGTATTCCGCACCCGAATCCGGCGCCACCACCTTCGCCCGCAGCGCTTCGATGGCGATGCCAGGCCGGCGGGCGGCCATCCAGCGCAGCGCCGCTTCGTCCACCTCGCACACCCCGGCCTTGGCGGCGCACTCGGTCGCCATGTTGGCCAGGGTGGCGCGCTCGTCGGGCGAGAGCGAACCGAGGCCCGGCCCGCCAAACTCCATCACCCGATCCAGCGTCTCTTGACGCCGGGCGTGGTGGGCCAGGATGAAGAGCATCACGTCCTTGGCCGTCACCCCGGACTGCAGCTCCCCCACCAGCTCGAAGCGGATCGACTCCGGAACCTCGATGAAGGTGAAGCCGGCGTGGGCCAGGGCCGCGTACTCGGTCGCCCCCACGCCGTAGGCCAGGGCGCCCAGGCCGCCGCCCATGCAGGTGTGGCTGTCGGTGGCCTGGATGAAGTCCCCAGGGTCGATCAGCTTTTCGCGGGCGATGGTATGGCAGATGCCTGGCGAGACCCCATTCGCTGCCGAGTAGTCCTGCACCCCGGTGTGGCGCTGGAAGGCCCGCTGCATGTCGCGCAGGATCTGGATCTTGGGCGAGAAAGGCGCCATCCTCGCCACCCCGTCGGCGTAGATCAGGTGGTCCTCGAACACCGCGAACTTGGCGGGGTTCGCCAGGGCATAGCTGCTGCCGAACTCCTGCTCCAGGAAGTGGTGGACCTGGGCGGTTGTGAACTCGTGGGAGTAGCCCCCGTCGACGCGCACCGAGACCGCATCGCCCGGCTTCACGAACGCCGGGGCGGAGGCGCCGATCAAGTGCCCGGCCAGGATCTTCTCGGCCAGCGTCATGGGACGCCGGGGGGTGGCTGGCGTGGGGAGACTGACCTCGCCTCGGGCATAGGCCTTGGTGAAGGCGAAGAGCCCGCCGTACTCGATCACCTGGCGGGTGATGGCGTCGTGGCCGGTCGCGAACTCGGCGAGAGGGATGCTCTCGCCCGCCTGCAGCCGCAACAGGATGGAGTGATCTCCCATCAGCACGCCCTGGCTCACGTTGTTGCGAGCGTGGATGGGTGCGAAGGAAGCCGCAATCGCGATCCTGATCCCCGACCACTTCTCCGCCTGGACGGCGGTCTCCCGGGAGGAGCCAACCCCCTTGCGATAGCCGGAGACGATGACCTCGAAGCCGCCGTTGCGCAGCGAGTCCGGGGGGAAGAGGCGCTCGCCGCCCACCATGATCCCGGCGTAGGCGTTGGTGGCGATGTCCTCCGGCCGGTAGTCGAAACAGGCCCAGGCGGGGGTCATGGCGTCGGTGTTGATGTCGTCCAGGAGGTCTTCCACCCGCAGGTCCCTCATCTGCAGGTTCAGCTCGCCCCGCAACTGGCGCCGGATCGACTCCGGGTCCTTGGTCAAGAACAGGACTCGCCTACCGGGAGTCAGGGAAACGGTGTGGCTGGGCTTCATGGTCTCGCTGCCTCTTTCAAAGTCCCCGGGTGGTCACGTTCTACGCACGCAGTCGGCGGCGGATCGCTTCGCCTACCTCGCGGGTGCCCAGGCGGCCGCCGATGTCGGCCGTGGTCTGATCGGCGGCGACCGCCCAACGCACGGCCGCCTCGATCCGCTCGGCCTCCTCCGCCCAGCCCAGGTGTTCGAAGAGCAGACCGGCGGTCAGGATGGCGCCCATGGGGTTGGCCAGGTTCTTTCCCGCGAGCGGCGGCGAGGAGCCGTGGACCGGCTCGAACAGGCTGAGCCGGCCGGGGTGGAGGTTGCCCGAGGCGGCCATCCCCAACCCCCCTTGCAGCCCCGCCGCCAGGTCGGTGACGATGTCTCCGAACATGTTGGAGGTGACGATGACCTGGAATTGCTGGGGCTCCCGGATCATCTGCAGCGTCAGGTTGTCCACGTAGAGGTGCCGGGCCTCGATGCCCGGGAACTCGGCGGCCACCGTCTTGAAGACTCGCTGCCAAAGGTCGTGGGCGTGGATCAGGACGTTGGCCTTGTCGGTCATCGCCACCCGGGTGCGGCCGCTGGCCCGCGCGAATTCGAAGGCGTGGCGCACGATGCGCTCGACGCCCTTCCTGGTGTTGAGGTCGATCTCGGTGGCCACCTCGTCGGCGGTATCCTTCTTGAAGTTGCCACCCATCATCACGTAGAGCCCCTCGGTGTTCTCGCGAAACACCACGAAGTCCACGTCCTGGGGCCGCGCCCCCTTGAGCGGGCACAGCCGCTCGTCGAAGAGGCGCACCGGCCGGTAGTTGACGAAGAGATCGAGCTTGAAGCGCAGACCCAGCAGGATGTCGGCGGCATGCCGGTTGTCGGGCACCCGGGGATCGCCCATGGCCCCCAGCAGGATGGCGTCGAAACCCTCCCGCAGCCGGGTGAGGGCGTCGTCGGGCAGGGTGATGCCGGTCTTCAGGTAGTGGTCGGCTCCCCATTCGAATGGCGTAAGGCGCACGGGTCTTCCGCAGAGGGAGGCGACGGCTTCCATGGTCTGGGTCGCCTCGCGGATCACCTCGACGCCGATGCCGTCGCCGGGGATGACGGCGACCCTCAAGGCGCCGCTCATGGTGCCGGCTCCTCGCCGGGGCTCTGCTTGGCTGCCAGCATCGGGTAGGCAAGGGCGCCCAGGACCGCGCCCAACGCATCTTTCCCCACGTCCCAGGGGTCCGGGTGGCGGCCCGGAACCAGGGCCTGGTGGACCTCGTCGCTCACCCCGTACAAGGTGGCGATCGTCACCGCCAGCAGTAGCCTCGCCGAGCCCGACCAGCGGCTCGGCCACAGGGCGCGGGTCACCAGGAAGGAGAGCACCAGGTAGCCGAGACCGTGGGTCACGAAGTCCGGAAAGCGGCCCAGGCCGGGAACTCGGGACCGCGAGGACAGCACGAAGATCAGGGCCATCCAGGCGACCACCGGGCCCCACATCGCGACCGGACGGGGGACGAGGTTGCGGGTCGCCACTCAGCTGGGAAACGGGTACATGAGCCAGCCCACGACCAGAGCCGACAGGATGAAGGCACCGAAAGCCAGTAGGCCGTAGCGAAGGCGGGCCTTCAACTCGTCCCGCTGGAGCATGGCGAAGACTGCCGACACCAAACCCGAGAAGACCGCGAGGTTGAGCAGGTGGCTCGCCATCACGGCTTCCGTCCCACCGCGGTGTCGTAGGCGTCGAGGATCACGAGCACGTTCAGCAGCCCGCCGACCTCGGTGAAGGTGTTGCCGTACTCGTGGAGCACGGAGGGGATTCTCCCGGCCTCGAAGCCCAGCATGCGGGCCACGAAGTAGGGAAGCCCCATCGCCATCTGGGCCAGGCTGCGCAGGAACGACAGTGGGTCGTCCAGGCCCCAATGCGGCTCCAGGCGAGCATCCATGGCGACCCCAAGGAGGAACAGGGCGGCGATCCCGCCCAGGAACACCAGGCCCTTGTATCGGCGCTTCAGGTAGAAATGCCCGGCTCCCGGCAGCAGCCAGCCCAGCAGACATGCCGGGAGGGCGGCGCTTGGTCTCGGCTCGGCCACGCGACTCCTCTTTCCCCCGTGCGAGGTACGGGAAGGCCGAATCTTAGCACGCCGCTTCGGGCGGCTCGGTGCTCGCAGACCCCTTGTCATTGACGGCGCCTCAGGCGCTCCTTAAGATCGAGGGATGGGATGGCGCACTCGATTGAAGCTGGGGACCCGGTCTTGGGCTCTACTCGCCGGCTGGTCGCTCACGGCCACCGCTCAGGCCGTGGAGATCTTCCCGCTCGACCAGGTGCGGCCGGGCATGGTCGGCGTGGGCCGGACCGTGTTCGAGGGCAGCCGAATCGAGGAGTTCAAGGTCGAGATCATCGGCGTGCTGGCCAATACCGGGCCTCAGCGTTCGATCATCCTGGCACGGCTGGAAGGCGGGCCGCTGGCCCAAACCGGCGTCATCGCCGGCATGAGCGGCAGCCCGGTGTTCATCGAAGGCAAGCTGCTGGGCGCGGTGGCGTACGGCTTCCCGTTCTCCAAGGAGACCATCGCCGGCATCACCCCCATGGGCGAGATGGTCGACGCCGGACACGCCTCCGCTCCTCGGTCGGCGGCGACCCGTTTTCCGGCCGCGTTTGGCACCGGCGGTCCGGCGGCGCCGCTCGATCCCAGGACTCTGGCCGCCGCTCTCAACCGACCCTTGGGTGGTGTAGCCCTGGACGCGGCGAGCCTCGGCTCCGGCCGGCTCCCCCCCCGACTGGCCGGGGCGTCCCTGAGCCCGCTCAGCCTGCCTCTGGTCTTTTCCGGCTTCGAACCGGCCGCCTTCGAATGGGCCCGAGGCCTCTTCTCGGGTTTGGGCTTCACGCCGATGCTAAGCGGCGCCGGCGGCGAGATCCCGGCCGGAGGGAAGCTGCCTCCCCTGGAGCCGGGCAGCGCGCTGGGGGTGTCGCTGATCGAGGGCGACATGGACCTCTCGGTGACCGGCACCGTCACCGACGTCGACGCCGAGGGCCGCGTCTACGCCTTCGGCCATCCGTTCTACAACCTGGGCCCCACCCAGTTCCCCATGAAGAAGGCCTATGTGTATTCGGTCTTCCCCAGCCTCTACCAGTCCTGGAAGATCAGCGCGGCCTCGGAGCCGGTGGGCACCATCGACCAGGACCGGACCGCCGCCGTCAGCGGCAAGCTGGGAAGCACGCCACGCATGATCCCGGTCACCGTGGATCTGGCGACCAGCCGGCAGCAGCAGCGTCGATTCGCCTTCCGCATCGTCGACGACGACCTGTTCAGCCCGCTCCTCACCTACGTCGCCCTGGCCTCGGTGCTGCAGGCCAACGAGCGCGCCTTCGGCTCCTCCAGCATCCGGGTCAAAGCCAAGCTCAGCCTGGGCGACGGGCGGGAGGTGCGGGTCGAGGACCTCTACGCCCAAGATCCGTTAGGCCAAGAGCAACCGGGGATCCAGGCCTCCGCCCTGGTGGCGGCACCGCTCGCCTATCTCATCAGCAACGACTTCCAGCCGGTTCGCATCGACAAGGTGGAGATCGAGGTGGCCTTCTTCGAGAGCATCCAGGCCGCCACCTTGGAGCGAGCCTGGCTGGATCGTAGCGGCCCCATCCGACCCGGAAGCACGGTGCCGCTGCGGCTGCTGCTCCGGGGCTATCGGGGACAGACCGAATCCAAGACCATCCCGGTGAGCATCCCGGCTTCGGCTCCCGCCGGCGCCTACCACCTGATCCTGGCCGACAGCGCCACCTCCACCGCCCTGGAGCAACGGGACATGCGGCAGCCTTTCGTGCCCAAGGACCTCGACCAGTTGGTTCGGGCCCTGAACGGCCTGCGGCGGAATCACCACCTCTATGCCCGCCTGGTGCGCGCCGACGAGGGCGCCATCGTGAGCGGCGAGTACCTGATGTCGCTGCCGCCCTCGGTGCTCGGCGTGCTCCAGGGTGCCGACGGCGGCCGCAGCGTGGTCCCCTTGCGCACCGCGTCTCTCTGGGAGTACGACCTTCCCACCAGCTTCGCCGTGACCGGCACCCGCTCCCTGCTCCTCACCGTGGAGAGGTGAGGCCCGGGTCCAAAGAGAGCGCCATCCACCCGCAGCCGCCCGATCTCGGAGGAACCATGACTCGCCCCTTGGCCTGTCTCTTCGTCCTTGCCGCCAGCGTGTCGCCGCTCAGCGCCGCCCAGCCCCAGTTCTGGAAGATCGAAGGGTCGCGGCCGTTTCTGGAGGGGAGCCTGGAAGGCCTCTCCGTCGACTCCGACGGCCGGGTCCGGCTGGCGCCGCGAAGCAAGCTGCTCTTCGACCCTGAAGTGCCTTACGTTTGGTGCATGACCCGGAGCGCCCAGGGCACCCTCTATGCCGGTACCGGTAACGACGGCAAGGTCTTCAAGATCGAGGGCGGCCAGGGGTCGCTCTTCTTCGACGCGCCGGAGCTGGAGGTCCACGCCTTGGCGCTGGGTCCAGACGGGCGCCTCTACGTCGGCACCTCGCCTGACGGCAAGGTCTACGCGGTGAACCCCAAGGGCCAGGCCGAAGTCCATTTCGACCCCACAGAACGCTACATCTGGGGACTCGCCTTCGACGGCTCCGGCCGCCTCTACGTGGCCACCGGGGTCGACGGCAAGGTCCATCGTCTGGACAAGAGCGGCAAGCCCGAGGTGGTGCTCACCTCCTCGGACACCCATGTGACGGCGCTGGCTCTGGACGCCCAGGGCAACCTGTATGCGGGCAGCTCGCCCGGCGGCATCCTCTATCGGCTGGACGCCGCCGGCAA
Organism: Vicinamibacteria bacterium; assembly: GCA_035286745.1. Lineage (GTDB taxonomy): Bacteria > Acidobacteriota > Vicinamibacteria > Fen-336 > Fen-336 > DATECU01. The sequence goes on along the minus strand of DATECU010000339.1, from coordinate 13,944 downwards.
GCTGAGGGTCCTCCACGACTCCGCCTTCCGCGAGGTCAAGGCGCTGGACCTGGGCGGCGACGGCAGCCTCTACGCCGCCCTGGTCGAGGGCAAAGAACGCGAGGAGGCCCCGCGGTTGCCCGGCGTTCCCCCTCCCCTGGTCCCGAGCGGTGCCCCCGTCGGCGAGGTGACGGTGACCGAGACCTTCACCGTGGTGCCTCAGGGCTCGACGCCTACGCCTACCCCGTTGCCCTCTCCCAAGATCGAGCCGGCGCGCCCGGGATCGCTCAAGGGCGCCCTGCTGCGCATCGGACCCGACGGCGACGTGGACACCTTGTGGTCTTCCCCTGACGAGACCCCGTTCGGGTTGGTCGCCACCAGCGAGGGCGTGGTGGTCGCCACCGGCAACAAGGGCCAGCTCTATCGCGTGAAGAACGACCGCACCTGGATCATGCTGGGCACCCTTCCCGCGCAGCAGGCGACGACCCTCGGCCGAGGCCACGGAGACGACCTGGTGGCCGCAACCGCCAACCCCGGACGCGTGCACGGCTTGGAAGCCGCGGGGACGAGCCAGGGCAGCTTCGTGTCCAAGGTTCACGACACGGAGACGGTGTCCCGCTGGGGGCGGCTGCGCTTCGATGGCCAGGTCCCCCCGGGAACCCAGATCAAGATCCAGACCCGCAGCGGCAACACCGGCGCGCCGGACAGCACGTGGTCCGACTGGTCGCCCGCCATCAGTCATGCCGAGGGACAGGCCGTAAGCAGCCCGGCCGCCCGCTTCATCCAGGTGAAGGCGCTCATCGAGGGGAGTGCCGGGAAGACGCCGGTCCTGGAGTCGGTGGCCACTGCCTACCTGCAGCGCAACCTCCGCCCCAGCCTGGTCTCGATCGCGGTGCACCCCCCGGGCGAGGTCTTCCAGAAGCCGATCTCCATCACCGGGGAAACCGAGATCTTGGGCTACGAGGCGCCCGGCCCCGACCCGCGCGCTCAAGCCCAGGCGATCCGGAGCGGGCTCCCCCCGGTCACCACCTACGCCCGCCGCATGCACCAGAAGGGCTTGCAGACCTTCACCTGGAAGGCGGAGGATCCGAACGGCGACGTCCTGACCTACGACGTCGACTACCGTTTGCTCTCCGATCCGCTGTTCAAGCCGCTGCGAAAGGGCCTGACCGAGCCGGTGCTGACCTGGGACACCAGCACTGTCCCTAACGGACGCTACCTGATTCGGGTATCCGCTTCCGACGCTCCCTCCAACCCGGAGGAGCTGGCCCTTCTGGGGAGCCAAGAGAGCCAGGCCTTCGAGGTCGACAACCTGCCACCCTCGGTGGCCGCCAGCCTGGTCCAGAAGACGCCGCCGCGGGTCCGGGTGGTGGCGAGGGACGACGCCAGCCCGCTGCGGCGGGCCGAGTACTCGGTGGACGGCAGCCGCTGGCAGGAGGTTCACCCCCTGGACGGCATCAACGACGGCCTGGAGGAGAGCTACGAGTTCTCGCCCCCGGGGCTCTTGCCGGGGCCGCACGTGTTGGTGATCCGGATCAGCGACCTCCTGGGCAACTCGACGGCGGCCCGGGTCACCCTTCCCTGAGCCGTGGCCCGGGTCCTGATCCTCCGGGCAGGAGCGCTAGGCGACATCCTGCTCTTGCGGCGGGCGGTCTTCGCGCTGCGCCGGGGTGGGCATGCCCTGACGTTGCTGGCGCCCCAGGGACCCGCCTCCGCGCTCCGGGGACCGGGGCCTTGCGAAGTCGACGACGTGATCCCCTGGGAGAAGGCGGAGGTCGCCGAGTTGGCGTCCGACGCGCCCCGTCTCGACGGTTCGCTGGCGGTGCGCCTGCGGGGTTTCGACGCCGCGCTCGGCTACACCCGGAGCCACTCCATGATCGCCAGCCTGGGCCGGCTCATCCCCCAGGTGATCCCCTGGGATCCCGAACCGCCCTCGGGCCTCGGCCACGCCTCGCGCTGGTTGGCCCAAGCCACCACCCCGCTGGCGGCAGGGACCGGGCCCATTCCCCCGGTTCATGCGCCTAGCGCCCAAGAGGCGGGATCGGCCGCGCCCTGGCTCGCCCGCCTGCCCGCCGGCTTCCTGGCCCTCCACCCGGGCAGCGGATCGCCCCGCAAGAACTGGCCGGCCGAGGCCTTCGCCGCCGCCGCCCAGGCCCTGACCGCGGGGCGCCCCTGGCTGCTGGTCGAGGGACCCGCAGACCAGGCGGCGGCGGCGGCTCTCCGCTCGCCTAACTCGGTCTCGGCCCAGGCCCTGCCCCCCCGTGTGCTGGGAGCCATCCTGGCCCAGGCCGGCCTCTTCCTCGGGAACGACTCCGGCGTCAGCCACCTGGCGGCGGCCTGGGGCGCGCCGACCCTCGCCCTCTTTGGTCCCACCGACCCCGCGGTGTGGGGCCCGGTCGGCCCCCGGGTCGCAACCCTCCGCTCACCCACTCGGTCGATGGCCGACCTGTCCGTGGAGGAGGTGCTCGCCTGGGCCGGCAAGGCGGCCGGACCACTCTCCATCCAATCCATGGAGGGCTCTTGACGGCGACATTCGGCGCCTGCATCATGCCCGAATGACAACGCCTCCTCCTGAGCCCCACCCTGCGGCGCCTCGGCCTTTCCCTCGGACGCCCTGGGCGCTGCTGCGCCGGCTCCGGGGCCCCAAACCACGCCGGCTGGGAGCGGTCCTGCTCACCGCGCTGGCGGGCAGCCTCGCCGTGGCGGCGACCATTCCGCTGACCCCGGAGGATTTCAGGCTGTCCGGAACCCAGATCGGAGATGTCTCGCCGGCGGCGATCCGGCCCTCGACGGAGTGCCAGGGCTGTCACGGCGACTACGACCCCCAGAACGAACCCTACTCGACCTGGGCGGGCAGCCTGATGGGCCTGGCCGGCCGGGATCCCCTCTTCTTCGCGCAGATGACCAACGCCAACCAGGACGTGGCCAACGTCGGCAGCTTCTGCCTGCGCTGCCACGTGCCCTTGTCCTTCGTCACCGGCCATGCCGCGCAGCCGAACGGCAGCACCCTCGACGCTCTCGATCGCGACGGCGTGAACTGCCACTTCTGCCACAGCCTGGTCGACCCCAACTACCAACCGGGGGTGAGCCCGCCGGAGGATCAGGCGATTCTCGCCGGGCTGGCCGCGGTGCCCGGCCACGCCGCCAACGCCATGTTCGTGCTGGACCCTCAGGGCCGCCGCCGAGGACCCTACGACGAAACCGACGCCCCGCACCTGACGATTGCCTCGCCGTTCCATAGGGCGAGCGCGCTTTGCGGCACCTGCCACGACGTGGGCAACGTCGCCGTCTCCCGCTTGCCGAACGGCAGCTACCGCTACAACCTCCCCAACCTTGCGGTGCCCGACGAGAACCCCTGGACCCAGTTTCCCCTGGAGCGGACCTACACCGAATGGAAGCTCTCCAGCTTCGCCGCCGGCGGCGTCGACATGGGCGGACGCTTCGGCGGCGCCCGCGGACCGGTGGTCTCCACCTGCCAGGACTGCCACATGCCGACCGAGACGGCTCGCGGCTGCCTGTGGGGACGGGAGCGCACCGATCTGGCCCGGCACGAGTTTGCCGGGGCGGCCGCGCCCTCCCTCGACCTGATCGCGGCGCATACCGCGGGCGATCCCTCGGTCGATCCGGCCCTCATCGCCGCCGGCCGAGCCCGTGCCGTCTCCATGCTGGAGCGGGCGGCCAGCCTGGAACTTTCCGTCGACGGCGCCGCGGTGGTGGCCCGGGTCGTCAACCAGTCCGGCCACAAGCTCCCCACCGGGCACATCGAGGGCCGCCGAGTCTGGCTCAACCTGCGGTTCCTCGACGGCGCCGGCACCATCCTCCGCGAGCACGGGCACTACGACCCGGCCACCAGCCACCTCGATGAGACAACCACCACCGTCTACGAGATGCAGGTCGGCCTGAGCCCCGATGCGGCGGGGACCACCGGCCTGCCGCCTGGGGTCACCACCCACATGGCGCTGGCGGACACCATCGAGAAGGACACCCGGATTCCCCCGCGCGGGTATCAAAGCGCCAGCTTCGAGGCGGCGGGCGCCCCGGCGGTGGGGATCGTCTTCGCCGACGGCCAGTACTGGCACGACGGACGCTTCCCCATCCCCCGCCGGGCGACCCGCGTCGAAGCGACCGTCTACTACCAGAGCCTAACGCGACACTACATCGAGGCGCTGCGGGACGGCAACGTCACCGACGACTGGGGAACCCGGTTGCACGCGCTGTGGGAGGCAACCGGTCGGGGCGCGCCGCTCCCCATGGCATCGAGCCAGCTCTTCTTGACCGATACCATCTTCACCGACGGCTTTCAGTAGGCGAACCTCCACCTCCCTCGGGCCGGGTGGACGCGCGGGCGCAGGCGCCGTCGCCCCGACCCCTGCTCAGCCCTGCTTCCGATCAGGAAGCAGAGACAGCCGTCCCGGCTCGACCTCGAGGGTAGCCACGCTCAGCCATCCGCTGCCCGGCGAAGGGGCCGCCAGCGACACTTGACCCGCCTCCGCGCCGGCCAGGCGCGATTGAATGGCACCCACCGCATCGCGAACCGCCTGCCGGCTCTCGCCGTCGAGACGGCGCCCGGCCCCGAAGGCGAGCAGGGGCTCGACCGCCGCCACGCTTCCCATCACCCCCAGCGCCCGGATCGCCGCCAGCCTCAACTCGCGGGCATCGCTGTCCACCGCCTTGAGCAGGGCCGCCTCGGCGCTGGCATCGCCTAGCGCGCCCAGCGCCTCCGCAGCCGCCGCCGCGCAGCGCGGATCGGCGCGGCCCAGGAGCACCAGCAGGGGTTTCCGAGCCGGCTGGTAGCGGAGGCGTCCCAGCTCCTGGACCGCCTGCACCCGCGCCTCCCCAGAGTGCGCCTTCAAGGCGGCCACCAGGAGCGGGCCCGCCCGAGCCACTGGACAGCGGGCGGCCAGCAGGGCGACCGCATCCGCAGCCGCGCTCTCCGGGACGCCGCGATCCTGCGCCAGGCCCTCCAGGGTCTCGATGCCCTCGTCATTCAGAAAGCGCGCGGCGGTCAGGCGCACCCACGGGCTCGGGTCCGCGAGGTCCTGGCGACTGGCTTCGCGCGCCTGGGGAGTCTCCGGGAACCTTTCGTGGAGCTGCCACAGGTTCCACAGCCTCACGCCCGGGCTGGGATCCAGCCTCGCGTTGTGCGCCAGGCGCTCGCACACTCCTCCGCCGGGTGAGGAAAGCTCGCGCGCCAACCACAGACCCAGACGGAGCCCGCGCGCGATCTCTCCCGACGCGAACGAGGTGGGAGAGCTGCACGCCAGCCGACCGGCCTTCAGGGACCCACCGAGCCCGACGAACTCGCCCACCCGCTGGCGGATCTCCCGGTCCAGGAGCGCCAGGATGATGGTGGGCTCGCCGCGGACCTCGACCAGGTCGTCGAACCCGGTGTCGCCGGTGAGCACGTCGTCGCCGGTCCCCCGCTCGGCCGCGAAGGCGAGCCCGGATGGGATGCGAGGCCCGCTGACGGTGAGACAGAGGTGGAGCTGGTCGCTCTCGACCTCGGACGGCTTCTTCCATTCGAAGTCCACACCGACCGAGAGGTCCTCGCAGGTGCCGGTGACGGCTGAGGACCACCGCGATCGCGGGACCCAACGGACCTTGTGCTGGCGGGCCGCTTCGGCCAGCTCGGCCTCGAGCCACCGCGAACTGCTTGGCCCCAACCGCCCCGCCAAACGAGCGAGGACGGCGATCAGGTCCATGAAGAGGCCGACCACAGTCACCATGACCTACTGCAAGCGCACCACCGGCTGCGCGTCCATGAGGATTCGTCGCGTCTGGAGGTCGAGCACGGTCGCCACCAGCCACCGATCTCGGTCAACACCGAACGAGATCTCGAGGCGGGGCCGGCGGTCCCGCGGCGAGTGCGGGGGATCGAGGTGGCCCAGGGTGGGGCTGGCTTCGTTCAGCGGCACCACCACCCGGCCGTCGGACCCCGCCTTGCCGCCCACCTTGTGGAGGTCGCCCGCCGCGTCCCACACAAAACGCCGTCCGTCTCCGTCGGCGCGCCCGATCTCGCACAGGACCAGCTTGAAGAGCGTCTCCGGGGCACCCAACGAGCAGGTGGGGACCAGTTGTCCCCTCCACAGGTCCGGCGGGGTGGGGAACGCGGTGCCTCGCGGTACGACCACCGTGTAGACGGGCTCGTGCGTGCGCGGGTCGTGGGTGAGAAACGCATAGTCGTGCACGATGAAGTCGCGTTGGCGGTACTTGTCGGCGGCGAACGAAGCCGCGCCCAACGCCACCGCCTCGAAGGGCTGCCAGGCCCGCACCCGGTGGCGCTCGAAACGCTCCTCCACAAGCGGGAAGACGCCGGGCAGGAGCGTGGACCCGCCCACCATCAGGATGTCGTCGACCCCCTCGGCGGGCATGGGAGCTTCAGCCAGCACCTGTTCGACGCTTCTGGACAGCGCGGCGTAGAAGCCGCCCCCCCGAAGCACCTGCACCAGGTCGTCGCGCGTGATCTGGGTGGGTTGCGCACCGGGAGCACCGCGCCGGGGCCGCCGGCTGAGCCCCGGCGGCGTGAGCAGGAACTCCGCCGAGGGCTCGACGAACACGGCTTCCTTGACGCGGCAGGCTTCGGCGAGCATCAGCCGGCGCCAAAGCCGCATCTCCTCTTGGTCGGAGACCTCTTCGAGGGCAAAGCCCATGCGCCGGCTGACGTGTTCGAGAATCCAACTGTCGACGGCGTTGCCACCGCAGGGCAGCCCTTGTTTGGCCAGGACCTCTGCCCGCCCCTGCTGCAGGCGCGCCGCCGCGATTCGCACCAGAGCGACGTTCATGGTTCCGCCACCGATGTCGACCACCAGCACGTTGCGGTCCGAAGCCAACCCCAAGCCGTAGCCCAGGGCGGCCGCCAGCGGCTCGTCCAGAAAGCGCAGGCGGCGCACGCCGACCGACCGCAGCAGCTCGTCGAGCTGCGCGCGGTAGCCTTCGTAGGCGTCCACCGGCGTGGTGACCACCAGGTCCCGGACCCGGTGCCCGGTTTCCCGCTTCACTTCCGCCAGCAGCTCTCGCAAGAAGGCTCGGGCCGCTCCCCGAGCCGTGACCACGCGGCGGCCGGTTCTGGCCAGGGGACGCAGCGGCTCGGAAGACAGAGCGACCTTGAACCCCGGCACGAACGCGGGATCGGCAAGGCCCTGGTTTCGCTCCAGCGCGGGCCGACCGATGAGTGCCGTTCGCCCCAAGAGCAGGAGGCGCTCCAGGGGCGGCCAGGTCCCCAGGCGGTCGAGGAGCGAGGCTGGGGGCACGAGCTGGACGACGGAAGGCACCAGAGCGGGGGCTTCGAGCCGATCGTCGCCCCGGGGCTTGCGGCAGATCCGGGGCAGTTCCACCAGGTGCGGCTGGCCGCTCGCCTCATCCCAGTGGGCGAGGCCCGTGTTGGTCGTGCCGAGATCCAGCGCCCACTTGTCCATGGCGTCGAGGAGCATTGTATCCGCCTGCCCTTCGCCCAAGCGATCGCCGCCGGGACCCGCGTCACCGTGCGGACCCTAACGACTGAATCCTCATCCGCTGCTGGCCCGTTGCGTGCTAAGCTCCCCGGCGCGCGACCGCAAGATCGGCCCAGCCTCGGCGCCGGCAGGAGGACCCGATGGCCTCAACACCTCCCCACCATTCGACCCCGAAGCCCGTGCTTGCATGCTTCGCGGTGGCCCTGGCTTCGCTGCTGGCGACCGGGGCCGTGGCTACGGAACCGGCCTCGCCCCCGGATCAGATCCTCGCCCGTGTCGATTTGGCCGGACCGGCGAGCGATCTCGGCGTTCCCGTCTATGCCGTGCTCCGCGGTGCGGCCGGTCGCGAGTACGCAGTCGTCATCACGTCCCCCTCGACATTGGCGTGGCTCGGACCTCAGGCGACGGTGCTCGAGGTTCCGGCGTCTGTGGGCAGCTACCTGGTGGCCCGCGTGCGCCTTGCCGACGCGCGCCGCAGCCTCCCCGTGTCCGTCACCTTGCTCCACGACGACGGGCTGAACCTGCTGCTGCGCGCGACGCCCGCGGACAGCGACGCGCTTGCCGCGGGGGGCCTTGACCTGGCCTGGCTGCCGCAGGAGCCGGTCGCGTGGACACCGGGCGACGCGGCACCGGTCGTCAAGGCCGTCGTCTACAACCCGGACATCGCCGCGCTCATCGACCTGGTTCAGGAGAGCGCCGTCTCCGACTGGGTCTCCGGGCTGTCCGGGGAAACCTCAGTGGTTGTCGAGGGCTCGCCATACACCATCACCACCAGGCACACCAGCTCCGGCACACCAGCGACCACTCGTCGTTCTGGAACCAGGGCTACCCGGGGATCCTGGCCATCGAAGACGACAGCGCCGACTTCAACCCCCAATACCACACCGTGAACGACCGGCTAGCGACCTTGAACATCCCGTACTTCTCGGCCTTGGTGAAGGCCTCGCTCGGAACCGCGGCTCATCTGGCCGTCTACAGCGACCTGATCTTCCGGGACGGCTTCCAGTAGGCCCACCCCAGCGCCTCCGCTCCCAAGCCAACCGCCGGAACGTCGGTTGACCAGTCGCCGGGACCGGGGCCGACGCGCTCGGCCAGCGAGGCGCCACGAACGAGCCGCGAGCGAGATTGACCGTCGGGTTTTGCTCGACTAGTCTCGGTTCGGGTTCCCTGCCAAACAGGCCCGACGTTGCCGGCTTCCGGCTCGAGCCAGCCCGACACAGCTGGCGTCCGCTGAGGCCGGGAGCCAACGGAGGTCATGATGAAGAACATCGTCGTGTGTTCGGACGGGACCGGCAACAGTTCGATCAAGGGCCGTGGCACCAACGTGTTCAAGCTCTTCGAGGCCATGGACCTGGTTGGCCATCGCACCGACGCGACCCTCACGCCACAGGTGGCCTTCTACGACGACGGCGTCGGCACTGAGACCTTCAAGCCCCTGAAGGTCTTCGCCGGCATGACCGGCTTTGGCCTCAGCCGCAACGTCAAACAGCTCTACAAGGAAGTCGTGCGCCTCTACGACCCCGGGGACGCCATCTTCTTGTTCGGGTTCAGCCGGGGCGCGTTTACGGTGCGAACCCTGGCCGGATTCATCGCGACCTGCGGCCTGCTCGACCCCGAGTCGCTGCACACGACCGCCGCACTCGACGCCGCCGTTGCCGAAGCCTACCGCGTGTACCGGCGCAGCTATCGCACCAAGGTCGCCGAGATCTTCCTCGGCAAGCCGGACCGAACGAAAGGCCGCGAGTTCCGCGCACGGCGCTGCCGCGACTGTGAGGTGCGCATCCGGTTTATCGGGGTGTGGGATACGGTCGATGCGGTGGGGCTTCCCTTCCACCTGGCAGACGTGCTCAACACCGTCCTCTATCGCTTCAAGTTCCCCGATCATCGCCTGAGCGCGAGCGTCGACCAGGCCGCCCATGCTCTGGCCGTCGACGACGGCCGCCACTCCTTCCACCCCCTGCTCTGGGACGAGACCGCGGAAGCGAGCGGGCGCATCGAACAGGTGTGGTTCGCGGGAGCGCACTCGAATGTGGGAGGAGGGTACCCGAAGCAGGGGATGTCCCTGGTGGCGCTCGACTGGTTGATGGCCGCAGCGGAGCGGGCGGGCCTGCGCTTCGTGGAGAGCGACCGCCGGCTGGCGCGAGATCACGCCAACGTAGACGACAAGCTGTACGACCCGCGGGCCGGCCTCGGGGTCTTCTACCGCTCCAAGCCGCGAGACATAGCCGCCATCTGCCGGACGACGAATGTCGTCCCCAAGGTCCACCTGAGCGTCCTCGAACGCGCCGCCCACGGCACCCAGGACTACGCGCCGGGCAACCTCCCGCTGGCTGCCAAGGTGGTGGTCACGCCGTCGCCCCTGCCCGGGGGGGCGGCTCTGCTCGAAGAGCGGGCTGCCCGGACAGAGGCGGTGCTGCGCGAGGAATCGGGCCTGACGCTGCTGTCCCGCGTTCGAACGCCGAGGCTCGTCGGCCAAGTGTCCTACTACGTCTACCTCGCTGCGTGCCTGATGGCCCTGGTCGCAGCCTCGGCGCCCGGAAGCCTCTCGTCGGTGCTCGATGTCCGCGCTTTCCCCGGGCAAGTGGTGGCCACCATCGGCGGCTTCCTGACGAGTCCGCTGCAGAGTGGGATCGGCCTCGCCCGCCGACTGCTGGCGGAGCCCAAGCTCCTGGCGGGTCTGGGTGGTGGCTTCGTCGTCGCATACCTGATGGCGTTTCTTGCTGAGCGCCGGATGAGGGCGGTCTTCTCGACCTTCTGGCACGAGGTCCAACCCAGGCTGCGAGCCGCCCTGAAGCAGGCCCGCGCGACGGTGGCCGAGAACCTGCCGTCGAGCCGCCCGTAACGTAGGCGGGAGGTCAGGGCATTCTCAGGGGAATGAGCGCCTTCAGGCGATTCTCGCGGAGGTAGAGGCCGAGCCAGATCAGGACTCCCAGCGCAACTTGGACGAAGAACGGATCGCCGACTCGTAAATGGGCGCAGATGGCACCGCCGAGGTATCCGGTCAGCAGGATCACACCCAAGACTGATGTCGCCGGGATCAGGTAGACGGCAACGCACGAGATCTCGAGGATCGCGAGCGGGATGATCAGCGACTCGGGCAATCCCAGATGCGCCATGCCTTGCGTCAGCTCGGCTCCGCCTCTTAGCTTCATGAATGCGCTCATCAGGAAGACGAGCGATCCCAGAGCCGAGATCACCCGCCCGACCCACACCACCTTGCCGCTCGCTGTCGCCACGCCCTCACCTCCCTCGGAAACCAGCTCCGCCGCCTCGACGGCTTGCCCAACGACACCCCCTCGCGAACCGGGAGGGCAGCGGGCAAACATCATGAGCTGCAGGGAACGGGATCTACTCTAGCCGAAGCTCGGTCTCGGGGGAAGGTCGAGAGCTCACGGCCGGCGCGGCGACGGCTCAGGCCTGAGCAGCAGGTCATGGAAGTCGAAGCTGAAGTCGGTGGCCGGCGAGACCGCGCGCATCTTGGCTTGCTCCACCTTGCCGTCGGGGCCCAGGGCAAAGCTGACGAAGGCGTCGGCGCGCAGCTCGCGGTCGTGCCAGCGGGCGACGAAGGTGTCGTGCTGCCAGGGTTCCAGGTCACCGACGAGCGAAGGAGTGGGAACGAAACGGATGACCAGCTTGCCGGCCTCCATCGCGATCGTGACCTCGCCGTACCAATCGTCCCGGTAGGTGCCGGCATAGCCGGCGAGAGGCAACGAAGGGCGTGAAGCGGCGGCGCGCGCTCCTGCGACCTTGGCCTCGGCCTCGGCGGCTTCCTTCTGCTCTCGCGCTTGGTCCTTCTGGAACGCCGCCAGCCAGTCGGTGCGCGGGGCTCCCAGGAAGTGGTCCACCAGGTGGTAGAGGATTGCGTTGTACGCGGCCTCCGACTCCTGGTTGGTGAGGATGGCGATGCCCAGACCGAGGTCGGGAACTCGATGCACGCGCGACACGTAGCCGGGCAGCACGCCCCCGTGGGTCACCACCTTGTGGCCGCGGTAGTCGCTGATACCCAGACCAAGCCCGTAGCCACGGAACTGGCTGCGAAGCGCAGCCAGTTCAGCGGGCGGCTCCGCGACCGGGATGGGAGTGACGACCGCCGACAGGTTCTTCGCCGTAGCCTCCGAGAAGAGGCGCGTTCCGTCGGCGAGGCGGCCATCGCTCAGCAGTACTTGGAGCCAGCGCCCCATGTCTTCGGCGTTCGAGTTGATGCCCCCGGCGGGGTTGGTGTTATCGCTCGCGAAGGGCTTCACGGGGCCGACGACACCGTCGATCCGAGCGTGAGGGACAGCGACGTTCCCCCCTTCGAGGGCTCCCGAGTGGGTGACGTTGCTGCCACTCATCCCGACCGGAGCCAGGATCCGGGTGGTCACGAAGTCCTCCCAGCTCCGGCCGCTCACGGTCTCGATCACCTCGCCCGCCACCAGATACAGCACGTTGTCGTAGGCGTAGGCGCTTCTGAAGCTGGTGGCCGGCTTCACAAAGCGCAAGCGGCGGGCGATCTCCTTGCGATCGTAGGTGGACGGCGGCCACCAGAGCAGGTCGCCGGCGCCCAAGCCCAGGCCGCTGCGGTGGACCAGGAGATCGCGAATCGTCAGCTCCCGCGTCACCCAGGGGTCCCACATCTGGAACCACGGAAGGTAGCGCACGACGGGTGCGTCCCAGTCGATCTTGCCCTCTTCGACCAAGAGGCCGAGCGCCACCGCGGTGAAGACCTTGGTGTTGGAGGCGATGCCGAAACGGGTCTTGCCATCCACCGGCACCGGTTCGCCGAGCTTGCGCAGGCCGTAGCCTTTGGCCAGAACCACGGCCCCATCCTTCACGACGGTCAGGGCCAGCCCGGGAACCTCGAAGGCCTTCATGACCTGCAACACGTGGCTGTCGAGGGCCGCCGGCAGCGGGCCCGGTGAAACGGCCCGGGTGGGGGCGGCGGTGGCGAGGGGCGCCAGCAGTGCCAGCCCGATCGCCATGAGACGAGTCGTCGACATGTCTCCCTCCTCTTGGACCGCTCGGCCCCAAGCCCGAGCGCGGCTTGAGTGTACCTCCCGCGGTGTCGGTTTTCTTCTCCTTCCCTCATTTTGCCATTGACAATTCACACTGGGCCTCCTACCTTGTCGTGACGAGGTTAGGTTGACGAATCGGCTCTTCAATTCGCCATGCTGCCGGAGGGGACGGAGGTTCTATTCGACCTCGGCGCCACGCCTCGTGGTCCGGGCGGCCGCATTGCAGCCGTGGATGCAGCGCGCGCTGACCAGCGGCAAGGAGGGCGAAACGCCCTAGAGGGTCTGCACTCTTAGAGAAGCCAGGCCTTCCAGGGTGATCCCCTCGAAGGCCTTTTTTGTTGTGGCCTCAAGCCCCGACCAACGGCGGGCGAGGTCGCCGGCAGGTTTCTGTCTTCGTTCGAGAGGTCACCATGTGGAAGACGCTGCGCGAGGTGAGGGTCCCCGACATCCTCGAATTCGTCAGGGATGCAAGCAGGGAGGGCCAGGCTGTCCACGTCGGGACCGACTCTCTCCAGAGGGGTCGCTTCACCCAGTTCGTGACCGTCGTGGTGGTCCTCATGCCGAGGAAGGGGGGTCGCGTTGTGTACCGCCGCAAGGTGGTTCCGCGCATCAGCTCGCTCCGCGAGCGGCTCCTCAAGGAGGTCTGGAAGTCGGTGGAGCTGGGCCTTCAGCTCTCCCCCCTGGTGAAGGGCGAGCTGACCGTCCACATCGACGCCAACCCGGTGGTGTCGCACAAGAGCAGCGCCTACGTCCACGAGCTGGTCGGGTTGGTGGTGGGCCAGGGCTTCCGGGCGCTCATCAAGCCGGAGAGCTGGGCGGCGTCGCGGGCGGCGGACCGGGTGGCACGAAAGCACGGGAACGCGTACGCGATCGACGACGGTTCTGCGGCCTGACGGCCGCGAGGGAGCTGATACCCCCGGGCCCGCGGTGGGCGCCGCCTCACCCTGTGATTGGCGGCGCCCATTCCGCGCCCGGGGGCCACGCCGGCCTCTTCTTCAAGGACGGTCGCCACCAGGCCACGCTGGCCCCCGGCGCCCACGCCTTCTGGAAGGGCGTCGCCAAGGCCCGCATCCTCGATGTGGATCTGCGCGAGCAGGAGCGACAAGGACGCCGTCGCCCTCGCCGGCCCACTCGAGCGTCCCCGGGCGGGAGCCTCCGCGTCGGGGTAGACACGCCCGGGCACCCCATGAGAGCCTGCGCCTCGCCATGCTGACGGCCGCCATCGTCTTCACCGTCACCTACGTAGTCGTCGCTCTGGGGCACTTCCCCGGCCTGCGCCTGGATCGCACAGGCGCTGCCGTGGTGGGCGCCGCCTTCATGGTCGCGCTGCGCGTGGTCACCCCTGACGAGGCCTATCGCCTGGTCGATCTGGGCACGCTGGTCCTGCTCTTCGGCATGATGGTGCTGGTCGGCCATCTCAAGCTGGCGGGCTTCTTCCGCTGGGCGGGCGCCTCGGTGGCGCGCCACGCGGGCACCCCTCATCGGCTGCTGGCCGGCCTGATCGCGGTTTCTGGCGTGCT
>DATECU010000338.1:0-5082 GCA_035286745.1 Vicinamibacteria bacterium | reverse complement strand
CCAGGCCCCGGGCCAATTGGGCCACCCGGCAGGCGTCCTCGGAGTCCAGGGTCGCGTCGTCCCCTTGAGCCGGATCCCCCACCGTCTCGATCAAACCGCCGCCGACTCGGCAGCGCAGAACGCCGGCTCGGTTGCCGGCCGTCATGGCCACCACCCGCGGCGGCTCCCCGGTGGACACCAGGTAGCGGTCGGGGACCGCCCGACCCTCGACCACCGGTTGCGCCAGGCCGCGGACCGCCGTCACCACCGCGCGCCCGGGGTGGGAGGGGTCGCTGGAGTAGGCGACGCCGGCGGCGGCCGGCTCGACCATCGCCATCACCAGCACCGGCATGGCGATGTCCTCATCCAGGAAGCCTCGAGCCAGAGCGTACTGCAACACCTCCGGCCGGTACTTGCTGGCGATGACCCGCTTGTAGGCGTCGAGCAGGCCCTCCTCGCCGACGTTCAGGAGGCTCTCGAACTGACCGGCGAAGGAGGACTCCGAATCCTCCACCACCGCGCTCGAGCGCACCGCCACACCCACCAGCGAGGGTAGCTCCTGGTGGAGGCGCCGGAACCCCGCTTGCAGCTCGCCGGCGAGTCCGGGAGGCACGCTGGCCGCCAGCACCGCCTCGCTCATGGTGCGGGAAAGGCGCCGGAGCGCCTGGCCGTCGGCCAGGTCGGCGGACCAGAGCGAGGCCTCGGCCAAGTCCTGCAGGCCGGTCGCCTCCATGAAGGTGCGGAAGCCGTAGACGGACACGCTGAAGAAGGACGGCACCCGAAAGCCACCCAGGGCGGCGATCTCCGCCAGCCGCGCCGCCTTCGGCCCCACCACCTGCGGCCGTTGCGCTTCGGGATGGTCCGGCCAGATTACGGGTGGGCCGAACTCGATGGGCCGAGCCTTCAAGACCTCCTGGGAGAGCTCCCGGTCGATGGCTTCGTAGCGGCCGAGCAGGCTGTGGTAGCGCCCACCGGCCATGGCCGAAAGCGACCGAACCAGGGCCCCCACCGGAGCCGACAGCGCCTCATAGGCGGCGGCCACCGCCGCCAGACCGCCGCTCCGCCGGGCGGTCCCCTCCATCAGCGAGGTCAGGTTGTCGAGGAAGGCGTCGTTAGCCGCGCCGATGGCGCGGAAGTGTGCAAACCGCTCGGCGATCGGCACCCGGCGGGTTCTCACTCGGCGGGCGGTCAGGCGCGAGAACAGGCTCTTCCAAACCCTGCCCATTACCCCTGGGTGAACTTCAGCCAGAGCTTGACCGCGACCATCACGACACCCACAAAGGCCAGGCAGCCAAAGCCGAAGCGGACCCAGGGGCCGCCGGCCTTGCGGGTGTAGGACGCTCCCAGTTGGGCTCCGACCGTGGTGCCGATCAGCAAGGCGAGAACCAGCACCAGGTTCACGTTGCCCTTCAAGGAGTGGGTGAACACGCCGAACCCGGCGCTGAACATGATCTCGAAGAGGTCGGTGCCCACCGCCACCACGGTGGGGCAGCCGAGGATGTAGACCAGGGCCGGCATGCGGATGAAGCCGCCTCCTACGCCCAGCATACCGGAAAGGAACCCGGTGGCGAAGCCGATGGCGAGGATGACCCAAAGCGAGATGGCTTCGATTCCCGAGGCCGGCAGGTTGACCATGGGCCACAGCTTCATGGTCCGAAGCCGCGACGCCACCGGGGAGGCCGGGGCCTCGGAGGCCAGCTCGACCCGGCCCGAAGCGCGTTTGATGGTGCGCAGGGATTCCCGGACCATGGCCTGGCCCAGGAAGATCAGCAGAGCCGCGTAGACCAGGCTCATTACCAGGGACATGGCGTCGGTCTCATGTCCAGCGATGGTCAGGGTGCCGGCGTGCTTGAGCAGCTCCAGGATGCGAGCGCCCGCCTCCACGCCGGTGGCGGTGCCGGCGATCATCAGGAAGCCCAGCTTGAAGTCGATGTTGCCGAAGCGCATGTGACGCACGGTGGCCGCGGTGGACATGCCGCACATCTGACCCAGGTCGGAACCCACCGCTATGTGGTAGGGCACGCCGAACACCACGTTCAGCATGGGGACCATGAGGAAGCCGCCCCCCACCCCGAAAAAGCCGCCCAGACCGCCGATCAGCAGGCCGAAGAAGATGAGGTAGGGGAAGCTCCCAAGCCCTAGCACGAAGTCTCCGCCGGACATCAGTGGCCTCCCCTCCCCAGCTCGACGCCGAGGACCCGCTCCGCCAAGCGCAGCGAGACGCCCACCAGGAGCCCCACCCCGACGGGCAAGAGCACACAGACCGCCAAGTACTCAGGCTGCGCCTGAAACCCCGGAGCCATCCCATCCGCGTCCTTCCCCAGATCTTGCAGCCACGTCAGCCAGCTCACACTAGCCTCCTCTGCGCGGGCCACCGAACGGGATCAGTCCAGCTAACGATAGGGACTGACCGGTTGTACATCGAGCACCAACCGCTCCACTCCGGGCACCCCTTGCACCACTTGTCTGAGCTCCTGCTCCCAGCGCGTGCTGGTGCGACTCAGCATGGTGGCCTCCGGGACCTCCCCACCGACGGTGACCACGCCGCCGGCCGCGCGCACGCTCAGCTCCAGGCTGCGGGTGGCCGGCTGGGTGATGAGCGCCAGCCTGACGCGGGAGGCCAGCGCGAAGTCCTGGAGCTTGGCCCGCACTTCGCCGGTGACGCTGAACTCGGGTCGCCGGGCGGCTTCCACGACCAGCGCACAGGCGCTCGCCATCGACAACTCCTCCAGGTTGACCACCAGGTCGTAGAGGTGCGGGTCGAACAGGTGGACGTCGTACATGAACTTGGTCCAGCGAAGCCGGTCCTCGTCCACCTTGCGGATGTGCTTTTCCGCTTCCTCCCGCCCCAGGCCCTGTTGTTCCATCACGGCGCGAACGCGCATGTCCAGGGGAGCAATCAGACGGACTCGAAGCACCGCGGGCGCCCCCCGCAGCAGCAGGTGGCCGGCCAGGCCGTGGTAGACCAAGTCGCCCTGGAGCGCGTGCTCGGCCAGGGCCGCCCGCAGCGCCGCCAGGTAGGTGTGGCGTTCGAGCGTGAAGCGGTCCCACAGGCCCGGCCCCTTCTCCATCTTCTCGGCCAGGGCTTTCTCCGGCACGCCCAGCCTGGCCGCCGTTTCGACCAAGATCTCTCGGCCGAGGCAAGGGATGGCGAGCGCGCCCGAAACGCATTCGGCGAGGGCCCGCCCTCCGCTCATCGAACCCCGGGAGATGGTGACAATGGGCATGGTTCCGCTCCTCTGCTCCCGCCATGCAAGGGCAATGCCCCGAAGGCACCGGCGGCGCAGGAGGCGGCCGAATGGAGACCGATCCCGGGCGGCACGGAGAAACCCACCCGCCGCGGCGGGGCATAGGCCGTTAGTCACGATCGCCGGCAGGTTACCGGGGCTTCTCAAGGCGTTTCGTGAAGGAAACACCCGCCGGGGCCCCAGGACCGCCGCGCGCGACGCGCCCTGGGCTCAGGCGTGGGCGTTGAGCGGTGGGAACGGCTTTGGCATACTCGCCGGCGGTGGTGACCCCTGCCTCCGACCGTGCCCCCGGGGGCTGGCTTGGACGGCTCCTCCGGCGTCGCCGGCCGCTCCCCGACCTGGAGGCGCGAATCGCCTGCTTCCGTGAGGTGCTCTGCGCCAACAACACCGCGCTGGGGCTGCTCACCCGAATCCAGCAGGCGCTGGCCGGGGAGGCCGCGGTGCCGGCGCCTGAGCTACGGCGCCTGGTCACCGGGGTGGTGGTGAGCACCTACCGCATGATCCTCCATCTCAACCGCATGACCGGCGATCGCTTCCCGGGCCTGGCTCAGCGCTTCGACCAGTTGCGCACCCGCATCACCCAGAAGGTCGAGGTGACGCCGTTCCTCGGCTCGCTGCCGCCGGTGGTGCCCCTGGCCAAGGTCACGGCGGCGATGGCCGAGGAAGTAGGACAAAAGAGCGCCTTTCTGGGCGAGGCGCAGCGCCTGCTGCCGGGGCGGGTGCCGGAGGGCTTTGCGACCACCGCCGCCGCCTACCGCGAGTTCATGACCGCCGGCGGCCTGGGGGACCGAATCGCCGAGCTCATGGCGGGCCTCGATCCGAGCCAGCTGGCCGCCTGCTTCACGGTGGCCAACCGCATCTCCCAGATGGTCGAGAGCGCTCCCCTCCCGCCGTCGCTCAAGTCCGCTCTGGAGCGGGCGGCCGGGGCGGCGACCCGTCCCGGCGAGCGGCTGGCGGTGCGCTCCAGCGCCCTACAAGAGGGAGGGCTCGCGGTGTCGTTTGCGGGTCAGTATCGCTCGCTGCTGAACGTGGGCCCGGAAGGAGTCCAAGACGCCTTCCGCCAAGTGGTGGCGAGCAAGTACTCGCCCCAGGCCATCGTCTACCGGTTGAACCGCGGCTTCGAGGACGCCGAGGTCGCCATGTGCTGTTGCGTGCTGCGGATGGTCGATGCGGCTGCCGCCGGCGTGCTGTACAGCGCCTGTCAGACCGAGGACGGCGTGCGCACGCTGCTGCAGGCAGTGCGGGGTCTCGGGCTCTCCGCGGTGGACGGCTCAGCCGAGCCCGACAGCTACCTGTTGGATCGCCGGCAACGCCGGGTAGTGTCCCACAAGCTGGGGCGCCAGCTTGCGGCGCTCCACTGTGGCACGGGCGAGGGCACCGAACGCCTGGCGGTGCCCGCTGGCGTCAAGGGCCTTCCCGTGCTGGCTCCCTCGCAGGCGGTGGAGGTGGCCGCGCTGGCCTGCAGACTCGAAGACCACCTGGGCCAACCCGTCGACATGGAGTGGGCGATCGACGGCAGCGGCCGGGCGTGGGTGCTGCAGGTGCGGCCGCAGCCGGAGCACGCGGAGAAGGCGGACCGGCCGCGCACCCCTCGCATCGAGGGGGCACCGGTGCTGCTGGCGGGCGGAACCCGCGCCTCGGGCGGCGCCGGTTGCGGCCCGCTGCACCGGGTGGAGACCGACCTGGACCTGCTGCGCTTCCCGGCCGGCGCCGTGCTCCTCACGAGTGAGGCTAACCCGCGACTGGCGGTCCTGCTGCCCAAGGCCGCGGCGCTCTTGGCCGACCTGGGAGAGACCACCGGCCACCTGGCGACGGTGGCGCGCGAGCTTCGGGTGCCGGCTTTGCTGGCGACCCG
>DATECU010000337.1:0-20488 GCA_035286745.1 Vicinamibacteria bacterium | reverse complement strand
GGATCGCGGATCAGCAGCCCGGGCCGGTCTGGGACCGGTGACGGGTGGAACTCCAGGTTCCGCCGGAGGGGGGCGAGGACGCGGGTCACGGGGCGTCAATGGTACATCGGAGCCGCCCGGGTTACCCTTCCCGCCCATGGGACTCAACACCAACCTCTTGAATCGGCTGCGCTACACGCTGTGGGCCCCTGGCTACGACCTGGTCGGGAGGAGGTTCAACCCGGCGCGGCGACGCTCCGTGGCCCTGCTCGACCCGAAACCCGGCGAGCGCCTCTTGATCGTGGGCGGAGGCACCGGGTGTGACCTACCGTTGCTGTCGGATGGAGTCCGGGTGGTTTGCACCGATCTCACCCCGGCCATGCTGGACAAGGCCCGCCGTCACGCCCGGCCGGGGATCGAGTTCGCGGTGATGGACGGTCACGCGCTAGAGTTCGAGGCCGAGAGCTTCGACGCCGTGATCCTGCACCTGATCCTGGCGGTGATCCCCGAGCCGGCGCGCTGCCTGGGCGAGGCGGCTCGGGTCTTGAAGCCCGGCGGTCGAATCGTGGTGCTCGACAAGTTCGTGCCGGACCGAGAGCGGGTCCCCTTCTGGCGCCGGATCGCCAACCTGGCCACCAACCTGCTGGCCACCGACATCACCCGCCGCCTGGGCGACATCCTGGCCGCCTCGGGCGCGCCGCTCCGGGTGGCGCACGACGAGCCGGTGGGTGTGTCAGGCTTCTTCCGCATCGTGCTGTTGCGGAAGGCCTGACCGCAAGCGAAGGCTTCGCCGACCCGGGGGCGAAGCCCGGCTTGCCTACCGCTTGTCCGGTCGCTTCCCGGGCTCGACGTAGTCTCGGAGCCAGATGGGGTCGACGACGACCGCCTTGCGCCGTGCCTTCTGGGTCCGGAGCCACCTGCCGCGGTCGTTGTAGAGCGCCACGCCGGTCTTGGGAAGCCCTTTGGCGTGGCAGGCCTGGCAATTGGTGCTGGCGACCCCTGCGGGCGTGGCCTTCTTCTCTCTCATGTGGTCGAGATCGAAGGTATGACAGTAGTCGCACCCGTCGGCCGGGTAGCCCAGTTCCTTGGCCTTGTTCTCGATCCGGACGGTGGCCGCCGCCGGGATCGCGGCGAGCAGCAGGAGGGCGCTGGCGAGGCCGCGACAGGGTTTCTCCACCGCGACATTCTAGTGCGAACGCACCTCTGAGCGCTCGACCATCAGCCGGCGAGCCGGCTGCTCCCCCCCGGTTCACCCGCCCCAACCGCGGCACCGCTGTCGGCCCCGGTACCCCGCGCCAGGTTGCGGTAGATGACCCCCACCGCCAGAGCCCCGGTCGAAAGGAAGACGGCGGCCAGGCGGTAGTCCCCCAGAAGCAGCTTGCCAACCGCGAACAGCGCGGAGTAGACCAGCACCACGCCGGCCAGCCAGTTTCCCAACAGCCTCGCCATGCCGGCGTCCGGTCTCACTTCGGGCAATGCACGTGCGATAGGCGCCCAACCGGGGCCGCCGGGATGAACGCGCCGGTAGAAGGCGTGGAGCGTCGCCTCATCCACCGGCCGGGTCAGGAAGGTCACCAGAAGCCAAGCCGCCGTGGTCACCCCCACGATGACGAAGAGGGTGTCGGGGAACGCGATGCTCGTGAAGAGCCGAAGACAGCCGTAGGTGACGAGGGGCGCCACCATGGCCGCGATCTCGCTCCAGGCGCTGATCCGCCACCAGAACCAGCGCAGGATCAGCACCAAACCCAGGCCCGCGCCGGCCTCGATGATGAAGGCCCAGGCCCCCGAGATGGTGTCGAGCACCAGGGTGACACCCAGAGACAGGACCATCACCAGCAGGGTGGTGATGCGCGAGGTCAGCACCAGGTCCCGCTCGCCGGCGTTTGGCTTCAAGAAGCGCTTGTAGAAGTCGTTGATGACATACGAGGTCCCCCAGTTGAGCTGGGTGGCGATGGTGGACATGTAGGCGGCGAAGAAGGAGGCCACCAGCATGCCCTTGAGGCCCGCCGGCAGGTGATCGCGCATGGCCATCACATAACCCAGGCGCTTCTGATCGGCGGCCAGGTCCGGGTACAGCACCAGGCTGGCCAGGGCCACCAGGATCCAGGGCCAGGGCCGGACGCAGTAGTGGGCGATGGTGAACCAGAGGGTGGCGAAGAGCGAGTGCTTCTCGTCCTTGGCCGACATCATGCGTTGGGCGATGTAGCCGCCACCGCCGGGCTCTGAGCCCGGGTACCAGGAGGCCCACCACTGCACCGCGATGTAGGCCAGGAAGGCGGAGAAGCTCAGCGCGAAAGCGCCGGCCGCACCGGCCACGCCGGTGCCGATGCTGGGCAGCAAGTTGAAGGTCGCGGGCGGTAGCGCGGCCTGGAGGCCGGCAACGCCGCCCACCTTGGGCAGCACGACGAAGGCCAGCGTGATGGTCCCCACCATGGCCAGGACGAACTGGAAGGCGTCGGTGAGAGCCACCCCCCACAGGCCCGACAGGGCTGAGTAGAGCGCGGTGATGAGCAGGGCCAGGCCAACGTAGAGCAGAACCTGGTGCTTCGGGATGCCGAACATCCCCTCCAGGATGGTGCCCATGGCCAGGTTCACCCAGCCCATGATCACGCAGTTCATGAAGATTCCCAGGTAGAGGGCGCGAAAGCCGCGCAGGAACGCCGCCGGGCGGCCCGAGTAGCGCAGCTCCGTGAACTCCACGTCGGTCAAGATCCCCGCCCGCCGCCACAAGCGGGCGAAGAAGAAGACGGTGAGCACGCCGCCGAAGGCCATGTTCCACCACAGCCAGTTGCCGGCGATGCCGTTTCTGGCCACCAGCTCGGTGACCGCCAGCGGGGTGTCGGCGGCAAAGGTGGTGGCCACCATGGAGGTCCCGGCCAGCCACCAGGGCAGGCTGCGACCGGAGAGGAAGTACTCCTCCAGGCTGGAGCCGGCGCGTTTGGCGTAGGCGATGCCGATGCCGGCTGAGGCCACGAAGTAGACGGCCACGATGACCCAGTCGAGTGCGCTCATGCGGGCTCCCTTCGAGAAGCCGGAAAGCCGGGGTTAGCGCCCCGGAGCTGCACGGTTAGACAACGGGAGGAGGCTGGCCGTAGGCCGCCCAATCCTCCCGAGCCGGGCCGTAGACGCCGGGGACCCGCAGGCCCGCCTGACGCATGAGCACGGTCATCTGGCCTCGGTGGTGGGTCTGGTGCCGCACCAGCACGTCCAGGGTGAAGCCTCGCTTCCAGGTCTCGCCGTACAGGCTGTCGGTCTGGCGCAGCGTCTCGTCGCTCCACTGGGTCTTGAGGCCTTCCAGAAAGGACTGGCAGACCTGTTTGTAGGTGGTAGCGATGACGTGAGCCGAGCTGGGGACCGGAGCGTCGTCCGCGGGGCCAGCCACCTTGAGGCCGGTCCGCTCCATCATCTCCTTGATGCTGCCCACCAGGTGCCAGGCAATCCGGCCCAGCGTGCGGTCGTCGGTGGTGACCGACTGCGCGAGCGAGGCGTCGGTCAGAACCTTCAGGCAGGCCAGCGTGGACTCGCTCTCGTGGGCCCAGGTCTTCTCGAAGTCGGCAAGGGTCGTGTACATGGCTCCCCCTCGGACGTGGCCGGATGCTACCACGGCCAGCGGAGGAGGGGAGCGGTCGGCAGCAACGGAAACCACAAGGCACGGAACCCGGCAATCAGCTCTCAGCGTTCAGCAGCCAGCTACGGCAGGGTACACCGCGCTCGAACCCCTCGCCGCCCGTCGTAGCTGAAGATCGCGGATCGCTGACGGCTCCCGTCCGTGACGCATGACCGAGCGCGGGGCGCGGAGCGGCGCCTCGATGCCCGCGCCGGCCGGAACGTAGTAGTGACGCGGCGCGGCGCCCAGAACACCTGACCTATCATGGCCTAAGGAAGGTAGTCGAAACCGTCGGCGAAGATCACGTCGAAGAGCGGCGGAGGGGTCAGGTGGGCTACCTTCAGGCGGTTTAGGTAGAACCCCTCGTACATGAAGTAGCCCATGAGCGGCACGCCGTCGCCGCCCAGCGTCAAGGACTTGTTCTGCGCCAGCCCCTCCGTCTCGAGGGACGCGAAGCTGGCTCTGGTGCACAGCTTGTTGTTGCAGTGCGCCAGCATCATATCGTTCTGGTGAGCATAGCCAATGAGCGCGAGGCCGTCGGCGCCAATCGTGAACCCCACGTCCTGGTCGCCGATGCTGCTCTTCACCGTCACCGTCGTCGCGCTGGTGCAGGCGAGGTTCTCGCAGTGAGCCACCTTGAGGGCGAGGTTCATGTCGGTGTAGGCGATCAGCCCCAGACCGTCGGGACCGGAGGCCACCGACACCGGCCGCGTGAGCCAGGTGTGGCAGTCGGCCACGTCGATCTCAGTGACGGTGGAGCTGGTGCAGGCAACGTCGTTGCAGTGGGCGACCTTGAGCCGCTCGGTGAGCGCGTCCATGAACGCGATCAGGCCGTAGCCGTCGCTGCCCACGGCCACCGCGGTGTCGTACATGCCGTTGACCGCGAGCACGCTCGACGAGGTCGCGGTGGTGCAGGCGACATCGTTGCAGTGCGCCACCTTGAGCCCCTCAAAACTGCGGCTATGGACGATGAGGCCGCGGCTGTCGGAACCCATCGCCATGGCGATCGCGCCGTCGGCGTCCCCCAGCGTGCTGAAGGCCGCGCTCGAACAGGCGGCGTTGTCGCAGTGCGCCACCTTCAGCTTGTGATCGGTGTAGTTCAGGTAGGCCAGGAGCCCGAAGCCATCGCTCCCGATCGCCAGCGAGACCTCCTGCCCCATGTCCCCGTAGCTGTCCAGCACTGTCACCGCAGCGCTGGTGCAGGCGAGGTCGTTGCAGTGCGCCACCTTGAGGTTGGCGTTGTCCTCGTCGTAGTAGGCGAGCAACCCCAAGCCGTCGCCGCCGATCTTGATCGATGGACAGTTGAAGCGGGCGGTGGTGTCGACGACCGTCTTGGTGGCGGCCTCGCTGCCTGCCGCAACGGCCAGGGCCAGAGGAAGGAGCCATCCAACCCTGAGCCATGAGGAACGTACAATCGTTTTGCTCTTCTTGATCGTCATGGTTCTCTCCTGCCGGGGATGCCAGCACCGCTGAGACGCATGGTTTGCTCGGCGGGCGGCTCTGCGAGGCGGGTTGTGCAAGGGGCGTGCCTCACGGCGTCCAGCGGGGGTCCTCACCTGCGGGAGGTGGGCGGGGGCGGGCCGAAGGGCGCCGGTGTCATTGGGGCCTGCGGGTCTCGCCCGCGCCCGTCGCTTCGTTGGGCACAGTCCTAGCGCGCCGGGGGCCCTGCGGTCCGCCCTACGTCAGAGCCCGTTTGGACTACTCGCCGGCAGCTTCGTTCGGTGATGGCCCTGGCCCCGCCAGGCCGCGTTTGGCCCGGTACGTCTTCTCAAGAGCGCGCGGACGCGCCTAGCTCCACCGCCAGATGTATCAGGCGGCGCCGCATCCCGCAGCCGGCTGCGATCACCATCAGGGTGGCGAACGACAGCGTCGCCAGTCCACCGATGGTCGCCGCACCGATTCCACCGACGGTGACGCCTCCTGCCGTGAACCCCCACACCGCCACCATAGCCAGCACCGCGGCAAGCAAGGCCGACACGCTTTCGACCAGCCCCGCACGCCGCAGTTCCGCGTTGCGGAAGGCCGGGTCCTTGACGATTCTGGCTGCCCATCCCTCGGCTTCAGTCGTCAGACTCACGTGTCGCTCCCCTCCAGTAGCCAGTAGCCCCAAGTGGCTGTTGGCAGAGTCCGTTCTTCTTCCCCCTTAACCCATGGCAGGGCATAGTGTACTGCGAGGACTGCCTGACGGCGGGTCGAGGGGCCAGGAAGCAGCGCCGTCCCGGACCCGACGACCCGTGAATCGGGGTCGCAGGCTCAGGGCGGAACCCAGCCGCTCACTTCTCCCTTGCAGGAAGCAGTCCAGGCGCCTTGGTCGGCCGCGCGCGACCTTCCCGGCCCCGTTTGGCGCCATGGCGCCGGAGGTCGGCCCCGCGCCTCAGGGGTCGCTTTGGGGGGGCGGGCGGATGGCGAAGACGGTGACGCCCGGAAACTCGGCGACGCGGTCCAGGCAGCAGTCCTCGAAGCCCGGCAAATCGCGCTCGATCCGGGCCCATTGGTTGGGCCCGAAGCCGCCGCGGTTCAGCAGGACGTACTGGACCTTCGTCTGGCGAAGCAGCTCGATCGACTCCGGCGAGGGGAAGCGCCGCGTCAGCTCGCGCAGCCTCTGGTATTGCTGGGGCTCGACTCCTGCGAAGCCGTTCACCAGTCGCTGCCAATGCCAGGTGGCGCGGACCATGTAGATCGACTCGTTGAACGCGGGCCGGGTGAGGTCGTCCCTGGCCATCGGCAGCTCGACCACTCCAACCTCCACCGGCTGGGCCTTCAGCCACTGATAGACGGGAGGCATGGGCCGGCGGCTGTCGATCACCCGGGCCCAAGCCGGCATCGACACCGGGACGATCAGCGTCTCGGCCAGGGCGGCGACCCAGGCGAGCGCCAGCAGGCGCGGGCGGTTGGCCCAGGGTCGCGCACCTAACCCCAGCAGGCAGGCCAGGGCCAGCGCCATGAAGATGCCGGCTCGACTCAGGGCGCGGATGCCCTGAAGGGGCGGCAGCACCCGCCGGAGCCACAGGTAGGGGCTGGGGAAGAGGGTCTCGCCCATGAGTCGCACTTCGGGCCCCAGAGCCACGAAGACCGCTCCCGCGATCAGCAGGGCCAAAGCCAGCGCTTCCCGGCTGGGCGGGCGGCGCGCTCGCCACAGTCGAAAGGCGCCGGCGATGGCGAGGCCCGGCGCCACCAGGCCCGGGAACAGGTTGTTGGAGCCGAGCGAGCGGAGGGGTGTCGTCACCTCGCCCCAGATCCAGTTCGACGAGGAGGTGGCGAAGAAGCTCTCGATTCCGGCGGAATGGAAGGCCGCGTGCGTCTCCGGGCGGGCGAAGTTCTCGCTGGCGAAGGCCGCCCGGTGGAGGAGCTGAAGGGGAAGCAGGCTGAGGCCCAGGACGATCAGGCCGGGGATCGCCTTGGACACGAGATGCGGGCGCTTCCAGACCAGCGGTAGGCACGCCACGGGCAGGATCACCAGACCGATCAGGCCGTGGTATCCGCAGGCGTAGGCGGAGAGAGCGTAGAAGAGGCCCGCCAGCACGCCGTCGCGCGGGCGCGCGCTGCGCGCGAAGCGGAAGACGAAGAGGAGGGCCAGCGGCAGCCACTGGCTGCCCAGGGTGCTGAGGTGGGCGAGTTGATCGGTGCGGATCGGTGAGAAGGCGAAGACGGCGCCGGCCAGGAGCGAAGGGGCCTCCCCGCAGCCGAGCTCACGTGCCAGAAGGTAGGCGGTGAGTGCCGAGACCAGGTAGGTCAGGAGCCGCGCCAGGTTGAAGAGCAGCACCGCGTCGTCGGTGAAGAGAGCCACCGGCAGCACCAAGAGCGTGGTACCGAGGACCGGCTCGTCCATGAAGAGCGCATAACGGGCAGGGTGATAGATGTTCCCGTGGGGCAAGCGCAGCGGATCGGTCTTGAGGGCGTGAATCCCCCAGCCGACGGCCCAGGTGAAGTAGGCGGAGTCCCCGGGGTCCATGATCCGCAGGCGGAGAGCCAGCGGGAAGGTGAAGACCACGGTGAGCAGCGCGTAGAGCCCGGCGGCGCGGAAAACCCTCAACGGACATTCACCACAAAGACACAAAGGACACAAGGAACAGCCACGGATTCTGACACGAGAAGGTGCACCGCAGGGTCGAGAACGTGGTGTCTTGGTGGTGGTGGGTGTTTCCGTTCCGTTCAGGCCACCACCGGTGGGAGATCGCCGGTGGGCAGGCCGGCGAGTTCGCGCAGGGCCCGGGCCACCTCAATCCGTGCCATGCGCTTGCGCCAGGCATAGGCCAGGTCGGTGTTGTCCAGCGGCCGGGCCTGCTTGTAGGCGAGGGCCGCGGCCTGGTCGATGGTGTCCCGGTCCAGCACCTTGCCGCGCAGGAACCCCTCGGCCTCGCTGGCCGACACCGGCGCCACCTGCACCGCACCCAGGACGATCCGCACCTCCTCCACCGTGTTCCCCCGCCCTAGCCTGGCAGCCGCGGCGACCCCCAGGATCGGGAAGTCGATCGAGCCCCGCCGGCGCAGCTTGCGGTAGGTCATCCGCCAGCCGGTCCGGTCGGGCACGTAGATCTCCGTGAGCACTTCCTCCGGACGCTTGGTCAGGTAGCGGATGCCGTCGCTGCCGTAGAGCGATCCCACCGGGATCCGCCGCTCGCCCTGCGGTCCCACCAGGGTCGCTTCGGCGCCCAGAGCCACCATCACCGGTGCTATGTCCGACGAGGAGACCGCCCAGCAGGTATCGGAGCCCGGCGCCACCAGGCAGATGTCGCCGTCCTTCTTCATGCAATAGCCGATCGCGGCCCGCCAGGCCTCGGTCTGGTTGTAGTAGGTGCAACGGGTGTCGACGCACAGGTTGCCGCCGATGGTGGCCACGTTGCGGTGAAGCGGTGAAGCCACCAGCGACGCAGCCCGAGCCACCGCCGGCCAGCGAGCCAGAATCCCAGGATCAGAGGCAACCGCACTGAGGGTGGTGAGCGCGCCCAACGAGAGTCCGCCGTTTGCCTCGATGCCGCTCGCGCCTTCGATCCCGCGCAGTCCCACCAGCAGCTTGGGGGTGAACTGGCGGCGCTTCATGTTGGGATAGAGGTCGGTGCCCCCGGCCACCGCCATGGCCTCCGGTCCCTGGTCGGCCAGAATCCGCGCGGCTTCGGTCGCGGTTCCCGCCGCCACATAACGGAACGCCGGCAGCCGCAGCATCAGCGCGCCTCCGCGAGGGCGGTGGTTGCCGGCGGAGCGGCCGGAGCGGCCGGCTCCAGCGGAGCCACCACCACCGTCTCCGGGTAGGTGTAGTCGGGCATCTTCGGCGAGCGATAGCGCCCTTCGAGCGCCGCCAGCACCTTCTCCGGCGTGATGGGGACTTCGTCGACCCACACCCCCAGAGCGTCGAAGAGGGCGTTCGCCACCGCCGGGATGACCGGCAGCAGCGGTCCCTGGCCGCATTCCTTGGCCCCGTAGGGGCCCTCGGGGTCCAGGGTCTCCACCAGGATCGACTCCACCGCCGGCATGTCCAGGCTGGTGGGGCTCTTGTAGTCAAGCATGGAGGGGATCTTGTGAAGTCCCTTGCGAAAGACCTGCTCCTCCATCAGCGCCTCGCCTAACGCCATGTAGACGGAGCCCTCGAGCTGGCCCACCACCAAGAGCGGGTTCAGGGCGCGCCCGATGTCGTGGGCGATCCACACCTTGTCGATGCGGACGATCCCGGTCTCCCGATCCGCCGTCAGCTCGACGGCGGCCGCCGAGTACGAGTAGGTCGGCGAGGGCCCCACCCCCGAGCCCTTCCACTTGGCCGCCGGCTTGGGCGGCCGGTACCAGCCCACCGAGCCCAGGGTCCCGAACGCGGCCTCCGCCAGCACTGCGGTCTCGGCGAAGCTCAGGCCGCGCGAGGGGTCGGCCTCGTCCCACACCCGCCGCGCCGCCATGCGCAAGCGTTCCACGGGCACCTCGAGTTTCCTGGCCGCCGCCTCCAGGAGCTGCCCGCGCAGCTTGCGCGCGGCGTGGATTGCCGCGTTCCCGGTCATCAAGGTGACGCGCGACGAGTAGGAGCCCAGGTCCACCGGCGTCAGGTCGGTGTCGGCGGTGACCACGCGGATGTCCTTGGGCTCGATCCCCAGCTCTTCCGCCACCACGTAGGCGAGCACCGAGTCCGAGCCCTGGCCGACGTCGGTGGAGCCGCAGAAGACGGTGACGCCGCCGCCCCGATCCACCTTGATCTGCACCCCCGAGTGCGGCAGTGCGTTCCAGTAGATGGGGAGCCCGGCCCCGCTCAGGTAGGCGGAGCCGGCGAGACCGATGCCACGCCCGTCCGGCAGGCTTTCGCGCTTCTCGCGGTAGGCGCTCCTCTCGATCACCCGGTCGAGGCAGGCCTTGAGGCCGATAGTGCGGACCTGCATCTGGTTGGCGGTCAGCGTCCCCGGTGCCAGGGTGTTGCGA
This sequence comes from Vicinamibacteria bacterium, assembly GCA_035286745.1. Lineage (GTDB taxonomy): Bacteria > Acidobacteriota > Vicinamibacteria > Fen-336 > Fen-336 > DATECU01. Next base: position 10,506 of record DATECU010000337.1, on the reverse strand, counting down.
AGCCGCCACTCGGCGGGATCGATCCCCAGATCGTGGCAGAAGCGGTCGATGTGGCACTCCAGCGCGAAACGCGGCTGAGGAGTGCCGTGTCCCCGCTTGGGTCCGCAGGGCGGCTTGTTGGTGAACACCCGCACCCCCTCGAACTTGTAGCGGGGGATCTCGTAGGTCACCGTTTGCAGAGCGCCCGTGTAGTACAGGCTGGCGACGCCGTAACTGCCGTAGGCGCCTCCGTCTAACGCAGTGCGGAAGTGCATGGCGGTGATGCGGCCGTCCTTCTTGAGCCCGGTCTTCACCCACATCCTCACCGGATGGCGTCCCCGATGGGTGTAGAAGACCTCCTCGCGGGTAAGGACGATCTTCACCGGCCGGCCCGTCTTCATCGACAGCTTGGCCACCACGATCTCGTGACCGAAGGGATCGGTCTTGCCGCCGAAGCCGCCCCCGTTGGAGCAGGCGACGATGCGGATGTGGGCGGGCGGCATCTCCAGGACCTTGGCCAGCGCACGGTGCACGTAGTGCGGCGTCTGGGTGGAGGACCACAGCGTCAACTTGCCGTCGGGGCCGTGGTGGGCCACCGCCGCGTGCTCCTCCATGGCGAGGTGGTTGTTGCCCTCGAAGAAGAAGGTGTCCTCGCGCAGGTGGTCGGCCTCGCGGAAGCCGGCCTCCACGTCGCCGAAGTCGAAGGAGACCTCCTTGTGGACGTTGCCGTGACTGCCGTGCTCGTTGATCCGGCAGTCGGGCCGCGCCAGCGCGTCCTCGACGGTCATCAGGGCGGGCAGCACTTCGTAGTCCACGACAACGAGCGCCAGCGCGGCCTCCGCGGTTTCCTCGTCCACCGCCGCCACCGCCGCCACCGGGTCGCCGGCGAAGCGGGCGGTGTCGATGGCTAACGCGTGTTCGTCCTGGCTCACCGGCAGGATGCCGAAGGGGATAGGCAGCTCCGAGCCCACCAGGGTGGCCAGCACGCCGGGCAGCACCGCCGCTCGTGAGACGTCGATCGATCTGATGCGAGCGTGGGGGTGGGGCGAACGCAGCAGTTTGGCGAAGGCCAGGCGGGGCAGCGTCAGGTCGCCGGCGTAGACAAGTTGGCCGGTGACCTTGGCCGCGGCGTCGATCTTGGGCAGCGGCTTGCCGATCACGCTCAAGTCGGTCCGCTGCTCCTCAGCCACGAACCACCTCCGGCGCCACCGGGGCCGGCTCCGGCTCGCCCCGCATCCGGGCCGAGGCCAGCTCCACCGCCTCGAAGATCTTCAGATAGCCGGTGCAACGGCAGAGGTTGCCCGCGAGCGCCTCACGAATGTCGTCGCGGCTGGGCCGAGCCTGCTGCTGTACCAGCGCCTGGGCGGTGAGCAGCATGCCCGGCGTGCAGTAACCGCACTGGGCTGCCCCCAGCTCGCTGAAGGTCGTCTGCAGCGGGCTTAGCTCTCCACCTCGGGCCAGACCCTCGACGGTCGTGATCTCGCGGCCCTCGCACTCCACCGGCAGGGTGAGACAGGAGAGAACGGGCTTGCCGTCCACCAGCACGGTGCAGGCCCCGCACTCCCCCAGCTCGCAGCCGTGCTTGGTTCCGGTGAGGCCGAGGTCCTCGCGCAGGACCTCGAGCAGGCTGTGGTGAACCGGCACCAGGACCTCGCGAGCCTCGCCGTTGACCTGGAGTGTGAGCCGCCGCTTTTCCATCTGGAACGCCTCCGCGTCGATTTGAACGAGCGTTCAAGTCGCAGTCTATCACCGAAGTGGGAGCGGTCAGCAATCAGCAGTCAGCGTTCAGCTCGGGCGGAGTCCCGCCAACAAGTACTCGGCGAAGGCCTCGGCGATCTCGTCCGAGCCGGCGGCTCCTTGTGGGTCGTACCAGCGGGTGATCCAGTTGGCGGCGCCCAGGATGGCGAAGGTGAGGAGCTTGGGGTTGCCGGGGGCGAAGGTGCCGGCCTTGATGCCCGCCTCGATGATCCGGCGCAGCCCTCGGTCGAAACAGTCGCGTTTGGCGATCACGGTCGCCAGGTGGGCCGGCTCCAGCGCCGACAGGTCCATGGTGAGGGCGGTGCCGTGAAGCTCGTCGAGGATCATGTGGACGAAGGCCACGATCAGCCGCCGCAGCTTGACGTCGGCGGGCGCCCGCGACGCCTGCACGGCGCGCAGCCGCGCCAGCAGGATGCCCAGCGAGTACTGGTGGCAGAAGAAGAGGATGGCTTCCTTGTTGCGGAAGTAGTAGTAGAGGTTCCCCTTGGTCATCCCCACCGCGCGGGAGATCTCGCCCATGCTGGCGCCGTGATACCCCTGGCGCCGGAAGGCGGCGGCGGCGCTTCTCAGGATCTCGATCTTCTTGCCGTGGGTTCGCTTGCTGACAGGAGCCATGAGCAGCCGACCGTTGCTGGCCGTTGTCGCCGGGGTGGCGGCGATGCGACTAGGGCTTCTCCACCCAGTCGGCCACGAACAGGTTGGTCTCCCCGCGCATCTTGCCGCCGCGGTTGGAGGCGAAGACCAGCTTCTTGCCGTCGGGCGAGAACATGGGGAAGCCGTCGAAGCTGGGATCGCTGGTGATTCGTTCGAGCCCGCTGCCATCGTCCCCGATCATGTAGATGTCGAAGTTGCGGCCGCGCGGGTCCGGGTGGTTCGAAGAGAAGAGGATGCGCCGGCCGTCGGGGTGGAAGAAGGGAGCGAAGGAAGCGGCACCCAGACGGGTGACCTGCCGCTTGCGGCCTCCGTCGCGGTCCATCACCCAGATCTCGAGCGCCTTGGGGGAATAGAGCCCCTGGGCCAGCAGCTGGCGGTAGCGCGCCAGTTCCGGCTCGTCCATGGGTGCGTCGCGGCGATAGACGATGCGCTTGCCGTCCGGAGAGAAGAAGGCGCCGCCGTCGTATCCCGGCTCATTCGTCAGTCGCCTGAGGTTGGTGCCATCCGCGCTCATGGTGTAGATCTCCAGGTCGCCGTCACGGGCCGAGGTGAAGACCATGGTCTTGCCGTCGGGCGAGAGCGTGGCCTCGGCGTCGTAGCCCGGACTGTCGGTGAGGCGCGTGAGGTCGGTCCCGTCGGCCTTGGCGGTGACCAGGTCGAAGGCCGGGTACATGGCCCAGACGTAGCCCTGCGCGAAATCGGGCTTGGCCGGGCACTGGGGCGCGGCCAGATGGGTGGAGGCGTAGACGATGCGCTTGCCGCCGTCCAGGAAGTAGCCGCAGGTGGTCTTCCCCTGGCCGTTCGAGACCCGGGTGCTCTTGCCGGTGGCGAGGTCGAGAACGAACTGCTGGTCGCAGGGCACGCCCTGGCCGGCCGATTGGTAGATGAGCTTCTTGCCGTCAGGGCTCCAGTAACCCTCGGCGTTCTCGCCGCCGAAGGTGAGCTGGCGCAGGTTCTTGAGGTGCACCTCGTCCGGATGGAGCCGGCTCTCCCCGGCCGCGGTCGCTGGCGGCTGGGTGGCGGCGGGGGCTGGGGGCGATTGGGGCGGTGCTGGGGCCAGCACCAGCAGCGCGGAAAGGGCGACCAAGGCTCTCGTCACGATGTCCTCCGTCCTTGCGGAGGGTCATCCTACCTTGCGCTTCGCCGCCGCCAAAACGCCGGCCCGATGCGGACGATGCGGCCCGCGGCGAGGGTCATGGGAGAAGGGCGTCTTGGACCGATCGGAACGGGTCCGCGGCGCCCCGGGGAACGTCCTACGTGCGGGCCGGCTCGCGAGTGCTCAGGGCCTCGCGACGTCCAGCGTCACGGATGCCCTGTGGGCGCTCTCTGCGAGCGGGTCGGGGGACCGGTTCAGTAGTCGTCTTCGGGGTGCTGCGCGGCGAGCCACAGTTCCTCGAACTTGCCGCGCACGTAGGGATCGACCTGGGCCGCGAAGTGGCGCGGGAGGCCGGCAGCCCGGATGAGACGCAGGACATCGGCCAGGTCCTGCAGCCGGTGGGGCGCGGTCATGCCCGATGCGAGCTTCATCTCGACCAGCCGGGGGAGGGAGAGGACCCGGTATCTCTCGCCTGCGATCGCCGCGTCTCGTGGGTCGGGGAACGCCACCGGCTTGGGCTTGCCATCGCCGGGGAAGTCCCCGCTGAGAAGGAAATCGATGTTGACGTTGTTGACGGTGTCCCGAACCGCCTTGCCTCCCGGTCGGACGTCGCGGTAGCCGCGTCCAACCCACTCCGCTTTGAAGCGATCGAGGTCCTCGCGCCGTATCAAGACGTCCACCTCCACGGTGAGGCGCTTGAAACCGTACTCGCCCAAGGCTATGGCGCCCGCAATCGCATAGTCGATCCCGGCTTCGGCCAGACGCTCCGCGATGGCGGCCGCGGCGGCGTGGACTCCACCCTCGCCCATGAAATAGGCCTCCGCTTCCTCGAGCAGCGCGTCGGTCCGGCGGTCGACGTCGGCGGCGGTCAGCTCTTCCATGCCCTCATCCTAACAGCCATGGCAAGTCCTGCTCGCACCTCGGCCCCCCGCTCGCGGATAGGATGACCCGGGGCTTGCGACGACGTCGCGACGTCGCGACGTCGCTATGCCGCTTGACGCCCTCCCGAGCCTGGGCGTAGCGTACCCGAAGGGCCAATGTCAAGCTTCGGCGAGAGACCGGACGCCGCGCTCGCCGAGAGCGAAGCGCGCTTCCGCGCCACCTTCGAGCAGGCCGCGGTCGGCCTGGCGCACGTGGCGCCCGACGGCCGCTGGCTGAGGGCAAACCAAAAGTTATGCGAGATCGTCGGCTACAGCCCTGAGGAGCTGCTGCAACGGACCTTCCAGGACATCACCCATCCCGACGACCTGGACACCGACCTGGGCCAGGTGCAGCAGGTGCTGAGCGGCCAGATCCCAACCTACTCGAGGGAGAAGCGCTACCTCCACAGGGACGGTGCCATCGTCTGGGTCAACCTCACCGTCTCCCTGGTCCGCCGGCAGGACCAGAGCCCCGACTACTTCGTCTCCGTGGTCGAGGACATCACCGCCCGCAAGCTAGCGGAGGACCGACTCCGCGAGACCCAGCTCGCCCTCACCACCGGCCTGAGCGCAGCCGACGACTCCCGCCATCTGCTCCTCGCGGTCCTGGACCGAGTGAGCGACGGCTTCGTGGCGCTGGACAACGACTGGCGGTACACCTACGTCAACCAGAAGGCCGCCGAGATGCTGCAGCGGCAGAAGCCCGAGGACCTGATCGGTAGGCACATCTGGACCGAGTACCCCGAGGGCGTTGGCCAGCCGTTTCACCAAGCCTACATCAAGGCCCGGGAGACCCAGCAGCCGGTCCTGCTCGAGCAGCACTACGAGCCTTGGGACCGCTGGTTCGAGAACCGGATCTACCCTTCGGCCGACGGCCTGACCATCTACTTCTCGGAGGTGACGGAGCGCAAGCGGGCGGAAGCGGCGATCCGACAGGCGGAGGAGCGCCTGCGCCTGGCGGCCACGGCTGGCAAGGTGGGGCTCTGGGACTGGGACCTGGGCACCAACCACGTCCACTTCTCCCCGGAGTGGAAGCGCCAGATCGGCTACCAGGACCACGAGATCGCCGACGATTTCGAGGAGTGGCGGACCCGCGTGCACCCCGAGGACCTGGATCGCACGCTCGAAGCGATCAACGACCACTTGGCCCATCCCCGGCCCGAGTACGAGGTCGAGTTCCGCTTCCGCCACAAGAACGGCTCCTACCGCTGGATCATGGCCCGCGGGGAGTTGATCTCTGACGCCACCGGCCACCCCGTGCGCATGCTCGGCTGCCATCTGGATCTCACCGAACGCAAGCACGCGGAGATGCAGACCGCCAACGAGCGGGCGGTGCTGGAGGCGCTGGCGAAGGGCGACCCGTTGCCGGAACTGCTCACCCGCCTCGTGCTGTCGTACCAGCAGATGTTCCCTGGCACGCTGGCGTCGGTATTGCTCCTGGACGCCGACGGAAGACACGTCCGTCACGGCGCCGCCCCCAGCCTTCCGGAAGCCTACTGGCGCGCCATCGACGGGGCCGAGATCGGTGAAGCCGCCGGCTCCTGCGGCACCGCGGCCTACACGCGCCGGACCATCGTGGTCTCGGACATCGCGACCGATCCGCTCTGGCGGGACTACAGGGACCTCGCCTTGGCTCACGGGCTCCGCGCCTGCTGGTCGGTGCCGGTGATGTCGTCGGAGGATCGCGTGCTGGGCACCTTCGCGCTGTACTACCGCGAGCCCAGGGCTCCGGAGCCCTCGGAACTTGCAGCCGTCGAACGAGGGGGACGCCTGGCGAGCGTGGCCATCGAGCGGCATCAGCTGTTTCAAGCGCTACGCGAGAGCGAGCAGCGACTGCGTAACCTGTTCGAGCAGGCGGCTGACGGCATCTTCCTGTTGAGGCCCGACCACAGGTACGTCGACGCCAATCCCGAAGGCCTGAAGATGCTGGGCTACAGCCACGACGAACTCCTTGGCTTGCGCCTTCCCGACGTCCTGGCCGAGCACGAGCGGCGCCGACTCGATACCGAGGTACCGGTGATGATGGCGGGCACCCCGCACTCTGCGGAATGGGTGCATCTCCGCAAGGATGGCACGACGTTCCCGGCCGAGGTCAGCGCGCGGCCCCTGGCAGGCCAGGAGTACTTCGCCATCGTGCGCGACATCACCGAGCGCAGGCGGGCTGAGGGAGCCTTGCACGAGCGAGAGCAGCAGCTCCGGCTCTACGCCGAACACGCCCCGGCGGCCATTGCCATGTTCGATCGCGAGATGCGATACCTGGTGGTTAGCCGCCGATGGATGGAGGACTACGGCCTGGCCGAGCAGCCGATCATCGGCCACAGCCACTACGAGGTCTTTCCCGAGATCCCAGAGCGCTGGATCGATGTCCATCGCCGCTGCCTGGCCGGGGCGACCGAGAAGTGCGAGGAGGACGCCTTCATTCGCACCGACGGTACAACCCAGTGGATTCGCTGGGAAGCCCGCCCGTGGCAACGCGCCGGCGGCGAGATAGGCGGCATCGTCATATTCACGGAGGACATCACAGAGCGCAAGCGGGTCGAACAGGAGATCCGCCAGCTCAACGCCGAGCTGGAGCAGCGGGTGGCCGACCGCACCGCCGAGCTCCATGCCCGCACCCGCGAGCTGGAGACCTTCGCCTACTCGGTCTCCCACGACCTCAAGGCCCCGCTGCGCGGCATCGACGGCTACAGCCGCCTGCTGCTCGAAGACCACGCCGGCCAGGTGGACGAGGAGGGGCGCAGCTTCTTGCACAACATCCGCCAGGCCAGCACCCAGATGAGCCGGCTGATCGACGACCTGCTGGCGTATTCCCGGCTGGAGCGACGGCCGCTCCAGGCCATGCAGGTGGACCTGCCGGCGCTGGCCCAATCCCTGCTCGCCGACCGCGCCGACGAGCTTCGAGCGCGCGGTGTGCTTGCCAGCATGGAGGTGCCGGCGATGGCGGTGTCGGCGGATCGGCAGGGCCTGGCCCTGGCACTGCGCAACCTGATCGACAACGCGCTCAAGTTCACGACGGACGTCGGTCAGCCCAGAATCGAGATCGGCGGCCAGGCAGGCGAGAAGGGCTGCCTCTTGTGGGTGCGGGACAACGGCATCGGCTTCGAGATGAGGTTCCACGATCGCATCTTCGAGGTCTTCCAGCGCCTGCAAAGGAGCGAGCACTACCCCGGCACCGGCATCGGCCTGGCCATGGTGCGGAAGGCCATGGAGCGCATGGGCGGCCGGGTTTGGGCCGAAAGCGAACCCGGCCAGGGGGCGACCTTCTTCATCGAGATCCCGAGGTAGAACATGAGCGACCTGAACGGCCCGATTCTGCTGGTCGAGGACAACCCCATGGACGTGGACTTGACGGTTCGCGCCTTCAAGCGCCGCCACGTCACCAACCCCATCGAGGTGGCCCGCGACGGCGAGGAAGCACTGGCCTGCATCCAGCGCTGGGAGGCCGGCGAGCCGCCGCCAGCAGTAGTCCTGCTGGACCTCAAACTCCCCAAGGTCGACGGCATGGATGTGCTGCGCCACATCAAGAGCCATCCCGTCTTCCGCACCATCCCGGTGGTGGTGCTCACAACCTCGGCCGAAGACAGCGACGTCGAGGCCGCCTATCGGCTCGGGGCCAACTCGTACATCGTCAAGCCGGTGGACTTCGACGCCTTCCTGGAGGTCGCGGCCCACATCGACCTCTACTGGACGATTCTGAACAAGCCCCCCCAGGGGCCGGGGTCCTGATGAGAATCCTCTACCTCGAAGACAACACATCCGACGCCGACCTGGCGCGGCGGGAGATCACGCGCTCGAACCCGCAGGCGACCGTCGATGTCGCGCCGTCGCTGGCCGAGGCCCGTCGCTTGCTGGCCGCGGGGGCCGGCTACGACGTGGTGCTGGCCGACCTGCGGCTGCCCGACGGCAACGGCTTGGATCTGCTCCACGAGATCCGCGGCCAGGGCCTGCCGGTCGCGGTCGTCATCTTGACCGGGGCCGGCGGCGAGGACGTGGCGGTGGCCGCGCTCAAGGCCGGCGCCGACGACTACATCGCCAAACGCGAGGGCTACGTGACGCGCCTGCCCACCACCCTCGAGACCGCCCTGGGCCGCTTCCGCGCCGAGGTGGCCCGCCGGGCGGGCACGCTGCGCGTGCTCTACGCGGAACACCATGGGGCGGACATCGCGCTCACCCAGCACCACCTGGAGACGCACGCACCCCACATCCGCCTGGAGGTGGTGGGCGATGGGAGGGCGGCACTCGGTCGGCTGCCCGGCGATGCAAACCAGGCCTGCCCCTGGGACGTGCTGCTCCTCGACTACCGGCTGCCCGGCGACAGCGCGCTCGAGGTGCTCAAGATCGTCCGGGAGGATCGCCACCTCGACGTCCCGGTGGTGCTGGTCACCGGCCAGGGCGACGAGGAGGTGGCCACCCAGGCGCTGCGGCTGGGGGCCACCGACTACCTGGTCAAGAACCCCAACTACCTCTACGCCCTCCCCGCGGCGATCGAGAACGCGCACCACCGGGTGCTGCTGGCTCGGGAAGAGGCCGCGCTGCGCGACAGCCGGGCGCGGCTGGCCAGCGTGGTGGATTCGGCAATGGACGCCATCATCTCCATCGACGCCGAGCAGCGCATCCTGCTCTTCAATCCGGCGGCGGAGAAGCTCTTCGGCTGCTCGCGCGACGAGGCTATCGGCCAGCACCTGGAGCGCCTCATGCCGGAGCGCTTTCGGGTCAACCACCGAACCCACGTTCAGGAGTTCGCAGACACCGGCGCCACCACTCGGGCCATGGGCCGGCTGGGCACTCTGTACGGTCTGCGGGCGGACGGCTCGGAGTTTCCGATCGAGGCCTCCATCTCGAGGGCCCAGGTGGCGGGAAAGAGCATCTACACGGTGATCCTGCGCGACGTCACCGAACGCACCGAGAGCATCGAACGCCTCCGCGAGAGCGAGGAGAGGTTCCGCCAGCTCACCGACCGCATCGAAGAGGTCTTCTGGATGACGGACTTCCCGAAGACCACGATGCTCTACGTCAGCCCCGCCTACGAGAAGATCTGGGGACGGAGCTGCGAGAGCCTCTACACCAGCCCAGGTGACTGGATGGAGACGGTGCACCCCGAGGACCGGGCACGTGTGCGGGAGGCGCTCACCCGGCAGGCGGAAGGGGCCTACGACGAGGAGTACCGCATCGTGCGTCCCGACGGGAGCCTTCGCGTCATCCATGACCGAGCCTTCCCGGTACCGGATGCTGTCGGAAACGCCTATCGCGTTGTCGGGGTGGCCGAGGACGTCACCGAGCGCAAGCGGGCCGAGGAGGAGCGGAGCCGGCTCGAGTCCCAGTTGCGCCGATCCCAGAAGATGGAAGCGATCGGCCGGCTGGCCGGAGGTGTCGCCCACGACTTCAACAACATGCTGGGCGTGATCCTCGGCTATGCGGACATGGCGCTACGCAAGCTGCGGCCCATCGACCCCATCTACAAACCCCTGCACGAGATCCGCGATGCCGGCCAGCGCTCCGCCGAGCTGACCCGGCAGCTCTTGGCCTTCTCGCGCCAGCAGCCCATCGCCCCCCAGGTGCTCGACCTGAACGCGCAGCTCAGGGGCATGGAGCGCCTGCTCCAGCGCATCATCGGCGAGGACGTGGCGCTGGAGTTCGCGCTGGCCCCGGAGCTGTGGCCGGTCTTGATGGACCGTTCGCAGGTCGACCAGGCGATCGCCAACCTGGCCATCAACTCCCGGGACGCCATGCCCGACGGCGGCAAGCTGACGGTGGAGACCGCCAACATCACGGCCGACGACGCCTACTGCAAGCGCCGTCCGGGGTCACGGCCCGGCGACTACGTGATGCTGGCGGTGAGCGACACCGGAATCGGCATGGACGAAGCCACCCGTGAGCGCGCCTTCGAGCCCTTCTTCACCACCAAGCCGGAGGGCAGGGGCACCGGCATGGGCCTGGCCACTATTTACGGAGTCGTCAGACAGAACAACGGCTTCGCCGACATCTACAGCGAACCCGGGCACGGCACGACCATCCGGCTCTACCTGCCGAGATCCCAGAAGCACGGAGAGACGAGCGACCACGCCGCGGCCACCGATCGCTCCTCGCCCCGAGGTCACG
>DATECU010000336.1:0-12478 GCA_035286745.1 Vicinamibacteria bacterium | reverse complement strand
GCAATGCCGGCTCGGGGGTGGCCACGGTGACCAGGCCGGCACCCATGCGTAAGGCGCCGGAGGCGGCGAGGATGGCGGCGCCGGTCTTGCCCACCGAGCCGGCAACGATCAACACCCGGCCAAAGTTGCCCTTGTGCGAGCCGGGCTCCCGGCGCCCGACGGCTTGGGCGGCATCGGTCTTCTCCAGAACCCACAGCTTGGGGCCTGCAGCATCGATCACCGACCGGGGGATCCCGATGTCCGCCACCAGCAGCTCGCCCACTCGGTCGCAGGCCGGCGCCAGCACCTGGCCGTACTTGCGAGCCGCGAAAGTGACGGTGAGGTCGGCGCTCAGCGACTCCCAAGGCGCCTCACCCATGTCCGAAGACACGCCGGATGGGATGTCGACGGCCAGCACCGTCATGCCTTGCCCTCGGGCCGCTTGAACTTCGCGGATAACGCGGCCCAGAAGCCCGGTGGGCTCTTGGCGCAAGCCGGTCCCCAGCAGCGCATCCACCACCAAGCGCGCGGCCAGCACCTGGCTGCGCACCTCGTCCCACGCGGTGTCGTCGCGCACCTCGATCAGGCGGCCGCCCGAACGCTCGAAGGCGCCCATGTGGACCAGGGCATCGCCGCGCACCTCGGCGCGGGCGGCGAAGAGGAATGCGGTAGGCGCGAGCGAGAGCAGCCGACGGGCCACCACGAACCCGTCACCGCCGTTGTTGCCCTTGCCGCAGAGGATGACCGGCTGGCGGGCGCCCGGGAAGCGGGTGGCGAAAACCGCCGCCACCGCCGCCCCGGCGTTTTCCATCAGCACCGCGCCGGGAAGACCGATCTCCTGGATCGTCCGGCGGTCGGCCTCTCGCATCTCCGCGGAGGTCAGGACCGGAAGCATCCGAACACTCTAGCCCAGCCCTGCGCCACGCACCAAGAGCACACCGAAGACCAGAGCGGCGAAAGCCCAGCGGTAGTAGACGAAGGGGCGGTAGTCGCGGGTCCGGACGTAAGCCAAGAGCAGCTTGATGCTGAGCAGGCCGAACACCAGGGCGGCGATCGTGCCCAGCAACACGGGCGTCAGCGGACCCTCGCTCAGCAGGTGAGGGACCTTCACCACGGCAGCCCCGAAGGTCACCGGGGTGGCCAGCAAGAAGCTGAATCGCGCCGACTCCTCGCGCTTGTAGCGGAGCAGCAGCGCCATGCTCATGGTGGCTCCCGATCGGGAGACGCCAGGCACCAGAGCCAGGCACTGGGCCAGACCGATGAGCAGGGCGTCGCGCAGGGTGATCGCGTCCGCCATGCCGGTCGCTCCGTTCGCCCGCCGATCGGCGAACAGCAGCACGCCTCCCATCAGGGCCATGGTCGTGGCCACCAGAGCCGGCGAGCGGAAGCTGGTCTCCGCCCAGTCGTCGAGCAAGACGCCGGCGATGGCCGCCGGCACCGATGCCAGGGCCAGCAGTCCCAGCAGCCGGCCCTCGGGCTGCGAGAAGGGCCGGCCCGAGAGCACGCCCTTGGCGCCGCCGACAGCCAACCGTTTCCAATCCCCGGCGAAGGCCAAGAGCACCGCCACCAGGGTCCCGAGGTGAAGGGCCACGTCGAAGGACAGGCTCTGCGGCGGCCAGCCGAACAGCCAGGGGGCCACGATCAGGTGGCCCGAGCTGCTGATGGGCAAGAACTCCCCGAGCCCCTGCAGCACTCCCAGAATCACGGCTTGAAGATCGCTCATTGGCTCATTGACTCTTCCGGCGACCCTCTGCTAGCCTCGCGCTCGCCGTGACCTTCGCGGCTTCCTGGGGTCATCCACATGGGTTTCTTTGCTTCCGTCAACGGGGTGGTCACGCCAGCCGCCGAGGCCACGGTGTCGGTCCTGGACAACGGCTTCACTTTCGGCGACAGCGTCTACGAGACCCTGCGCACCTACCGGGGACGCCCCTTTCACCTGGAACGACACCTGGCCCGGCTCCGGGCCTCGGCCTCGCGCCTGGGGTTCGCCATCCCGGACGCCGACGACGTCTTCGCTCAACGGCTCGAGGAGCTGCTGACCCGAGCCGGAAACGACGAGTCCTACGTCCGGATCATCGTCAGCCGGGGTGAGGGCGAGGTCTCCTACCGCTTCGACCGCGTCAAGGGGCCCACCGTGGTCCTGCTGGCGAAGCCTTACCAGCCCTTCCCCGCCTCGTACTACACCGAGGGCGTACCGGTCATCATCTCCAGCGTTCGGCGCAACCACCCGAGTGCCCTGGATCCGGCCATCAAGTGCTGCAACCTCCTGAACAACATCCTGGCGGTTCAAGAAGCCCAGGCCCAGGGAGCCATGGAGCCGCTGCTGCTGAACGCGGCGGGCGAACTGGCCGAAGGCGCAGGCTCCAACCTCTTCATCGTACAGGGTGGAGAGGCCGTCACGCCGCCGCTTGCCGCGGGCATCCTGGCCGGGGTCACCCGGGCGGTCGTGCTCGAGATCGGCCCCTCGATCGGCCTCCCGGCTCGCCAGCAGCCGCTGGTGCCGGGCGATCTCTTCGCCGCCGAGGAAGCCTTCATCACCAGCACCTTGAAGGAGCTGATTCCCATCAGCACCGTCGATGGGCGGAACATCGGGAGCGGCAAGCCCGGCCCCGTCACAAGGCGACTGCTCGAGGCCTTCCGCGAGTACGCTCCCAACCACTGCGCCTAGCGTATCGTCTTGTTTCGCCTTGCTCACTGGCGCCGCCACCCGGTGCGGCCGAACCAGTGGGACAGGTCTTGGCGCGGGATGCGGACGCTGGTGGGGCGCCCGTGGGGACACAGGGTGGGGTGACGGGTGCGGGCGAGATCGCCCACGATCGCCGCCATGGTCTCCCGGGAAAGCGGCTGCCCGGCGCGCACCGCCGAGTGGCAGGCCAGGGTGGCCGCCAAACGCTCCCTGGGCGCGCTGACCAGGAACTCGGCGGCTTCACGCTCCTGGAGGTCCTGGAGCACGCCCAGCAGGCCCGGCCCCGGATCTCTAGCACCCAGGACGGCGGGAACCGCCCGCACCCTCACCGAGCCGGCTCCGAAGTCGTCGATGTCGTAGCCGAGGGCAGCCAGCGTCTCCGCGTGCTCGGCGATCACGGCCAAGAGCGCCGGCGGTAGGTTCACCACCAGGGGCGCCAGCAGCCCTTGAGACGCCACCGTCCGTTGCTCCAGGCCCTCGATAAGGGCTTCGAAGCGGATCCGCTCGTGAGCGGTGTGTTGGTCGACCAGCAGGAGCTCAAGGCCGTCGCTGGCCACAATGTAGGTGTTGCGGTGTTGGCCCAGCACCGTCGCAGCGCCGCCTACCGCCTCCGCCAGCAGCGCCTGATCCGGCTGAGCTTCGGTCACCACGCCCGCCCGTTGCTGAGGTCGAGCCGGGTCGGCCACACCGGGTGAGCCATAAGGCGACCCCGCAGCCTCGCCGACCACGCCGCTTCCGTCGAGGAATCGTGCGACGGCGCGGGCCACGCCCCGGGTGTAGGCTGCCGGCGGAAGGCCCCGCGCTGCCCCCGACAGCGCCTCGCGCACCGCGGACTGGACCGCCGCAAACGCGGTCCTCATGTCGGCGAAACGGACCTCCGCCTTCGCGGGGTGCACGTTCACGTCCACCAGGTGAAGCGGGGCTTCCAGGAACAGCACCGCTTCGTAGGTGCGATCCCCGGCGCTGGCTGCGCGATAGGCCTCGGCCAGAGCCTTGGTGAGCGCCCGATCCCTGACCGCCCGTCCGTTCACGAAGAGCCGCAGGTTGGAACGGGCGGGGCCGGGGTGATCGGGCCGGCTGACCAAGCCTCGGACCCGCGCCCAGTCGGCGCCACCTTCGACCGGCACCAGGTCCTCGATGAAGCGGGCACCAAAGAGCTGGAAAGCCCGGGCCCGCAGGTCTTCAGCGGCCGGGGCCTGGATCAGGGCCCGCCCCTGCGACGCCAAACGAAAGCTCACCTGGGGCCGGGCCAGAGCCAGCAGGGTCAGGGTCTCGGCCAGGTGGGAGGTCTCGGTGGAATCGGCGCGCAGGAACTTGCGCCGAGCCGGCACCTCCCCGAAGAGGTCCCGCACCTCCACCGTGGTGCCGCGCGGGTGCCCCACCTCCCGCAGTTCCCGCGGCCGGCCGTGCTCGACTTCGATCTCGGTGCCGGAGGCAGCCGACTCTTCACGGGTGCGCAGTACTAGGTGGGACACGCTGCCGATGGAGGGGAGGGCTTCGCCGCGGAAGCCATGGGTGCCCAACGAATGGAGGTCCTCCATTCGGTGCAGCTTGGAGGTGGCGTGCCGCTCCAGCGCTCTCTCGGCGTCTTCCCGCGCCATGCCGGACCCGTCGTCGCGCACCCGGATCAGCCGCTTGCCGCCGCCCTCGATCTCGACCTGGACGGAGGAGGCCCCGGCGTCGAGCGCGTTCTCCACCAGCTCCTTGACCACCGAGGCGGGGCGCTCCACCACCTCGCCGGCGGCGATCTTGTTCACCAGATCGTCGGGGAGTCGTTCTACGCGGGGCATGGTGCTCGTGCGCAGGAGCGGGCCCGCGCCGCTAAAGCGCCCGCAGGGAGGGCCTCCTCGCCGCCGGCGAGGGGTTCATTCCCGAGCGGGCGGAACACGGTGAAGCGCCCTCCCGCGGACGAGGAGTCCAGGACGGACGCCGCGGAAGCCGTCGGCGGCCGTCCGCGTTCGACAGTCAGATCCACTCTTTCTTCTTGAACCAGAGGACGAGCGCCCCCGAGATCGCCGCCATCAGGGCCCACACCATCCAGTACCCGTAGCGCCACTTCAGCTCCGGCATGTGCTCGAAGTTCATGCCGTACACGCCGGTGATGACGGTGAGGGCCGCGAAGACGGCGCCGATCACGGTCAGCCGCTTCATGGTCTCGTTCAGCCGGTTGCTGACCGAGGACAGGTAGGCGTCGAGGGTGCCCTGGGTCATGTCCTGGTAGGCGTATGACGCGTCCACGATGCGATACAGGTTGTCGTAGATGTCCCGGAAGTAGATGGCCGCCTTGGGGCTGATCACCTGGAACTCGCCGCGGGACAGGCGATGGACGATCTCCCGCTGCGGCGTGCAAATCCGCCGCAGCCGCATCACGTCGCGCTTCAAGGCGAAGATCCGGTCCAGGGTCTCTCGGTTCGGCTTCTCGAACACCTCCACCTGCGCCAGCTGGATCTTGTCCTCGATGGCGTCCAGGTTGGGGAAGTAGTGCTCGAACATCTGGTCCAGGATCTGGTGAGCCAGGAAGTCGACACCCCGGGGCAGCGATGCGATGACGTTCTTCCCGCACATCTCCCGGGCAGAGGTGATGGAACGCATGTGTCCCCGGTGGTGGGTGATGATGAAGTTCCGCCCCACGAACATGTCCAGCTCGCGGGTCACGAACTCGTCGCGGGGGCCGTCGAAACGGATCCCGTGGACGATGATGAAGATGTAGTCGTCGTAGTCGTCGACCTTGGGGTGGTGGACCTCGGCCAGGCAGTCCTCGATGGCCAGCGGATGGAAGTGGAAAGGATCCTCGAGGATGCCGGCCTCCTTGACGGTGGGATCCTCGAGATCGATCCAGTGCAGAGCGCCGGGAGCCTCGGTGTAGAGCTCGGGCCGGAACTCCTGGAAGCACTCCACCTTCCCGCCCGTACTGCGGTAATAGCTCAGCATGTGGTTGCTGTTGGCGGTCAGTCCCCCGACGGCTTCTCCAGTTGCGCCTGCGCCGCCGCCAAACGCGCGATCGGTACCCGATAGGGCGAGCAGGAGACGTAGTTGAGGCCCACTTGGTGGAAGAAGCGGATGGACGCCGGGTCGCCGCCGTGCTCGCCGCAAACCCCGATCTTGAGGTCGGGCACCACCGAACGGCCCTTCTTCACGCCCATCTCCACCAGCTGGCCGACGCCCGAGGTGTCGAGCGAGACGAAGGGGTCCTTGTCCAGGATCCCGTGGTCCTGGTAGTAGGCCAGGAACTTCCCGGCGTCGTCGCGGGAGAGGCCGAATCCCATCTGCGTCAGGTCGTTGGTGCCGAAGGAGAAGAACTGGGCCTCACCGGCGATCTCGTCGGCGGTGACCGCGCCGCGCGGCACCTCGATCATGGTGCCCACCAGGTAGTCGACCCCCGACCCGCTCTCCCCCAGAACCCGCTTCGCCTCCTCCAGGACGATCGCCTTCTGCCGCCGCAGCTCCTCGACGTGTCCCACTAACGGGATCATGATCTCCGGCTTGACGGGGATGCCCTGCTTGGCCACCTGCAAGGCGGCCTCGAAGATGGCACGGGCCTGCATGCGGGTGATCTCGGGGTAGGTGATGCCCAGGCGGCAACCCCGATGGCCCAACATGGGGTTGAACTCGTGCAGTTCCTCGATGGCGCGCAGCAGCTTCTCCTTCTCGGCCACCGCCTTGCCGCCCTTGCCCTTGGCCTTGAGAATCGCGATCTCGACCATCAGCTCCTCCCGCTTGGGCAGGAACTCGTGGAGCGGCGGATCGAGGGTGCGGATGGTGACCGGGTGGCCGTGCATCTCCTTGAACAACCCGGCGAAGTCCGCCCGCTGCATGGGCAAGAGCTTCTTGAGCGAACCCGTGTAATCGGTCATGGCCTTGCCGTACTCGGCCTTGACCTGGGCCAGCTCCTTCTTGATCTCGGCCCCTTGCCTGCCCTTGGCTTCCGCCAAACGCTCGTCGAGCCGTCGCTTGAGGTCGAGACCGCGCTGGCCGCGGGCCGCCGCCAG
Source organism: Vicinamibacteria bacterium (assembly GCA_035286745.1). Taxonomy (GTDB): domain Bacteria; phylum Acidobacteriota; class Vicinamibacteria; order Fen-336; family Fen-336; genus DATECU01. The sequence goes on along the minus strand of DATECU010000336.1, from coordinate 5,824 downwards.
AATCATCGCCACCACGTGAGGCAAGCGCTCCTCGGCGAAGAACATGTGCTCGGTGCGGCACAGCCCGATGCCGCGCGCGCCGAACGCAAAGGCGATCTTGGCGTCGCGGGGGATGTCGGCGTTGGCCCGGATGCCCAGCCGCCGCGTCTCGTCGGCCCAGCCGAGGAGCTTCTCGAACTTCTGGTAGAGCGGCGAGCGATCGGCCTTGAGCTTGCCCTCGACCACCCGCAGCACCTCCGAGGGGCTGGTGGCCAGCTCCTTCAGGATCACCTCGCCGGTGCTGCCGTCGATGGAGATGCTGTCGCCCTCGCCGATCAGCTTGCCTCCCACCTTCAGCTTCTTGGCCTTGCTGTCGATCGCGAGCGCCCCGCAGCCGACCACCGAAGGCTTGCCCATCTGGCGGCCCACCACCGCGGCGTGAGAGGTCATGCCTCCGGTTGCCGTCAGCACCCCCTGCGCCACGCTCATGCCGTGGATGTCGTCGGGGACCGTCTCCATGCGCACCAGCACCACGCGCTTGCCCTTGCCGGCCCAGGCCACCGCGTCGTCGGCGGTGAAGACCACGGCGCCGGTGGCCGCGCCCGGCGAGGCAGGCAGGCCCTTGGCCGCCACCACCGCGCGGAGCCGTTCCTTGGGATCGAAAACCGGGTGCAGGAGCTGGTCCAGCGCCTGCGGCTCGACCTTGAGCAGGGCCTCCCGGGGGGTCAGGATCCCCTCCTCCACCATGTCCACCGCGATGTGAACGGCCGCCACCCCGGTTCGCTTGCCGTTTCGGGTTTGCAGCATGTAGAGCGTGTTGTCCTGGACCGTGAACTCGAAGTCCTGAACGTCCTTGTAGTGCCGCTCCAGCCGGGTGGTGATCTCCCGGAGCTGCCGGTAGGCGTCCGGCATCACCTTCTCCAGATCGGCGATCGGGTGCGGGGTGCGGATGCCCGCCACCACGTCCTCCCCCTGCGCGTTCTGCAGGAACTCGCCGTAGAACTCGCGGGCCCCGGTGGCCGGGTTCCTGGTGAAGCCCACCCCGGTCGCCGAGCTGTCGCCCATGTTGCCGAACACCATGCTCTGCACGTTGACCGCGGTCCCCAGGTCGCGGGGGATGTCGTTCAGCTTGCGATAGGTGACGGCGCGCGGGTTCATCCAGGACCTGAAGACGGCATCGCGGGCGCCCAGGAGCTGGACCTTGGCGTCCTGCGGGAAGGCCTGGTGGGTCTCGTGCTCCACCACCTTCAGGTAGCGCTCGATGACCTCATCGAGCGCCTTCTCGCCCAGTTCCACGTCGGAGGCTGCCTTCGCCTTCTTCTTGACCGCCGACAACTCGTGCTCGAAGCGGTCCTTGTCGATACCCAGAACCACGTTGCCGTACATCTGGATGAAACGGCGGTAGGAGTCCTTGGCGAAGCGGCCGTTCCCGGTCTTGGCGGCCAGCCCCGCCACCGACTTGTCGTTCAGGCCCAGGTTCAAGATGGTGTCCATCATCCCCGGCATCGAGAACTTGGCGCCGCTGCGCACCGACACCAGCAGCGGGTCGTCGGGCGCGCCTAGCCTCTTGCCCATGAGGTTCTCCAGGCGACCGAGCGCGACCCGGATCTCGTCGTCGATCCCGGGGGGCAGCGACCCTCCGCGCTCCACGAAGAGGTTGCAGGCCGCCGTCGACACCGTGAAACCGGGAGGCACGGGAAGACCCGCGTTGGTCATCTCGGCCAGCCCGGCACCCTTGCCGCCGAGCAGGTCCTTCATGTCCTTGTTGCCGTCCGCCTTGCCGCCGCCGAAGAAGTAGACGTACTGGGCCACCTTAACCTCCGAGCTTTGAGATGTCCGCGATGCGGTAGAAGAGAGCGAGAGCCGGGGAGAGCAGCCCCAGGCGATTGGCCCGGAGCTTCGGGTCCTCGGCCATGACCAAAACGTCCGTGAAGAAGCGATCGACCGGTCCGCCCAGGGTGGCTAACGATCGCAGGCGGGCCTCGTAGCCGCCGTTTACCGATTCCAGCTTGCGCACGGTCTCGAACAGCTCGCGCTCGGCGTCCTTCTCGAAGAGCGCCGGGTCCGCGGCCGGGTGCGGACCCTCCCCCACGATGTTCTTGGCCCGCTTGAAGGCCACCGCCAGCTGTTCGAAGTCGTGGGGCACCTCGGCCCGCACCTGGTGCAGCGCCCGCAGCCGATCCAGACACTCCATGGGATCGTCGAGCGCGTCCGGCTCGCGGGCTCCCAGCACGGCCTCCACCTCGTCGGCCGGGAAGCCGCGGGACACGAGCACATAACGAAGGCGGTCGAAGAGGAAGCCCGCGAGCTCCTCCGTGAGCTGGGGAGCCGGGCGCTTCAGGGCGCCGCCGTAGCCAGCCACCGCCTCCGCCGCCAGCGCGCGCAGGCTGGGCCGCCGCTCGTTGACATCGGCCACCCAGAAGTCCAGGATCGCCCGCACCACGCCCTGGGCCGCCCGGCGCAGACCGTAGGGGTCGCTGCTCCCGGTAGGCGTGAGGCCCAGGCCGAAGTAGCCGGCCAGGGTGTCGAGCTTGTCGGCCACCGACACCGCGGCGAAGACGGTGGAGTCGCTGCCCGCCAGCCGGCCCTGCGGCGGCGCGCCTTCCTCGATCGAAAGCGGGTGATAGTGCCACTGCACGGCTCCGGCCACGGTTTCCCAGTAGCTGCCCTCCGCCCTGAGGTAGATGCCGCCCATCACCCCTTGCAGCTCCGGGAACTCGCGCACCATGAGGGTGGTGAGGTCGGCCTTGGCCAGAAGCGCCGCCTGCCGGGCCGACTCGCGTTCGGGCTTGGTGAGCAGGCCCAGGGTCTCCCCTATGGTGTCCACCAGCCGCACCAAACGCTGAGCTTTGGCCTCATAGGTCCCCAGGCCCTGGTGGAAGGTCACCCCGGCCAGCTCGGCTACCCGCTCCGCCAGCGGCCGCTTGCGGTCTTCCTCGAAGAAGAAGGCCGCGTCCCGGAGCCGCGCCACCACCACCCGTTCCATGCCGCGCACGATCTCGGCGTCGTTCGACCCGTCGCCGTTGGTGATGGCCGCAAAACGCACGACCTCCCGGCCCTCGCCTTCGATGGGCACGTACTTCTGGTGGTGCACCAGCACCGTCTCCAGCACCTCGGCCGGCAGGCTGCGGAACTCCTCAGGAATCCGCCCCGACACCACCGTCGGGTATTCCACCAAGTCCCGCCACTCCTCCGCCAAACCGCTGGGGTCGTGAAGGAGGTCGCCCGCGGCCGCCACCTGGAGTCCCTGCTCGATGCGCGCCGCCCGTTCCTCCGGATCGAGGATCACGAAGTGCTCGCGCAGCCGCTGCTGGAGGTCGCCGAGCGAGGAGACGGCGAAGGGGACCGGCCTGCGGCCCCGGGGCAGGAAGCGATGTCCACGGCTCTCCGCACCCGCCGTGACCGCCACCCCGCCCTGGGCCCCGTCCTCTTGCTCATGGATGACCAGCGGGAGTACCTGACCCTCGAGCAGCGCCAGGAGCCAGCGAATGGGTCGGCCGAAGGGGAAGGAGCCCTTTCCGTCGTCGAGCCAGGCATCCCAGCTCATGCGCTTGGGAAAGGAAAGCCCGCGCAGCAAGGACGTCAAGATGGCGGGCAGCACCTCGGCCGCTCCCCGCCCAGCCACCTGCTTCACGAACAGCAGGTAGTCCTCGCCGGCTTCGTCCTTCCGGCCCTGACCCAAACCGTCAGGTGCCACGCCGACCTTGCGGGAAAAGCCCTGGGCGGCTCCGCTCCACTTTCCGGAGGCGTCCTTGGCCACCTTGAGCGAGGGGCCCCAGATCTTCTCCTCGCGGTCGGCCTGTCGCGAGAGCAGGTGGGCCGCCAGCACCAGACGGCGAGGCGTCCACAGCGCCCGGATCTCCGAGGGCGCGAGCTGCTCGCGGGAAGCCGCCTCCGCGAAACGCTCCCGCAACTGCTCGCCCAGGCCGCCCAGCCAGCCGGCCGGAATCTCCTCGCAGCCGATCTCCAGCAGGAACTCGCTCCGCTCAGGCATGAGCCGCCTCCGCCGGGGGTTCGCCACCCACATAACGAGAAGCGATGGCGCAAGCCAGCTTGCGGATGCCCAGGATCATGCCCGCCCGCTGGCTCACCGAGATGGCGCCCCGAGCGTCCAGCACGTTGAAGGCGTGGGAGCTCTTGAGACACCAGTCGTAGGCGGCCAGCAGGGTACGGCCGCCTTCCGCGGCCAGGACTCGCCAGCCCTCGGCCAGCGCGCTGTCGAAGAGCTGGCGGAAGAGCCCCACGTCGGCCAGCTCGAAGGAGTAGCGCGAGAGCTGGTACTCCTCCTCGTGGCGGACCTCGCGGTAGAGCCGGTCCTGAGACCAGCGCAGCCGGAACACGTTGTCGACATCCTGGAGATACATGGCGATCCGCTCCAGGCCGTAGGTGAGCTCGGCGGAGATCGGGGAGAGGTCGACCCCGCCCGCCTGCTGGAAGTAGGTGAACTGGGTGATCTCCTGGCCGTCCAGGAGCACCTGCCAGCCGATCCCCCAGGCCCCCAGGGTGGGCGACTCCCAGTTGTCCTCCTCGAAGCGGACGTCGTGGGCGGCCGGGTCTATGCCTAACGCTCTCAGGCTGTCCAGGTAGAGGTCCTGAATGCCGGAGGGAACCGGCTTCAGGATCACCTGGAACTGGTGGTGCTTGTAGAGTCGGTTGGGGTTCTCGCCATAGCGGCCATCGGCAGGCCGTCGCGAGGGCTGGACGTAAGCCACCCTCCACGGAGCGGGCCCCAGCACGCGGAGGAAGGTCTCGGGGTGCATGGTCCCCGCCCCCACCTCGGCGTCCCAGGGCTGATGAATGAGACAACCCCGATCGGCCCAGTACTTGCCGAGGGCGAAGATCACGTCTTGCAGGTTCATCCGCGCATCTCCCGCGCCACGTCCCTGAGGACTCGGTGCGAGCGCAGTCCCCTTTCCAGATGGTGGCTGATCAGGTCCTGATGAAAGGTCTCGAGGGGAGCCGCCGCCTTGGCGGAAGCCTCATCCTGAGCCCCTGGCGGCCGCGAGAAGACCTCGACCAGAAAGCGCCGGGTGGCCGGGGAAAGCACGGGCCCCGAGGCCGGACCGCAGGCGGTGCACACGAAGCCCCGAGCCTGGGCGTGGAAGCGGAGGTCTCCGGCCGGGAGCGGCCCGCCGCAGGCCGAGCAGCGATCGAGCGGCGGGTAGATGCCGTGGAGCTTCATGAGCCACGCCTCGAGATATCGCCCCAGCACCATGACCGGCTTGTCTTCTCGAACTGCCGCCAGGACGGCTTTGGCCAGACGGTAGACGGCGTCCTCCGCCTCCCCTTCCTGGGAGAAGGCGTCGATCAGCTCGGCGAAGTAGGAGAGCGAGAGCGCCGCCTCCAGCCCCCGGCTTCCCACCCCGAATGCGGAGCGCAGCAACTCGCATCCCCCCAACCGGTAAAGCTCGGTTCCCTGGCGCCCGAAGAGCTCCACCTGGACCTCCGAGAAGGGCTCCAGCGCCGAACGATACCGTGAACGCGGTCCCCGTGCCCCCTTGGCCACGGCGCGGAGCTTGCCTCGCTCGCGGGACAGCAAAACGACCACCCGGCTGGTTTCACCCATGGGGTACGTGCGCAGCACCAGGGCGTCCGTGGCTAGGGGTGGCATGGCTCTCGCTTCGGGAGAAGCCGGTCCGGGAACGACTTCGCCGGGGCCGTAAGTTACCACATCCGCGGCAAGGCAGCGATCAGCTCCTAGCGCGGCCAGCGATTCCGCATCTTCTCGGAGGACAGTGTGCCGACTGGGTTTCGAGGGACTGAGCATTCGCTTGAGGCCACTGGTCCAGGGCGACGCAATCCGCGGGCTGGCCAGGGCCAAGGCCTGGGCCGAACACGGTGGGGC
>DATECU010000335.1:0-11443 GCA_035286745.1 Vicinamibacteria bacterium | reverse complement strand
CAGCCACTGGTCCTTCAGGCTGGCCGGGACCACCAGCAGGCCGCGCTCCACGCCCTGCGTGTGGAAGAGGACATGGGCGGCGGCGATGGCCTGGGCGGTCTTGCCCAGCCCCATGTCGTCCGCGATCACCAGCCGGCCCGCGGCCAGGAAGCGATGCACGCCCTCTCTCTGGTAGGGGTAGAGCGGGCGCTTGATCCCGCGCAGGGCCTTGTTGATAGCAGCCGGCTTCAGGCCGCGGACGAACGGCGCCCAGCGCTCGCTCTCCTGGCGGAGGAGGGCGGCGACCGCCGGGTCGGCGGCCAACTCGCCGCTGCGCGTCGTGGCCGCCAGCAGCGTCTCGGCCAGATCGAGGCGGCAGCGGGCGTCGTCGGCCCGCGGGGAGCGCAGCAGGAGCGCACCGTCATCCTGCTGGCGCCGGAAGTGAGGGCGCAGCGCCTCGGCCGCCGTGGTCGTGGCGGAGCCGTCGGGCCCGACCAGGCGCACGCGCTCCATCCAGTCCCCCGGGCCGGTGAGCGGGCGGATGGGGTCCCAGGTCAGCCTCGGCACTCGCCGCGGGCGCGGTGCGCGACCGCCGGCCTTGCGGCGCACGCCCACGCTCTCGGCGAGGACGACCAGCAGGTGCTTGCACACGCCTAGCGAATTGCGCAGGAAGTCGCGGCAGTCGCAACTCCCGCGCAGTGGATCGAGCTGCTGGAGCAGCGTGGTGTAGGGCCGCTCCGGCGAATCCTTGCGGCGGGTGGTATACGCGCCCAGTCCCCCGGGGGGAGCGGAGGCCACGGCCAGCTCGTCCTGTTTGGCGGCGGCCAGTCGCCGCAGCACCGCCTCCAGCGCCGCCCGCTGCACCGGCCACCCCGCGTGGGCCGTGACCGAGAGGACGTGGCGCACCAGCAGATCCGCCGGGATGCGTCCCGTGCGGCGCTCCGCCAGCAACAGCAGGGTGGCGAAGGTCTCGCTCTCCGGTGGGTGCTCGGGGACCGGTGTTGCTTCGGCCATCGATCTGCCTCCTGACCTTGGACGGCGGAGGATAGCATCCGGCCAGCCGGGATCCCACGACCCGACCGGCTGGACTGGCGCGGCATCGCGGTGATGCGGTGATTCTGATTCGGAACTGATTCAGAAAGACGGCTCGGCGGGCGGTCCTGTGAATGGGCCTACAATCCTCGATGGCAGAGAACGGTGCTTTGCAGGTCGTTGGAGCAGAGCTCCAGCCTGAGGGCGGTCTGAGGCATGCCCACACTCAGCGTCTTCTTCGGCATCGTGATCCAGATGTACTGGCGCGTCACTTCGGTAGAGGTCCTGCCGCAAGCCAGGCTGCGGGTGTGCTTTGCCGATGGCACCACCGGCGAGGTCGCGATGCAGCAGTTCCTCGATGGAAGGGAGGTCGTGGGGACCGTCTTCGAGCCCCTCAGGAGCCCAGAGTTCCTGGCGCAAGCGGCCGTCGTCTCGGGCGCCGTAGCGTGGCCCAACGGCGCGGACCTGGCGCCCGATGCAATGTACGACACCATCCGCGCGCAAGCCGTCTGGTTTGTGGAGTGAGGCCTGTCCTGGGCGATTCGGTGGTTCCCCCTGCCTTGCGGGAGTCCGGCGGGCCTGGTAGACTGCCGCTTCGTCCCGCTGCCGGAGTGGCGGAATTGGCAGACGCGCACGGTTCAGGGCCGTGTTGGCTTCGGCTAGTGTGGGTTCAAGTCCCACCTCCGGCACCATAACCCCCCGAGTGAGTGGCCGCTCGACCGTCCGGCGCAAGGGTGACGGTCGACTGGGCCTTGACCGGCAATAGCGCGCTTCGTCTTTCGTGCGGTAGCATTTGGCGCCCGGACCCCGCGTGCCTGGCGGTCCGGCCGATCTCACACCGCTCTGCCGGCTGATAGCTGAATCCGAATCCTGATGGCGACCATGCCCCTTCGTGACTCCGTTCTCGACACCCTCCGCGACCTGGGCAAGCCGGTCTCGGTCCGGGACCTGGTCCGCCGGCTCGGCCTGGAGGGCGAGGACCGGCGGGAGTTGAAGACGGTCCTGCGAAAGCTCCTCGCCGACGGGGAGGTGGTGAAGATCCGCGGCGCCCGCATTGGCCTGCCCTCCCGGATGAACCTGCTGGTCGGGCGTCTCACCTGCAATCCTTCGGGCTTTGGTTTCGTGGCCCCGGAGCGCAAGACCAAGGACCAGCCCGACATCTACGTGTCGGCCGTCAACCTGAAGGAGGCGCTCCACGGCGACCGGGTGGTGGTGCGCGTCGAGCGCACCTCCGCCAAGGGGCCCGAGGGGCGCATCATCCGGGTTCTGGAGCGCGCGCTAACGCGTTTGGTGGGGCGCTACCAGGAAGACGGGCGGTTCGGCGGCCACCTGGTGCCCTTCGACAAGCGGGTCCTGCACGAGCTTCTCATCCCGGCCGGCGAAGAGGCGGGGGCGGTCTCGGGGGACATGGTGAGCGCCGAGATCACGCGGCCGCCGACGGCCACCCGCAACCCCATCGGCCGGGTGGTGGCCGTCCTGGGGCGGCTCGAAGACCCCGGCGTCGATCTCAAGGTGGTGATGGCCAAGTACGGGCTGCCGGACGCCTTCCCGGCGGAGGTGGACGCCGAGGCTGCCGCCGTGCCGCGCGAGGTGCGGCCCCAGGATCTCGCCGATCGCACCGACTTTCGGCCCTGGGCCACCTGCACGGTAGATCCGGAGACGGCTCGCGACCACGACGACGCCATCAGCCTCGACCGCATGCCTAACGGCCATTGGTTGTTGGCGGTCCACATCGCCGACGTGGCCCACTACGTGGCCCAGGGTTCGCTCCTGGACCAAGAGGCCTACCTGCGCGGGACTTCGGTCTACTTCCCGGACCGGGTGGTGCCCATGTTGCCGCACGCCCTCTCCAGCCACATCTGCAGCCTGGTGGAGGGCCAGGACCGGCTGACCCAGACGGTGGTGATGGAACTGGACGCCCGGGGCCAGGTCAAGCGGGTAGAGTTCCACGACGGTGTGATCCGCAGTCTGGCTCGCATGAGCTACCAGCAGGTCCAGAAGATCGTGGACGGCGACCGGGAGCTGCGCGAGCGCTATGCGCCCTTGGTCCCCCTGTGCATGCGCATGGACGAGCTGGCCAAGCTGATGCGGCAGCGGCGCTACCAGCGGGGAGCCCTCGATCTCGATCTCCCCGAGCCCAAGTTGGTGCTCGGCCCTTTGGGGGAGATCGAAGCCATCATCGCCGAGGACCGGCTGGACAGCATGCGCATGATCGAGGAGTTCATGTTGGCCGCCAACGAGGCGGTCGCCGAACGCCTGTCGAAGGCGGGTGCCGGCGCCCTCTTCCGCATCCACGAGCCCCCCGATCCCGACAAGGTGGAGGACTTCTGCGAGCTGGCCGCATCCTTCGGCTATCGGCTGCCCACCAATCTGGCGGAGATCAGGCCCGAGGATTTCCAGCTGGTGCTCCGCCAGATCGAGGGCAAGCCGGAGCAGCGTTTGGTGTCGACGCTGCTGCTCCGCACCATGAAGCTGGCTCGCTACCATCAGGAGAACCTGGGCCACTTCGGCCTGGCCACCGAGATGTACGCTCACTTCACCAGTCCCATCCGCCGCTATCCCGACCTGGTGGTGCACCGGGCCCTGCGCGCGCTGCAGCACGGTCAGCGCCCCGATGCCGCCGGCCGCCGGGACACCCTGGAGGAGATGGGCCTCCACCTCTCGGAGATGGAGCGCCGCGCCGCCGAGGCCGAGCGAGAGCTCACGGAGTGGAAGAAGGTCCGCTTCATGAGCGACAGGCTGGGGGAGGTGTTCGCCGGCTACGTCACCGGCGTGCAGGCTTTCGGCTTGTTCGTCGAGCTGACGGAGATCTACGTCCAGGGCCTGGTTCACGTGTCGTCGATGAGCGACGACTACTACGCATTCGACGAGAAGGCCCACCGTCTGAAGGGCGAGAACACCAAGAACACCTATCGCCTGGGAGACGGGGTCGAGGTGCAGGTGGTGCGGGTGGACCTGGAACGCCGGCAGATCGATTTCGCCCTGGTGGACGTGCTGAAGCGGGCGGCCGGGGGCGCCGAGAAGGCCCGCCCCGGAACGCCCCGCAGCCGGCCGCGGGGCCGCAAAGAGGACAAGCCGGCCAGACCGCGCCGGGCGAGCGGGCGCTCGAAACGAAAGTGACGGTCTGGCCCTGACTCCGCTACAATACCCGCCTGTTTCCTGGACGACGAACGCAGCCGAGGGGCCCACCTACTCAAGCCCGGGCGAGGAGGACCAACATGTCTGAAGCCAAGAGCGTCGCTCTCAACCTGTCCAGCCGTGAGCTGATTTTCCTCCAGAAGGTCACTCGCCAGGAGTACCACTTCATCACCGACGAGGAGCAGCAGGCGCGCCTCAGGCTGCGTGACAAGCTGCTGGAGGGGTTCTTCGATCAGACCCAGAACCGCATCGTGCTCAACTTGACGCGCGATGAGCTTCTGTTCCTGATCAAGATCGCCCGCGAGAACTACTCGTTCATCGTGCGGGCGGAAAAGGAAGCGCGTTTGGCGCTAGCCGCCAAGCTGCACAAGACCGCCGAGGCGGTGTTCGGCGTGACCACCAGCCGGGAGGACTAGATGGCCGAGCGGGTGAGCCTGGACTTCACCGGCTGCCTCAAGGACCGCGTGGGAAGCGCGGGCTTCACCCGGCCGGAGATCGAGGCCGCCGGCCGCAAGGCCACGCCGGCCCTCAAGAGGCTGCGGCGCGAGCTGGACCGAGGCAGCTGCGGCTTCGACTCGATCCTTGACGATCGACAGGCGATCGAGGCCAGCCTGGCTGAAGGCCGGCGGCTGGCTCGGTTGGCGGACACGCTCCTGGTGGACGGCATCGGAGGCTCCGCGCTGGGAGCCCTGGCCTTGGAGACGGCCCTCCGACCCGCCAAACGAAAGCTGGTGATGCTCGACAACGTGGACCCCGAGGGCGTCGACGCCAAGCTCAAGGGACTGGATCCACAGCGCACGGCGGTGAACGTGATCACCAAGTCGGGCTCCACCGCCGAGACCATGGCCAACCTGCTGGTGGTGCTCAAGTGGATGGAGAAGCGCCTGGGCCCCTCTCACCTCAAGCGTTGGAGCGCCACCACCGACCCCCAGAAGGGCGACCTGCTGGTGCTGGCCCGCCGGCTGGGGATCTCCACGCTGCCGGTGCCGCCCAACGTGGGCGGTCGCTTCTCGGTGCTGACGCCGGTCGGCCTGGTGCCCGCGGCCTTCCTGGGCGCGGACGTCCACGCCCTCCTGGACGGCGCCCGCGAGATGCGGCGGCACTGCTGGTCGGCCCAGCCGGAGAAGAACGTCGGCGTGCTGGGAGCCCAACTGCTGCACCTGATGGCCACCCGCCGCGGCCGCAGCATCCAGGTGCTGATGCCGTACTCCGATGCCCTGCTTCACCTCGCCGATTGGTACCGGCAGCTCTGGGCGGAAAGCCTCGGCAAGCGGCTGAACCGCCGAGGGGAGAAGGTCGAGACCGGGCAGACCCCGGTGACATCGCTGGGCGCGACCGACCAGCATTCTCAGGTCCAGCTCTATGTGGAGGGGCCTCACGACAAGGTCGTCACCTTCCTGGAGGTGACCTCCTTCCGCAAGCAGGTGCGGATTCCCAAGCTCCACCGCGACCTGACTTCGCTGGGGTACCTCGCGGGGAGCACGCTGGGGGAGCTGCTGGCGGCCGAGCGGCGGGGAACCGAGATTGCGCTCACTGCCGCCGGGCGGCCCCACTTCACCTATCGCATTCCGGTGGTCTCCGCCCACACCCTGGGCCAGCTCATCTACCTCTTCGAGTTCCAGACCGCCCTCTCCGGCGAGCTCTACGGCATCAACGCGTTCGACCAGCCGGGCGTGGAGGCCGGGAAGATCGCGGCCTATGCGCTCATGGGTCAGGCCGGGTACGAGAAAGAGGCGGCCCGACTGCGCCGGGAGCTGAAGCGGCCACGGGCCGTGGTGTAGAGCCCGGCGCTGCCGAACCGGCGGCCGGGGCCCCAGGGTGCGGTCGTCGGCGTGCGGCTCCCTGGTGGCGGTTGACTCAATGGGTTCCCTGATCGTCGGTACCGCGGGTCACATCGATCACGGCAAGAGCGCGCTGGTGAGGGCGCTGACCGGAACCGACCCCGACCGCCTGAAGGAAGAGAAGGAACGCGGGATCACCATCGATCTGGGCTTTGCCCACCTGGACCTGGGCGAGGGGCTGGTCGCGTCCTTCATCGACGTCCCCGGCCACGAGCGCTTCGTACGCAACATGCTGGCCGGGGCCCACGGCCTGGATGCGGTGCTGCTGGTGGTGGCCGCCGACGAGTCGGTGATGCCGCAGACCCGCGAGCACTTTCACATCTGCCGCCTACTGGATGTCCCCAGCGGCCTGGTCGTTCTCAGCAAGTGCGACCTGGCCGATGCCGACATGCTGGCGCTGGCCGAGTTGGAGGTGCGGGAGCTGGTGCACGGTTCTTTCCTCGAGGCGGCGCCGATCCTCCGAGTGTCCGCCAAGACCGGTGCCGGGCTCGACCACCTGCGGTCGGCGCTCCGAGACCTGGCAGCCGGGGTAGGGAAGCGAGCGGACCAGGGTTTGCTGCGCCTACCGGTGGACCGGGTCTTCACCTTGAGGGGCTTCGGCACCGTGGTCACCGGCACCTTGGTCTCGGGGAGCCTCCAAGAAGGCGCGGAGGTGGAGATCCTCCCGGCCGGTCTCCGAAGCCGGGTGCGTGGCCTGCAAGTCCACGGCGAACCGGCGTCTCGGGTGGAGGCAGGTCAGCGGGCGGCCGTGAACCTGACCGGGATCGAGGTCTCGGAGCTGACGCGTGGCGACGTGGTGGCGCGGCCGGGCAGCTTCGAGCCGACCTCGCTGCTGGACGTGAGGCTCTCGCTCCTGCCGGGGGAGAAGCCTCTCGAAGACCAGACCCGGGTCCGCGTGCACCTGAAGAGCGCCGAGGTCCTGGCGCGGGCCCGCATTCTCGGCGCTCCGAAGATCGACCCGGGCGCAAGTGGCCTGGCCCAACTCCGCCTGGAGTCGCGGGCGGTTGCCGGTTGGGGGGATCGGCTCATCCTCCGCTCCTACTCGCCGCCGGTGACCATCGGCGGCGCCGTGGTGCTCGATCCCTTGCCCCCGAGGAAGCGGCGGTCCCACGCCGGCAGCCTGCCCTCGGAGGCCGAGGCCCGAGAGCAGGCGGCCCTGCGCATGGTCCAGGATGCCGGTCTCGCCGGCCTCCCGGCACCCCGGCTGGCCATGCGCCTGACGATACCGGTGGAGCAGCTGGCGAGAGGTTTCGTCCCGGTGGCCGGTGTGGTGGCGGTGGGGCGCGATCCGGTGAGCTACCTGTCCCATCAGGCCCTGACCTCCCTGACCGAGGCCACGCTGGCGGAGCTGACGCGCTTTCACCGGGACAACCCCTTGAAGGCCGCCCTTCCCAGAGAGGAGCTGCGGCGTCGGACCTTCGCGCACGCGCCGCCAGGGGCCTTCGAGCAGGTCGTGGATTCGCTGGCGGAGCAAGGCAAGGTCCGTCTCGGCCCGGACGCGGTGGCTCTGGCCGGCCGCGAGGTGCGCTTGACGCCCGCCGAGGAGAGCGCCCGGCAGGCCCTGATCGAGGCGGCCCAGGCCGCGGGTCTCCAGGGTCTCAACCCCTCTCAACCCCCGGCTGGGCTGGACCCGCGCCTGGCCGAGCGGGTGGCTCGGGTGCTGGCGGCGGAGGGGATCCTGGCCCGCGTGGGCGAGCTTCTGGTCCATCGTGAACACCTGGCCGCCTTGAAGGCCGAGGTGCGACGGCGTTGGCCTCCCGGGTCCCGCCTGGACGTGACGGCCTTCAAGGAGCTGACGGGCCTCAGCCGCAAGTTCGTGATCCCACTCCTCGAGTACCTGGACCGGGAACGGGTCACCCGGCGTTCCGGCCAGGACCGGTTGGTCCTTTCCGGCTGATGTAAGCTAGATCACCGCGGACCGGGACGTCCTGAGTCATGCTCGGGCGCCCGGGACCGGGTGACCGGTCCTGCGGGCATCCGGAGGACAGAGGTGGGCGCTTGGTGACGATGGGGCGGGGGCGGCGTCGTGCCGCCAGGAGGCGTTAGGGGCATGTCGGCGCCCTCCAGCGGCCTGCTGCGGGTCCCCTTTGTCCGGCGTTGCAGCCTGAGACTCGACGACGGCCGCCGCGGGTCCTTCTTCCTGGTCAACATCAACGTGATGGGGGCTTACGTGGCGCGGGACGACCTCACCGCCAGCGGCGACGGGCAAAACGCGGTCATGCCCCACCCGGGCGACCGCGTGGTCTTGCAGTTCGCCGTCCCCGGCCGCGAGGGCGAGATCGAGATCGGGTGTCTGGTGAGCTGGCAGAACACCCGGCAGCAGCATCCGGTGCACAGCCTGCCTCCCGGCATCGGGGTGCGCTTCGTGGACCTGACCGCGGAGACCGGGCGGGTCATCGAGCATCTGGTGCGGGACTACGTGGCTCGCCGCACCCGCTAGAGCCGTGTCATAGGCGGACCGCCTGCCTGGCCGCCGGTTCCGGGACACGCTAAACTCACCGAGATGACCAGCAAAGCCGAGGCCGCCGCCGTCCGACCCTTCCTTGAACGCATCGGCGAGGGCGTCGTCGTCTGCGACGGGGCCATGGGCACCGTGCTGTACAGCCGTGGTGTCTTCGTGAACCGCTGTTTCGACGAGCTCAACCTCTCCAACCCCGCCCTGGTTGGCGGCATCCACCAGGAGTACGTGGAGGCGGGCGCCGAGGTCCTGGAGACCAACACTTTCGGCGCCCACCGCTTCAAGCTGGGCCCCCACGGCTTCGAAGGCCAGGTGGCGAAGATCAACCGCGAGGGGGCGCGGCTGGCGCGGGAGGCGGCCCAGGGCCGGGCCCTGGTGGCCGGCTCCATCGGTCCCCTGGGCAAGCCCTTGGCGCCATACGGTCACATCAGCTTCGAGGAAGCGGTGAGTGCGTACCGCGAGCAGATCGAGGGCCTGCTGGCGGGCGGGGTCGATCTGTTCCTGGCCGAGACCCTACCCGCTCTGGACCAGGCCCGGGCGGTGGTAACCGCCATCAAGGACCTCGCGGATCTCCCGATCGTGGTCTCGCTGACCTTCACCGAGGAGGGGACCACCTTCTACGGCGACCGGCCCGAGGATCTGGTGAAAGCCGGCGAGGAGTGGGGGGTGGCGGTGGTGGGGGCCAACTGCTCGCAGGGCCCCCAGCCGATGCTGGAGACCGTGCAGCGCATGGCGGCGGTGGCCAAGACGGTGAAGGTCTCGGCCATGCCCAACGCAGGCGCGCCGGCCATGGTCGACGGCCGCTACGTGTACCTCTGTACCCCCGAGTACATGGCCGAGCACGCCCGGCGCTTCCTGGCCGCCGGGGTGACGCTGGTGGGCGGCTGTTGCGGGACCACTCCCGCCCACATCCGGAACCTGGTGCGTTCGGTGCGGATGGTGCAGCCGGCCCGGGAGGTGGTGGCGGTGCTGCCGCCCCGCCGCCCCAAGGAGGCCCCGGCGCCCATTCCCCGGGAGGAGAAGAGCGCGCTGGGCCGGAAGCTCAACAAGAAGTTCGTGGTTTCGGTCGAGCTGGACCCGCCCAAGGGGGCGGATCCCGGCCGCATCCTGGATCGGGCCCAGTACTGCAAGGAGAACGAGATCGACGTCATCAACGTGGCCGACGGGCCCCGGGCCTCGGCCCGCATGAGCGCCCAATCGCTGTGCGTTCTGCTCGAGAGCAAGGTGGGCATCGACAGCATCCTCCACTACACCTGTCGCGACCGCAACCTGCTGGGCATCCAGTCGGACCTCCTGGGCGCTCACGCCATGGGCCTTCGCAACATCCTGGCCATCACCGGCGATCCTCCCAAGCTGGGCGACTACCCCGACGCCACCGCCGTCTACGATGTGGACTCGATCGGCCTCATTCGGATCCTGGACCATCTGAACCACGGCTGCGATCTGGCCGGGAATCCCATCGGTCCGGCCTTGGGCCTGCTCATCGGCTGTGGTGCGGACCCCAGCAAGCCGGACCTGGAGAAGGAGGTCCGGCGGTTGGAGGCGAAGGTCGCGGCGGGGGCCGAGTTCATCATGACCCAGCCGGTCTACGACCCGAAGACGGTCGAGCGCTTCCTGGGTTTGATCCGCCACCTGAAGACCCCGGTGCTGATCGGCATCCTGCCCCTCTACTCCCACAAGAACGCCGAGTTCCTGCACAACGAGGTGCCGGGCATGAGCATCCCGCGGGAGATCCTGGAGCGCATGCGTCAGGCGGGCTCGGGGGAGGCGGCGCAATTGGAGGGGGTCAAGATCGCCCAGGAGGCGCTCTTGGCCGCGCGCGACCTGGTGCAGGGCGCCTACGTCATGCCCCCCTTCAACAAGGTCGAGCTGGCGGTGCGGGTGGTGGAGGTCTTGCAGTGAGCCGGCGGTGAAGAAGCGGCTGGCCGGCCTGGCGGCCCTGCTCCTGCTCGCTGGCTGCTTTCCGCCGGAGTGGGGCGCCAACGCCATCCTGCACCCCTGGCGCAAGCCGCTGACGCAGAAGCCGCGCCGGCCGTACCAGAACCTCTCCTTTCGCGGCGAGGGCGGCATCCTGCTCAAGGGCTGGCTCATCCGCTCGCCGGCCCCCAGGCGGGGGCTCCTGGTCTATCTCCATGGCATCGGCGACAACCGCGGCTCCGGCCTGGGGTTGAGCGAGCGCCTGGTGCCCCAGGGCTGGGACCTGCTGCTCTACGACAGCCGGGCCCAGGGGGAGTCGGAGGGCGAGGCCTGCACCTACGGGTACTTCGAGAAGGGCGATCTATCTAAAGCGTTAGATGCGGTGGGGGCCGGCTCCGCCGTCCTCTTCGGGTCCTCGCTGGGCGCCTCGGTGGCCTTGCAGGCGGCTTCGGTGGAACCCCGGGTGCGGGGGGTGATTGCCCAGTCCGCCTTCTCGGACCTCAAGACCGTGGCCCGCGAGAGGGCCCCCTTCTTCGCCAGCCGTTCCGACGTAGAAAAGGCCCTCGCCCTCGCCGAGGCGGCGGGGCACTTCCCGGTGGGGGAGGCCTCTCCCCAACAGGCCGCGCCCAAGGTCCGAGTTCCCGTGCTGCTGCTCCACGGGGCGAGCGACCGGGATACGCCCGCGGCGCATTCCCAGCGCATCTATGAGGTGCTCCCGGGCCCCAAGCAGTTGATCCTGGTGCCCGGCGCCGGCCACAACGACGCCCTGGCCGGCGAGCAGACCTGGCGGGCCATCGAGGCCTGGCTGTCCAGCTTGCCGGCCGATCTCGGGTCCTGAGGCGGCTGGCGCTACAATCACTCCTATGCCGCTTCGAGCCGCCGTTCTGGCGCTGCTGCTGGCGGTGCCGGCAGCGCGGGTTTCCGGCCAGCCCGCCGGGTCCCGTCAGGTCTTCTCAGCCGGTCTCGACGCCGTCAACGTCACGGTGGCGGTCCGCGACGAACGGGGACGTTTGGTGTCGGACCTCAAGCGAGGGGACTTCGTGGTCCGGGAGGACGGCCGGCCGCAGGAGGTGCTGCT
>DATECU010000334.1:0-11065 GCA_035286745.1 Vicinamibacteria bacterium | reverse complement strand
ACCAAGTTCGGCGCCCCCGAGGGTCGGCTCTTCGACCTGCTGGCGGCACTCAAGGCTCAGGGTGGGTTGCGCGTGACCGGGCTCATGACGCTGCCGCCGTTCGCGGAGGACCCGGAGGCGGTGCGACCTCTCTTCCGCCGCCTACGAGAGCTGCGGGATCTGGCCACCGGCCGAGGCCTGCTGGCCGGGTCCGAGCTCTCCATGGGCATGAGCCACGATCTCGAGGTGGCGATCGAAGAGGGAGCGACCATGGTGCGAGTGGGAACCGCCATCTTCGGCGAACGCGGGGGCAACTAACGCTTTGCACGAACTCAAGGCCCTCAAGGGCGAAATCGTGATCCTGGGAGCCCGCATCCCGCGTGTGGTGGCTCTGCTGGCGGGCCTCACCTTCTCCGCCACCGTGGGCGGCGTGCTGGCCCTTCAGCTCGGCCTTCCCTGGGTTAGCGCTTTGACCCTCAACCCCGCGCTCGTCTGGCGGGGGGAGGTCTGGCGGCTCTTCACCTGGCCCTTGCTGGAGTTCGGTCTGGCTCCACTGGGCCTGGTTCTCGCCTGCTGGTTCCTGATCTCGATCGGCGGCCAGCTCACCTACCGCCTGGGGCCCACTCGGCTGCTTCTCCTCTATCTGGGATTGACGGCATGGTCGGGGGCACTCACCTGTCTCTTGGCCTGGCTCTGGCCGGCGGTGATGAGCTTCGCCTATGCCGGTGCCTGGCCTGGCCTAACGGGACTCCTCATCGGCTGGGCCTTGCTGGTTCCCGAGGGGACCATCTTCCTGTCGTTCATCCTGCCGGTGCGGGGGCGGCAGATCGTCTTCGGTTGCATCGGCCTCACCATCCTGTACGGCATCTTCTACGGCTTCCACGTCGTGGTGCCCGAGGCCTTCTCGATCCTGCTGGCGCTCGTCTACTTCCGCGATCCGGGCCTGCGCCGGTTGTGGCTGCGGCTCCGCCTGCTGGGACTCGCAAGAAGCAGCCGGCCCTCGCACCTGCGGGTGGTCCGGAAGGACGACGACAAGCCGCGTTGGTTGCACTGACGGCGCGGGCTTCAGCGAACGTAGCCGAGCGCCCGCAGCTCCTCGTACACGGCGGGCTCCTTCTCCAGCGCCACCTCGGCCGGCCGGCCTCGTTTGGCTAGAGCAGCGCTCCTCAGGGACTCCATGGTGGCGCCGAGCGGCGTTTCCGGACCCGGCGGACCGTCAAGCAAGTTCGTCGCCTCCGCGGGGTCCCTTTCGAGATCGAAGAGCTGCCACTGGACCAGCCGGCCCCGCAGGAAGTCCGTGTACACCAGCTTGTGGCGGGAATCCCGCACCGCATAGGTGTAGTGGCGCGGCGTCATGTACTGCTCGAGCAAGAGCGCCCGCGTTCGTCGCCCGCGCTCGGCGAGTTCCAGGAGATTCTCGCCTTCGCACGACGGACAGCGCGCCCCCGCCAGCGAAAGCAGCGTCGGCATGACGTCCACCGTGCTCGCCGGAACGTCCCGGGGACCCCGCGGGAAGTCAGGGTGAGCTGCGCGGACCTGCGCGCCCGCCCAGAGCACCAGTGGCACTCGAACCTCGGCTTCGTAGAGACTGCCGCCGTGTCCCCAGATCTGGTGATCCCAGAAGGCCTCGCCATGATCCCCGGTGACGACGACCACGGTTCGATCCCGTTCGGCCTCGGGCACCGCCTCCACCAGGGCCCGCACCTGGTCGTCGGAGAAGCGCACCAACCCGTCGTAAGCGTCGATCATCCGCTGGCGCACCGTCTCGGAGACCGGCTGCCCCGGCGTCAGCACGTTGCCGGCATCGGACGGCGGGTCTTGGCTGGCGGGATCGGCCTCCCCGCGCGCAAACGCGGCAGCGTAGGGTGGCGGCGGCCGGTAGGGGGCGTGGCCACCCAACAGATGGGCGTAGGCGAAGAAGGGCTCGGGCCCGGCTCGCCCCACCCACTCGCGGAACTGGCGAACCACCCAGCGGTCTCGATAGGCGCGGTCGGCATCCAGGTTCGAAGCGTTGTCCCGCCCATGCCCCAGCAGCAGGATCTTCTCGGGGACCCGCACCCGCACCAGCGATTCGAAGAGCAGCGTCCTCTGCAAGAGCCGTGGCCTTAGGCTCTCGTAGAACTCGTGGACGCCCTGTCCGAAGCCGAAGGTCGTGGAGACGTTGGTGTTGGCGCTGAAGACCGCGGTGCGGTAGCCGCGACGCTGTAACGACCCGGCCAGCGTGGTGGTCCCGGGCGGCAGGGCATGGGTCATGTAGAGGACGCCGTGGGTGCTGGGAAAGAGCGACGTCACGAGCGAGGCCGCCGAGGGCCGGGTCCACGAAGCCTGGGACAGAGATTGCCGAAACAGCGCTCCTTCGCCGGCCAGGGTGTCGATGAAGGGAGACGTCGGCCGGGGATAGCCGTAGCAGCCCAGATGATCGGAGCGCAGGGTGTCCAGCGAGATGAGCAACAGGTTGGGAGGCCTGGCCGCCGACGGATCTAGGGGATGAGGGGCACCACGAGTACGGCGCACCGGTTCTCCACCGTCACGGCCCACCAGGTAGGCGGAGGGGAGAATGCCAAGCACCGCCACGCCCGACCAGCGACCGAAGGCGCGAAGGCGCGGGCGGAAGAAGACCCGGCGCCGGAGGAGCCCTCGGACCAACAAGTAGCCCAGGGTCGCTGCGGCCCCCAAACCCAACGCGTCGGCCAGCAGGCTCAGGGGATGGAGGTTGCCGGGAAGGAACCTCAGGTTGGCGTAACCCCCCGCCAGCAGCGTGCCCCACCCGATCACCATGGCAGGCAGGACGACCGAGGCGAAGGCGGGTCCGGGGTCGTCGCCCCACCAGGCGGGCAGCAGCCGCCCTGACGCCAGAACGGCGGCCGTAGCCAGCAGCGCCGCGGGCAGTGCCAGCACCGCGTACATCAGGAAGACCGCGGCCACGAAGCTGGGTCGGCGGGTAGTGTGACCCAAGTGCAGAACTCGGACCGCCTCCATGAGCGTCCAAGGCAAGACGGAGCCGACCGCGCAGGCGAGGCCGGCGAACAAGAGGCGCAGAGTACGGGGTCCCCGACGATTCAGAAGCCGTCCTTGAACATCATGTCGACCTCATCCTACCCCCCTCCGCGCTGAGTTCGGCTCACACACAAGAGGTCCAGACTACCCTCGACAAGTAACGCGGAAGAACCCAGTCGATCGGCTCACTGATTCCGAAGAAACCAAAGCGGTCGAGAGACAGCCCCACGGGAGAAGGAAGGGAGCGCGACCAAGACACAAGTCGTTGCGTCGCGGCGATCCGCCTGTGCGACAATAACTCATTCTACGATGAGCCGTTTGACCTCGCCAGTACGCGTCCCCATATCAGGGGCTGGATGCGAGGGATGGGCCGAGCCGGACAGGGGGCGAGTGCCACGACGGTAACGATGGACGCGTTCACGAGTCGCACTTGACCGACGGAAACAGGCGCCTCTGCCTGCTGATCAACGATCTGGCCCGGGCCGGTGCCGAGACCCAGCTTGTCGAGCTGGCTCTGGCCCTGAGCGTCCGCGGCTACGCCGTCGAGATCCTGCTCCTCAAGACCCGGAACGACTTTGCGGACCCACTCTCTCAAGCAGGCATTCCTGTCACCGCTCTCAACCGCGCCGGCTGGTGGGACCTGGGTGTGGTTTTCCGGCTCTACCGCTACCTGCGTCGAAGCAGGCCAGACGTGCTCCACTGCTTCCTCTTCCTGTCCAACCTGCTCGGCGTCACCGCCGGGCGGCTGGCCGGGGTGGCCACCATCGTGGTCTCGCAACGATGCTCGTACCAGGCGATGCTCCGGCCCTTCTGGCGGCGGGTGGCGCGCTGGAGCCACCGCCGTGCCGACCGGGTGATCGTCAACTCCAAGGCCACCTGGCGCGAGGAAATCGCGGCCGGGCTCTCGCTCGGCCGGATCCGTTGCATCCCCAACGGCGTGCGCTTCTCGGCGGAGGACCCGCCGGATCGCCGCGAGTTGGGGCTGCCGGAAGGCCCCCTGGTGCTCTCGGTGGGTCAGCTCGAGGCCATCAAGGGACACCGCTGGCTCCTCGATGCCTGGCCCGCGGTGCATGCGTCCTGCCCGGGCGCGACCCTCGTCTTGCTGGGCGACGGCTCCCTTCGACGATCGCTGGAGGCGCGGGCGCGTCGAGCCGGCGTCGGAAGCAGCGTGCGCTTCCTGGGGTTTCGAGCGCCGGCGCCGTTTCTCCTGGCCTGTGACTTCCTGGTGCAGCCGTCCTTGAGCGAGGGAATGCCCAACGCGGTCCTGGAGGCGATGGCCGCCGGCCGAGCCGTGGTGGCGACCGCCGTGGGCAGCCTGCCGGAGCTGATCGTCGATCGGGAGACCGGCATCCTGGTTCCTCCCCGTAACGCGGAGGCGTTGGGCCAAGCCATCCTCTCGATGCTCAACGACCCCAAGCGTTGTGTGGCCATGGGGGACGCCGTCCGGCGCTGCGCCCGGGATCGCTTCTCGACGGGACGGATGGTTGCGTTTACCGAGGAAGCCTATCTTGAGCTCGTCCCGAGGTGGGCGGTTCCAGCCCTGGGTCCCTGGGGGCCGACCCGTCGGCTACCAGCGTACCGTACAGCAGTCGGTAGGCGCCAGCGACTTGCTCGACCCGAAATCGAGCCAGGCAGCGCCGGCGTGCGGCCTCTCCCAAGGAGCGTCGCAACTCCCAGGACGACGCGAGCGCGCTGAGCGCGGCGGCAAGCCCCGGCACGTCCCCGACCCGGACCAGCAGTCCGGCCGCGCCCTGGGCGAAGCCCCCGAGCGGCGGCTCGTCGCACTCCGGCCCCAGAGCATCGGTGTTGCCGCCCACCCAGGTTGCCAGGCAGGCACACCCGCTGGCCATCGCCTCCAAGAGCGCGTTGGACATCCCTTCCGCATCGGAGGCCAGGACGAAGATGTCGCTTCTCTCGAAGAAAGACCGCGCATCCGGCACCTGTCCGAGGAAGCGCACCCGCGGGTCGGCGGCTGTTGCCAGCCGCCGCAGTCGCTCGCCCTCCGGGCCATCCCCCACGATGGTCAGCCGGCCAGGGCAATTGGCGGCCCGCCACGCCTCCAGGATAAGGTCCACGTGCTTCTCCCGCCGCAAGCCGCCGACGTACAGGACCTCGGGCTCCTGGTCGTGGCCCCGAGACGGGCTCACCGGGGACACCGTCACCCCGTTGGGGATACACACGATGCGTTCGGCGCGGTAGCCCCAGCTCCGGCACTCCGCTGCCGCCTGGGCGTTCACGGCCACGATCCGCGTCAGCAGGCGCCTGGCCAGAAACCGCGTGATCCCCAGACCTCGTCCGGAGACCACAAGGTCGCTGGTCGAACCCGTGCTGGACACGCGGGCGATGACCGGCCGGCGCGCCAACCGCCCGGCGAGCGCCGCCACCGCGGCCGCGTCGAGCACCTGGTGCACGTGGACCAAGTCGTAGCGGCGCCGATGCCCAAGAAGTCGCACCAAGAGGCTGAGCAGGAACGAGTAGCGCGCCAGCCGGCGCAGCCGCCCCCAGAGTGACCAGGCCGAGCCCAGACGGCGTACCGTAACGCCGTCTAGCACCTCAAAGCGCGGCCAGCGACGATCGAGCCGGGCCGTCCACACCTCCAGCTCGAGGCCCTGGCGCACCAGTTCGGTGGCGAGCCGCCGCGCCTGGTTCTCTGCCCCACCGATCAGGGGCCAGAACTGACTGACCACGGCAATCACCCTCAGCCGGCCTTCCGCGCTGTTGCGGAAGGCGACCTGATCCCTGGCGTCGTCCTGAGCCTCCAGGACCTGCCGCAGAGCGCGTTCACCGGGCCCGTCGTCGTCGCTCATGGAAACGCGGGGATTATAGTGGTGCCAGCCGCTCGGGCGGCGCGCTGGCATCTGCTACGATCACCGTTCTGCGCTTGACCACACCCCCTGTTGCGGAGGAGTCCCGCGAGGCCGTCCTCGCTGTCAGCGTGACGCCCGGCCTGCTCCTGCGCCGGACTCTACTCGGCTTCCTCCTGCAGCTCCTGTTGAAGGCCAGGGGCTTCCTGGTGGTGCCGATCTACGCGCGCCTCCTGGGGCCGGCTGGCCTGGGTGTCGTCACCCTGGCCGGCGCGGTTTGCGGCCTGCTGGGGCCGCTTCTGATCCTGGGCCTCAACCTCGGCCTGAGCCTCAAGCTGGTGCAGATCCGGGACCGGGAGGTGCTGGCCCGCGGCTACCGAACCACCATCGCCTTCTCTGCTTTGCTGGCGATCCTGGGATCGACCCTGGTTGCACTCGGCGTCTACCGCGTCGGTGGCGCCCCGCTGGGAGCCCTTCAGCCCTACGCTGCCCCCTTCGCCCTCCTGCTGGCAGCCACCGCCCTGCGCGACCTGGCCTTGGTGGTGCCGCAACTGCGGCAACAGGCCGGCCTGTTCAACGCCCTCAGCCTGGCGATGGACTACGGTGGGGCGCTCCTCGGGGTGTTCCTCGTTTGGCGTGGCTTCGGCCCCGCCGGCGTGCTCTGGGCCGCCGGGGCCATGACCGGGGTGGGCATTCTGGCCGCCATCGCCGGGACCCTCAGGGAGTTTGGCTGCCGGGGCGGCCTCGACCGGGGCTTTCTCGCCTCGGCGCTCGCCATCGGCCTTCCCGCGTTGCCCATCGGCGTCAGCCAGTGGGTGCTGCAGGCCCTTGACAACCTGTTCCTGGCCCACTATCACGGCCAGGCGACCGTCGGCACCTACGGCGTCGCCTACTCGCTGGCCTCCATCGTGCTGCTGGTCTTGGGAGGCCTGAACTTCGTGCTCTTCCCGACTGCCGCCGCGCTCTGGGCCCAGGGTCCGGAGCGCCTGCGGCAGTTCATCGAACGCTCGCTGCGTCTGACGCTGGTGGCCCTGGGCCTCTTCGTTGCCGGCGCCTGCCTGCTTTCCGACTGGGGGGTTCGAGTGCTGGCCGGCTCGCGCTACGGCGAGGCCGCCACCGTCCTGCCCCTCATCGTGGCGAGCTGGGCGGCCTTCACCCTCATCCAGATCCTCCAGAAGGTGGCCCTGGTGGTGGACCAGAACACGGCAGCCCTGTCGAGGTGTTACCTGGCGACGGCTGCCCTCAACGTGATGCTGAACTTCCTGATGATCCCGCGTTGGGCGCTCAAGGGGGCGGCCCTGGCCACCCTGGTCTCCTATCTGGCCGGGGTGGTGTTGATGGGCCGCATCGCGCGCCGCTCGCTGCCCACCCTGCGCGTATGGCGGGCCCTGGCCCGCCCCGCTGCCCTGATTCTCGTCTTCGCGCTGGGAGGGCTGGGTCTGCGGGCTTCGCCGCTTGCCGGTCCGCTTCAAGCCGTGTCCAGCGCCGCTGGGCTGGTGGTTGCGTACCTTCTGCTCGCGCGCGCTGCCCGCGCTCTCACCGGCGAAGACTGGCGGCTCGCCAGAGCCGCGATCCGTCCCCAAGGATAGGCATCGCCAGTCGCCGACGGGCCGGCCCATGCCCGGGTGAGCCCGCTCGGCCGTTTCTTCCGCGTTCACCCCTGAGGAGAGTGCGGACGGACTGGCGAGAGCACTTCCCGGGGGTGTTCATGATCGAGTCGAGAGGCCGTTGGGTTCGCAGGTCAGAGCCTGCGCTGGTGGCACTGGTGTTCGGCGCGCTAGCGGGGGCTCCGGCCGCCGAGGACGTGGGTCTCGCGTTGGCGCCAGCCGCCAGCCGCGGGCCCGCCCTGGGAAGCCTTGCGGCCGGCGCCTACAACAGTTGCGCGGTC
Source organism: Vicinamibacteria bacterium (assembly GCA_035286745.1). Lineage (GTDB taxonomy): Bacteria > Acidobacteriota > Vicinamibacteria > Fen-336 > Fen-336 > DATECU01. The sequence goes on along the minus strand of DATECU010000334.1, from coordinate 3,397 downwards.
CAATCAGACGGGACCGTCGCCTGCTGGGGTGACAACTCCTCGGGTCAAAGCGCGCCCCCGGCCGGGACCTTCTTGGGGCTTGGCTCGGCCAACTGGCCCGGGGAGCCCGGCGCGCACACGTGCGGACTCAAGAGCGACGGGACGATCGCCTGTTGGGGGGCGAACAACTACGGCCAGAGCACGCCCCCGGGTGGGACGTTCACTCAGGTCACCGTCGGCGGCCTTCATTCCTGCGGGCTAAAGACAGATGGAACGCTCGCCTGCTGGGGGAACAACGCCTGGGGTCAGAGCGCGCCACTGGCAGGCACCTTCACCCAGGTCACGGCCGGCGGAGCTCACACCTGTGGCCTGAGAACGGCTGGTACCGTTGCCTGCTGGGGGAACAACCAGTTCGGTCAGGTCACGCCGCCAGCGGGCACGTTTGCTCAGGTCGCCGCGGGATGGGGCCACACCTGCGGGCTCAGCCTCGACGGCACCGTCGCTTGTTGGGGTAGGAACAACTCCGGTCAGAGCACGCCGCCAGGGGGGATCTTCGCAGTGCTCGCAGCGGGATCCGACCATGTCTGTGGCCTCAGAACGGATGGAACGGTCGCCTGCTGGGGCTCGAACAACAATGGCCAGAGCACACCGCTGGCGGGGACCTTCACGCTGCTCGCAGCGGGCGGCGCCCACTCCTGCGGCCTCAAGACCAGCGGCATGGTCGCCTGCTGGGGTCGCTCCGCCGAGGGCCAGGCCACGCCGCCGCCGGGAAGCTACAGCCGCCGCCTGATGACGGCAGGCGGAGCGCACACCTGTGCGCTTCAGCTTGATGGGAGGATCGCCTGCTGGGGACGAAACATCGAGGGTCAGAGCACCCCTCCTGGTGGCACCTTCACCGCTGTTGCCGCAGGCCTCCATCATGGCTGCGGCCTGCGATCGGACGGGACGCTCGCCTGCTGGGGAAGCGACACGGTCGGCCAGGGCACACCGCCGGCCGGGACCTTCACGGAGATCGCCGCGGGTCACGACCACAACTGCGCACTGCGAGCCACCGGCGCGGTCGCCTGTTGGGGATGGAACCACCTGGGCCAGAGCACACCGCCCTCGGGCACGTTCGTCAGGGTCGACGCTGGCCCCGACTACTCCTGCGGGCGAAGGGCGGACGGCTTGGTTGTCTGTTGGGGAGGGGACCCCGGCGCGGCAGGAACGACCGCAACCAACCTCGCCGCTGGCTCGGCCCACGTCTGTGAGATCAACCCGGACGGAACGATCGTCTGCGCTGGGGACAACAGCTACGGTCAGAGCTCGGCCCCGGCTGGAACCTACACCCAGGTGACCGCGGGTGACCTCCATAGTTGTGGGCTCAGGTCGGACGGGGTCCCTGTCTGCTGGGGATGGAACGTCTACGGCCAGAGCACGCCTCCCGACGGGACGTTCATTCAGCTCACCGCCGGCCTGGCCCACACCTGCGGAATCAGGTCCAACGGCACGTTCCGGTGCTGGGGAGACGACGACTGGGGGCAGTCCGACATGATCTTCAAGGACGGGTTCTAGGAACGAGGGTGGCCATGTTGGACACGTCATGTCGCCGGAACGGTATCGTTAGGTGTGTGGTCGCCTGGCTGGCGATGGGTGCCTCGGCGGGGGTCCTGGCCGCTGAGGACGTGGGCCTCACCCTGGCCCCCGCTGCCGGCCCCAGTCCGGCGCTTGGGAGTCTCCAGGCAGGTGCTTCTCACTCCTGTGCTGTCCGCTGGGACGGGACGCTCGCCTGCTGGGGAGACAACACCTACGGCCAAAGTACGCCGGCCGCCGGGACCTTCGCTCAGGTCGCTGGCTGGCTTCACACCTGCGGGCTGAAGACGGACGGAACGCTGGCCTGCTGGGGGCAGAACGACTACGGCCAGAGCACGCCGCCTGCCGGTTCGTTCACTCAACTCGCCAGTGGCAATCGGCACAACTGCGGACTCAGGACCGAGGGGACTCTCGCCTGCTGGGGAGACGACTCCGCGGGCCAGAGTACGCCGCCTGCCGGCTCGTTCATCCAGTTAGCCGCCGGCGCCTTCCATACCTGCGGCCTGAGGACGGACGGGTCAGTTGCCTGCTGGGGAGCCGACGGCAACGGACAGAGCACGCCCCCAAGCGGGACCTTCACTCAGCTCGGTTCAGGCGGCTACCTCCACACCTGCGGCCTGAAGACTGACGGGACGCTCGCCTGCTGGGGAGACAACGCCTACGGCCAGAGTACGCCGGCCGCCGGCACCTTCCTTCAGGTCTCCGGGGGCTTCACCCACACCTGCGGGCTCAGGTTCGACGGAACGGTTGCCTGCTGGGGGCGCAACGTCCAAGGGCAGAGCTCGCCCCCTGCCGGCTCGTTCATCCAGGTAGCCGCCGGCGGCAGCCACACCTGCGGCCTGAGAACGGATGGAGCACTTGTCTGCTGGGGGTACAACTCGGCAGGCCAGAGCACACCTCCCGCGGGCCGGCACAACCGCCGGCTGATGACGGCTGGCTACTTGCACACGTGCCAGCTTCAGCTCGACGGAAGGGTCACCTGCTGGGGGGACAACACGGACGGCCGGAGCAGTCCGCCGGCCGGCACCTTCACCCAAGTCGGGGCGGGCTACTACCACACCTGCGGTCTGAAGACGGAAGGCGCGCTCGCCTGCTGGGGGAGCAACGCCAACGGCCAGAGCACACCTCCCGCCGGCACCTTCGTTCAACTCGCCAAGGGCGGCTCCCACACTTGCGGCGTGAGGACCCAAGGCGCCGCCGCCTGCTGGGGGTCCAACCTCAACGGTCAGAGCACGCCTCCGCCCGGCACCTTCATCCAGGTCAGCGCCAATGGCGCCCACAGCTGCGGCATCAAGACCGACGGAACGCTCGCCTGCTGGGGGAGCAACGCCAACGGCGAGAGCACGCCGCCGGCCGGCACCTTCACCCAGGTCGCCGCGGGTGGGCTTCACGCTTGCGGGTTGAAGACCGACGGGACCCTCGCCTGCTGGGGGAACAACGTCGATGGCCAGAGCACTCCTGCCGCCGGTACCTTCACCCAGGTCAGCGCCGGCGACTATCACACCTGCGGTCTAAGAACGGATGGGACCCTCGCCTGCTGGGGGTACGACGCCTATGGCCAGAGCACGCCTCCGGGGGGGACCTTCTCCCAGGTGGCCGCCGGGTCCTACCACACCTGCGGCACCAAACCAGAGGGGACGTTCGTCTGCTGGGGCCTCAGCAACCTGGGCCAGGTCGACATGATCTTCAAGGACGGCTTCTAGCCTGGCGCCAATGCGACGCAGTTGAGCCGCACTCCCTGGCTGGCGAGTTGAGAGCGAGGACCAAGGTGCCTACCCATTGGATCTGGCGGCGCGATTCCGCCGAGAGCGAATACCCAAGGCCGAGAGGGAGAGGCATGCGCTGA
>DATECU010000333.1:0-37076 GCA_035286745.1 Vicinamibacteria bacterium | reverse complement strand
GGACGGCAGCAGTCAGCGCTCAGCAGTCAGCGCTCAGCTACGGAGGCGCGTCCGGCGTCTGCCGTAGCTGACTGCTGAAAGCTGATAGCTGACAGCTTCTTCTCCCCGTCACAACCGCCAGCCCCCCGACACCGATAGCACCTGGCCGGTCACGAAGTCGGCGGCGGGGCTGCAGAAGAAGAGGACGGCGCGCACCACGTCGTCGGGTGTCCCCTGTCGGCCGGTGGGAATGCGATCCTCGGTGTGCTCGACCTCGCGAGCCTCTTCTCCGTCGGCGATCACGCCCGGGGAGACCACGTTGACGGTGATGCCGGAGCGGGCTTCCTCCAGCGCCAGCGCCTTGGAAAAGGCCACCACCCCGGCCTTGGCCGCCGAGTAGGCGGCGACCTTCTGCGGGGCCAGGGTGCGCTCGGCACCCACCGCCCCGAAGTTCACGATCCGGCCCCAGTGCTGCTTGCGCATGGAGGGCAGGGCCAGGCGGCACATGTTGTAGACAGAATCGAGGTTGGAGGCCAGCAGGCTCCGCCATTCCGCGGGCTCCATCTCGGCCACCGGCTTCCAGGCGAAGCTGCCCACGGTGTTGACCAGCACGTCGATGCGGCCGAAGGCGCGCAGGGTCTCATCCACCAGGCCCTTGGCTTCGCCGTGGCTGGTGACGTCGGCGCGGCAGACCAGAGCCTCGCCGCCTCCCCGCTGGATCTCCTGCCCGATGGCGTGGGCTCGCCGCTCGTCGCTCTTGCAGTTGACCACCACCCGGGCCCGGGCCACCGCGCAGGCCTTAAGGAGGTCTGCGCCCAAGCCCTTGCCGCTGCCGGTGATGAGCACCACCTTGCCGCGGAGCGCTTCCGCCTCCCCCGAGCGACCCATGGCCTCGTTCACTTGCCGGTGACCCGGATCACCTCGGTGACGGTGGTGATGCCCTGGAAGATCTTCTCGATACCGGCCTCGCGCAGGGTGCGCATGCCCTCCTCCCGCGCCACCTTGAACAGCTCCTGGGCGCCGGCCCGGGCGGTGACCAGGGCCCGGATCTTGTCGGTCAGGGGCAGGACCTCGAAGATGCCGATGCGCCCCACGTAGCCGGTCTGGCGGCAGTGGAGACAGCCGCGCCCGCGCTTGAAGCGGTAGAGCTGCAGCTTCTCGTAGGGGATGCGGAGCGCCACCGACTCCTCCTGGGTGGGGGTGTACTCCTCGAGGCAGTGGGTGCAGTTCTCCCGCACCAAACGCTGGGCCAGGATGCCGATCAGAGTGGAGGTGATCAGGAAGTGGGGGATGTCTAGGTCCAGCAGCCGGGTGATCGAGGAGGGAGCGTCGTTGGTGTGGAGGGTGGAGAGCACCAGGTGCCCGGTCAGCGCCGCCTGCACCGCGTTCTCGGCGGTCTCGGTGTCGCGGACCTCACCCACCATGACGATGTCGGGGTCCTGCCGCAAGACGGTGCGCAAGGTGCTGGCGAAGGTGATGTCGATCTGGGGGCGAACCGCTACCTGGTTGAAGTCCTCGAAGACCATCTCGATCGGGTCCTCGATGGTGACGATGTTGACCTCGGGGCTAGAGAGGTGCTTGAGGAGCGAGTAGAGGGTGGTGGTCTTGCCGCTGCCGGTGGGGCCGGTCACCAGGATGATCCCGGTGGGACGGGCCATGAACTCCCGGAACTTGGGCATGTCCCGGGCTGAGACGCCCAGCTCCTCGACACCCTTCAGCAGGATGTCGGGGTCGAAGATGCGCAGCACCGCCTTCTCGCCGAAGGCGGTGGGCATGGTGGAGACGCGAAGCTCGATCTCGCGCCCCCGCTGGTCCCGTTTGATGCGCCCGTCTTGTGGCTTGCGCTTCTCCGCCAGGTTGCAGCCGGAGAGCAGCTTGATCCGGGAGACCACCGCCTGGTAGACGATCTTGGGGATCAGGTGGACATCGTGGAGGATGCCGTCGATGCGCAGGCGGACCAGGGTGAGGTCGCGCTTGGGCTCGAAGTGGATGTCGGAGGCCCGCTGCTCGAAGGCGTAGCTCAGGATGTGGTCGAGGGCCTTGACCACCGGGGCGGCGGCTGGGTCCAGCTCGGTGGTGCTGGAAAGGAACTCCTGATTCCCCAGGTCGACGGCGCTCAGGCGGCTGGCGGTGAGCTGCTTTTCGGCGCTTTGCAGGCTGGTCTTGAGGTCGTAGAAGCCCTTATTGATGGTCTCCACGTCGGAGCGGGTGGCCACCACCCGGTCCACATCCAGCCCGGTGACCCGCTTGATGTCTTCCTCCGGGAAGGGCGCGAAGGGGTCGTGGACGGCGATCGTGATCCGGTCGGCGGTCTTGGATATGGCCACCAGGCCGTGCCGCCGCGCGAAGGGGCCGGAGAGGCCCTTGGTCACGATGTCGAGGTCGAGGTCCAGGGGGTTGATCTTGACGTAGGGGAGGCCGGCCTCGGCCGCCTTGGCCTGGGCGATCTGGACGTCGGAGGCAAAGCCGAGCTGGATCAGCGCCTGCTCGCTGGGCAGCCCGTTCACCTTGACGGCCCGTTTGACGCGGTCGGCCTGCTCCGCGGTCAGCACCTTGCGGTTGACCAGGATGGTGAGCAGCTCGGGGCCCTCGGGTGGAGGGGGCGGCGCGGGAACCGGCTTGCGTTGGGGTGGCGTGGCCATGGCAGCTTGGCCCGATTATCGAAGCCGGAAGCAGGGCAGTCAAACGGGTTGACCCGCCCGCAAACGCCATGCTACGGTCGTCGGCTCATGCAACAGCACAAGGTGACGTTTGTTGGAGCGCCCCTGGACCTGGGCGCCGGACGGCGCGGTGTCGACATGGGGCCGTCGGCGTTCCGGGTGGCGGACATCGATCAGAAGATCCGCGATCTCGGCCACGAGGTCACCGACGCCGGCGATCTCAAGGTCTCGATCCCGGAGACCCAGGTCCCCGGGGATCCGCGGATGAAGTACCTGGCCGAGATTCGCCAGGTCTGCGAAGCCCTGCGAGACCAGGTTGGGCAGGTCCTGGAGGGTGGGGGAGTGCCGGTCGCGCTGGGCGGCGATCACTCGATCGCGATCGGGACCATCGCCGGGGTGTCGCGGCATTTCTCCAAGCGTGGCGAAAAGATCGGCCTCATCTGGTTCGACGCCCACGGCGACGCCAACACGGCTGAAACCAGCCCCACCGGCAACATCCACGGGATGCCGCTGGCCGTAGTCTTGGGACTCGGGGAGTCGAGCCTGGTGGAGCTGGGCGGCGTGAGGCCGATGGTGGAGGGGTCGCGCGCCGCCGTGGTGGGCCTGCGCGACATCGATTCGGAAGAGCGCGGCAACCTCAGGAAACTCGGTATTGGGACCTTCACCATGCGGGACGTGGACGAGCGGGGGATGCGCGCGGTGATGGAGGAGGCGATCAAGCGAGCCTCCACCGGGACCGCCGGCATCCACGTGAGCTTCGACCTGGACGGGATCGACCCCGAACACGCCCCGGGCGTGGGTACCCCGGTCCCAGGAGGCCTGTCGTACCGCGAGGCGCACCTGGCGATGGAGATGCTGGCCGACACCCGCAAGGTGATCTCGGCCGAGCTGGTGGAGGTGAACCCCATCCTCGACCATCGCAACGGCACAGCGGCGCTGGCTGTCGAGCTTCTAGCCTCCTTGCTGGGCAAGAGGATCCTCTGACGCCGACCGCGCTGTCAGCACTCAGCTTTCAGCCGTCAGCTACGGTGCGGAGCGATGCCGGAAAGCGGTCAACGACGGCAGCGGTCCGCTGAGCGCTGAGAGCTGTTCGCTGAATGCTGCCGTCCCGGAGGCCTCCCCCGACTTTCGTTTGACAGCCCCCGGTGGCTCCGCTAACATCCCTGTTTCGTTCGCTGTAGGCGCGTGGCTCAGTGGTAGAGCGCTTCCTTGACACGGAAGAGGTCGGTGGTTCAATTCCACCCGCGCCTACCATCGCAGGACGGGGTGTCTTGAGACTATGAACAGCTAGATGGCGACGGACCCGCACGTCGTGGCAGAAGACACCACCGGTCCTTCGGGCGAGACCCGCTCCCCCGATTCCCCCCTTGAGATCTACCGCCACTCCTCGGCTCACCTGTTGGCCGCGGCAGTGACCGAGCTCTATCCCGAGGCGCAGTGCGGCATCGGTCCGCCCACCGAGGACGGCTTCTTCTACGACTTCCTGGTGCCCCGCCCCTTCACGCCTGACGATATCGCCGCCATCGAGAAGCGGATGGGGGAAATCGTCAAGCAGAACCGGCCCATCGAGAGGAAGCTGATCGCCAAGACCGAGGCGCTCAGCCTGTTCGCCAAGAAGGGCCAGACGCTGAAGTGCGAGCTGATCGAGGAGAAGGCGGGGGCTCAGGTGCAGTGCTACACCATGGGCGACTTCGTCGACTTCTGTCTGGGGCCGCACCTTTCGGGGACTCGCGAGATCAAGGCCTTCAAGCTGTTCCCGACGCCCTCGCAGTCCTACTGGAAGGGGAAGGAAGGGAACCCCGCGATGCAGCGCATCTACGGGACCTCTTTCTTCACCAAGGAGGACCTCGCGCAACACCTCGATCGGCTCGAGGAGGCCAAGCGCCGCGACCACCGCAAGCTGGGGCGCGAGCTGGATCTCTTCTCGGTGGCCGACGAGACCGGCGCCGGGCTGATCCTGTGGCATCCCAAAGGCGGCTTCATCAGGAAGCAGATCGAGGACTTCTGGCGCGACCAGCACCTCGCGGGCGGCTACGACATCGTCTTCAGTCCCCACATCGCGAAGCTGGACCTCTGGAAGACCAGCGGGCACACCGAGTACTACCGGGCCAACATGTACTCCCCGATCGAGATCGAGAACGTGGAGTACCAGTTGAAGCCGATGAACTGCCCGTTCCACGTCACCATCTACAAGTCCCGGCTGCGCAGCTATCGCGAGTTGCCCTTCCGCTATGCGGAGCTGGGGACCGTCTACCGCTTCGAGCGGTCGGGGGTGCTGCACGGGCTGATGCGGGTGCGCGGCTTCACCCAGCACGACGCCCACCTGTTCTGCCGCGTCGACCAGTTGGAGTCGGAGCTGATCCGGGTGCTGGACTTCGTGACCATGATCCTGGGAACCTTCGGCTTCAAGGACTATGACATCTTCCTGTCCACCAAGCCCGAGCAGGCGAGCGGCACCGACGAGCAGTGGGAGACCGCGACGGCGGCCCTCCGGAAGGCGCTCGAAGTGCGCAAGCTCGCCTACCGGGTCGACCCGGGCGAGGGGGTGTTCTACGGCCCCAAGATCGACATCAAGATCAAGGACTCCCTGGATCGGGCCTGGCAGTGCTCGACCATCCAGGTCGATTTCCACAACCCGAACCGCTTCGACCTCGAGTACATCGCCGAGGACGGCAAGGCCCACCAACCGGTGATGGTGCATCGAGCCCTGTTGGGGAGCCTGGAGCGCTTCTTCGGCGTCCTTATCGAGCACTACGCCGGGGCCTTTCCGCTGTGGCTAGCTCCGGTCCAGGCGGCCATCCTGCCGGTGGCCGAGCGCCATCACGAGTACGCGCGCCAGGTGGAGGCCGAGCTCAAGGCCGCCGGCGTGAGGGTCGAGGTCGACGACCGGAGCGAGAAGCTGGGCTACAAGATCCGCGAAGCCCAGGTCCAGAAGATCCCCTACATGTTGGTGGTGGGGGACAAGGAAGCGGCCGGGGGAAGCGTGGCGGTGCGCCATCGTCACGCCGGAGACCTGGGTGCCCGCTCTGCTAGTGAGTTAGGTGCGCATATCGCGCGGCTGGCCGCGGAGCGAGCCACACAAGAAGAACCTGTTCCAGGAGGTGCCTCATAGACCAGAGGACGGTCCGCATCAACGACCGCATCCGCGCCAAAGAGGTGCGGGTCATCGACGATGACGGGTCCCAGCTCGGCATCATGCCGCCCAGTCAGGCGCTGATGATCGCCGAGGAGAAGGGGCTCGACTTGGTCGAGATCGCGGCCACCGCCACCCCGCCGGTCTGCCGGATCATGAACTCCGGCAAGTACTTCTATCAGCAGGCCAAGCGGGAGTCCGAGGCCAGGAAGCACCAGAAGCACATCCAGGTGAAGGAAGTGAAGTTCCGCCCCAAGATCGACGAGCACGACTTCCAATTCAAGAAGCGGAACGCGGAGCGTTTCCTCCTGGATGGGAACAAGGTCAAGTCGACCGTCATCTTCCGCGGCCGGGAGGCGGTTCACGCCGACATCGGCCGGCGCATCCTGATGCGGCTGGCCAGCGAGCTGACGGAAGCCGCCAACGTGGAGGTGGCCCCCCGCCAGGAAGGAATGACCATGGTGCAGATCCTGTCGCCCAAGCGAGAGGCGGCGGTGGTCAAGGCGAAAACCAAGAAGCCGGCGGGGCAAGCAGCGGGCAAGGTCAAGGCAGCAAAGGCCGCCCCGGCACCAGCCGTCGGGACAGAGAGCACGGAATGAGAAAGCCCAAAGCCAAGCTGAAGCTCAAGACCAATCGCGCCGCCGCCAAGCGCTTCAAACTGACCGCCAGCGGCAAGATCAAGCGGGGTCACTCCATGAAGCGGCACATCCTCACCAAGAAGGCGTCCGGGCGGAAGCGGCACCTTCGCGGGGCCACCGTGGTCTCCGACGCGGACGCGCCGGGAGTGCGGAGGATGTTGCTGGGATAAGATAGCGGTCAGCGATCAGCAGTCAGCAGTCAGCCAACGGACATGGCCGGCGTCCGGGTTCCGTGGCTGAGTGCTGATAGCTGAAAGCTGATAGCTACCGGTCGTTGGACTCCAAATCGGGTCGTGGTCGTACGGCCCGGGCTTCGTCGCCGCCTGTAAGCGTGACGGGCCGGCCCTCTTGGGGCCGCGCCAAACGAAGGAAACACCATGCCGAGAGTCAAGCGTGGGACCAAGCGCCGGGATCGCCGCAAGAAGATCCTGGGCCTGGCCAAGGGTTATTTCCTCACCAAGAGCAAGCTCTACCGGTCGGCCAAGGAGGCCATCGACCGGGCGGGGAACTTCGCCTACGTCGGCCGCAAGAACAAGAAGCGGGATTTCCGCCGGCTGTGGATCATCCGCATCAACGCCGCCGCTCGCCTGCACGACATCTCCTACAGCCAGTTCATCGCCGGTCTGAAGAAGGCCGGCATCGGTCTCGACCGCAAGGCTCTGGCCGACATCGCGGTCCGGGACCCCCAGGCCTTCGGCTCGCTGGTGGCTTCGGCCCGAGCCGCCCAGGCCGCCGCCTAACTCATCTGGAAAGGGCCGGGGCCAGGGGACGGCTCCGGCTCCCTGAGGGGGACATGGGCAACACCCTCGAGCAGCTCAGGGAACAGGTCCGCGGCCTGCGCGCCGGCTTCGAGAGCGGCCTGGCCGAAGCCCGGGACGCGTCCGGCTTGCAGGGACTCCGCGACCGTTTTCTCGGCCGCAAGGCGGGGGCGGTGACGGCTCTGCTCAAGACCCTGGCAGGCCTGGCGGAGGAGGCTCGGCGCGAGGCCGGGCAGGAGTTGAACCAGCTCAAGGCCGAGATGGAATCGCGCCTTCAGGATGCCAAGGCCGGAATCGAGGCCCGTCTGCTGGCGGCCAGGCTGAGCCGCGAGCGGGTGGATCTCTCGCTTCCGGGTCGGCCGGCCGGCTGGGGGCGAAAGCACCCGCTGACCGCCGTCCGCGAGGAGCTGGAGGACATCTTCCTGGCCATGGGCTACGAGGTCTACGACGGCCCGGAGGTGGAGGACGATTTCCACTGCTTCGAGGCCTTGAACCTCCCCCCGGATCATCCGGCCCGGGACATGCAGGACACCTTCTACCTGGCCGGCAAGGCCAGCCTGCTGCGCACCCACACCTCGAGCGGCCAGATCCGCTACTTGCTTTCGAACCCACACCCTCCGGAGGTCCGGATCATCTGTCCCGGCAAGGTGTTCCGGCGCGACAACGACATCACCCACTCGCCCATGTTCCAGCAGGTGGAAGGGCTTGTGGTGGGAGCGCACATAACGCTAGGCGACCTCAAGGGCACCCTGGAGGCGTTCCTGCGTCGGCTCTTTGGTCCCCAGTTCCCGGTCCGCTTCCGGTCGTCGTTCTTCCCTTACACCGAGCCCTCGGTGGAGGTGGACCTGGGTTGCGTGGTCTGTGGCGGCGGCGGGTGCCGGGTGTGCAAGGGCACCGGTTGGCTGGAGATCCTGGGCTCGGGGATGGTGCACCCGGCGGTCTTCGAAGCGGTGAATGCGCGCCTGGGCCGGCCGGTCTACGACCCGGAGACGATCAGCGGCTTCGCTTTTGGCCTCGGCATCGAGCGGGTGGCGATGGTGCGCCATAGTGTTGACGACATCCGGCTGTTCTACGAGAACGACCTGCGCTTTCTGGAGCAGCTCGGCGGATGAAGGTTCCTCTGTCCTGGCTTCGCGAGTTCGTGGAGGTGGCCGCCGAACCGGCCCGGCTGGCCGAGGACTTGACCCTGGCCGGACTGGCGGTCGACGCCGTCCTGAGCCACGGGGGGGAAACCGTTTTCGACCTCGACATCACCACCAATCGTGTCGACTGCATGAATGTCTACGGGGTGGCCCGGGAGGTCTCTGTTCTTTACGGTCTGCCTCTCAAACCCCTGGACCTGAGCTTCGAAGAGACCGGCCGGCCGGCTGGCGAGGGCCTCTCGGTCGCCATCGAAGCACCCGATCTGTGTCCGCGCTTTTGTGGCCGGGTGCTCGACGTCAGGCTCGGCCCGTCGCCGTCGTGGCTTCGGGACCGGCTGGAAGCGGTGGGGGTCCGGGCCATCAACAACGTGGTGGACCTCACCAACTACGTGATGCTGGAGATGGGCCATCCCTCCCACGCCTTCGACCTGGCGAAGCTGCCGGAAGGGCGGCTCACCGTGCGTTGGGCGAAGGAGGGGGAGCGGCTGCAAACGCTGGACGGGGTGGAACGGCGGCTCTCCTCGGGTGTGGGTGTGGTGGCGGGCCCGGAAGCCGCGCTGGCCCTGGCCGGGATCATGGGTGGGGCGTCGAGCGAGGTGTCGGAGACCACAAAGACGGTGGCGCTGGAGGCCGCCTACTGGGAGCCGCTGGCCATCCGGCGCGGCGCCAAGAGCCTCGCTCTGCACACCGAGGCCTCCCACCGTTTCGAACGGGGAGCCGATCCCGAGGCGCCCCCGCTGGCCACCGCACGCCTAGCCCATCTCTTGCAGAAGCTGGGAGCGGGCTCCACCCGGCCCGGCATCATCGACGAGGTGGCGGCGGCCCGTCCGCGCCGGAGTCTCTGGTTCAGGCCGGCGCGAGCCGAGTCTCTCCTCGGAACCCGCGTGCCCGAGGCGCGATGGCAGGCCATCTTGAGTGGGCTCGGGTTTGCGTTGGGCGCTCGCGAGGGCGAGGGGCTGCGGATCGAGGTGCCGAGCTGGCGAGGGGACATCTCCCGGGAGCCCGACGTCATCGAAGAGATCGCGCGCCACCATGGCCTCGACAAGGTGGGAGCGACGCTGCCGCCTGCGGCGACGGCGGGTGGACTCCAGCCGGGGCAGAGGTTGGAGCGGGCCCTCCGCGAGGCTCTGGTGGGTGCGGGCCTGACCGAGGTCATCAGCCTGGCCATCGTGTCGGAGGACGAGGCCCAGGCGGGCCCCGGGCCGCGCCTCCCTCTGGAAAACCCGCTGGCCGACGTGCAGGGCGTGCTCCGCGCGTCTTTGGTCGTTCCCGGGTTGCTGGCCTGCCTGCGCGACAACCTGCGCCATGGCCGGCGCGACCTGCGGATCTTCGAGCTGGGTCGCGTGTTTCGAGGCGAGCTGGCGCGGCCGACCGAGGAAAAGCGACTCGGCGTGCTGCTCACCGGTTTGGCGCGGCCGCCGCACTGGTCGGAGGCCAAGCGGGCCGCGGACTTCTTCGACGTCAAGGGGCTGGTCGAGCTGATCTTCAGGCGGCTGGGGCTGGGGAGCTTCGAGCTGGACCGCCAGGACCTGCCCGGGTTTCTCCACCCCGGCAAGTCGGCGCTTCTGTCCTGGAACGGGCTGCGGTTAGGCTACCTGGGTGTGCTCCATCCCGATCTGGGGGCCCGCTTCGAGCTCCGCGAGGAGACAGCCGCCATCGAGCTGAACCTGGAACCGATCCTGGAGGCGGCGCCGCCAGCGCCGAGGTTCGCGGCCTTGCCGCGGTTTCCGGCGGCGGCGCGCGATCTCTCGGTGCTGTGCAGCCAGGACCTCGACGCGGGGACGCTGGAGGGCTGGATTCAAACGGCGGCGGGGCCGCTGCTGGCTCAAGTCACGGTGAGCGACCGTTACGACCGGCCCCCGGTTCCGGAGGGTCAGGTGAGCCTCACCTTGAGCCTGCGCTATCAGCACCCAGAGCGGACGCTCACCAGCCAGGAGGTCCAGGACTCCGTGGAAGCTATCGTGACCGCGCTCCGCTCCCGCGGGGCCGAGATTCGAGGGGAGTGAGCTCGATGGAGAACGGCTTCGATCTGCTCGAAGAGAAGGTCAAGAAGGCGGCGGAGCTGGTTCGCCACCTGCGCAAGGAGAAGCACCACCTCCAGGAGGAGCTGGAAGCGACCAAGGCCCGCCTCGGCGATGCCGAGAAGAAGCTCACGGCGTCACAGAAGGCGCAGGGCGCCTCGGCGGAGCAGGCCAAGCAGGTCGAAACGCTGGCCCGGGAGCTCAAGGTCGTCAAGGGGGAGCGCGAGGAAATCAAGAACCGCATCGGCAGGCTGGTCGAGCTGCTCGAGGGCCTGGATTGAGGTAGCTCGCGCTCCGCAAGAGCTCCGGCCTTCCTCGCCGCGGCGACGGCGATTGGCGGGCAAGGGGCGGTTGTGATGAAATCCGGGCCAGTGGGGGGTGTGCCATGGCCGACAAGCCCAACCTCGTGCACATCGACATCTTCGGCCAAACGTATGCCGTGAAGGGGGGGGCAGATCCCACCTACGTCGAGCGGCTAGGCGCCTACGTGGATGCTCAGATGAAGGAGGTCAGCCGAGCCAGCGGGGCGGTGGACTCGGTGCGCATCGCCGTGCTGGCGGCTCTCAACATAACCGATGAGCTGTTCCGCCTCAAGCACCTGGGAACGCGCGAGGGGGAGGTCGACCGGCGAGCCGCCCGCTTGGCGAAGGAGTTGTCCGCCGCTCTCGAGGAGTGACTCTCCGCAGGGTAGCGGTCAGCTCTCAGCGATCGGCGCTGAGCTACGGCAACGACCCTGGTGGGAGGGTGTGCCGGCGGCACTCGGGGATCCGCCCCAGCGGCCCGAGACCCCAGTTCCTCATCTCAGGCCCCCTTGCGTGGGCAACGACGCAAGGGCTATGATGCCGTTGTCGAAGCCCCCTGCGTTGTTCGTGATGGAGTCGGAAGCCTCGAACCAACGTAAACAACTAGGGGATCCGGAGTCGAGTCGCGGTGTGCATGCCTCCGCGCTGAGGAAGCCTGAAGCGGCTCGCAGGGTTCCCACCTTGTGACCAGGTTCAAGGTCACCTTTCCACACGGCAAGGGCGGGGGGCTTCCTCTTGCGAACCCCGCGCCCCGGCCGCTCGCGCCGGAGCTTTCCCGAGACAACGAAGCTGACGCCAGCCAGGCGGACATGAACCAGCAAACGCGAGTCGGCGATCTGGGGGAGCGAACCCTGATCGAGCGCTTGCGCTCGCGGATCCCGCCAGGGGAAGGTGTGGTGGTGGGCCTCGGCGACGATGCGGCCGCCGTCGTCACCGCCGGCTTGACCCTGGTCACCGCCGATTGCCTGGTGGAAGGGGTTCACTTCCGCCGCCCGTTCACGCCCCCGCGCCTCCTGGGGCGCAAGGCCCTTTCCGTCAACCTGTCGGACATCGCGGCCATGGGCGGAGTGTCCCGTTATGCGATCGTCAGCCTGTGTCTGCCCTCCGACCTGCCGCTCGACTTCCTGGACGGGCTGTACGACGGCCTGCTGGAGCGCGCTGGAGAGACCGGGGTGTCGCTGGTGGGCGGCAACCTGTCGAGCGCCAGCGGCGGCATGGTGATCGACCTGACGCTTCTGGGCAGCGGCGAGCCCCGGCTCTTGCGAAGCCGGGCCCGCAGCCAGGACCTGGTGGTGGTCACCGGCAGGCTGGGGGCCGCCGGAGCCGGGCTGCGCTACCTCGAGGAGGGCTTTCGGATCGACGAGGCGGGGAGCCTGCTCGGCGGCCCGGCGCTGCCGGCGGGAGAGGCCCTTTCGGTGGCGGGAGCCATCCGTGCTCACCTGGACCCGGCGCCACCGCTGTGGTTCGGCGCCGCCGTGGCGGCGGAGGGTCTGGCGGCTTGCGGCATGGACCTCTCCGACGGCCTGTCGGGGGATCTGCTGACGGTGTGCCGAGAGAGCGGGGTGTCGGCTGTCCTCGACAGTCGTGCGCTTCCGATAGATGCGGGGGCGGCTCGCCTCGGGGAGCCGGTGGCCCGGGAGCTGGCGCTCCACGCCGGAGAGGACTACCAGTTGCTTCTGGGGGTGGCGCCGGACCGGCTGGCGGCGCTCCGGGCGCTGGCCGGGCGCCTCGGCGTCGAGCTCGGCGTGATTGGCCACTTCGAACCGGGGCCGGCGGAGGTGCTGGTCCAGGATGGGGAGGATCGATGCGCCCTGGCGCCACGGGCCCACCAGCACTTCCGGGATAGCCTGAGCGAGCGGGGGGCGCGGCGAGCATGAGCGGGCGGTTGGGTCGAATGCTGCAAGTGCTGATCCACATGAACGACACTCCCCACCGGATTGCCCTTGCCTTTGGCGTAGGTGTCTTCATCGCCTTCTCGCCCACCATCGGCATCCATACCGTGATGGCCCTGGGCATCGCCTTTGCGTTCCGTCTCAGCCGGGCGGCGATCCTGATCGGGGCCTACCTCAACAACCCGTGGACGCTGGTGCCCATGTACATGGGGGGCACCCTCCTGGGCTGCGCCCTGCTGGGGGTTCCCAGCGAGGGCCTCTCCGCCATCGAGTGGCACCTGCATGGCTGGGCCTTCTATCAGAGCCTGCTCCGTCACCTGAAGCCGTACCTCTGGCCGTACGTGATCGGCAACACGCTCCTGGGCGTGCTGGGCGGCGCAGCCGGCTACCTGGCGCTGCGCCGGATCCTGGAGCGACGCCGGCTGTCCCAGGCCAGCCGCGCCTGACGCAAGGGCCCGGCCTCAGGCGAAGCCTGGCGGCCGAGCCAGGTGGTGGTCGGCGGCCTGCTCATAGGCATGGCCGGCGCGGAAGAGGGTGGCTTCGTCGAAAGCGCGGCCCAGCAGTTGCAGCCCCACCGGAAGCCCGTCCACCAGGCCGCAGGGCACGGAAAGGCCCGGGATGGCGGCGAGATTGGCGGGCACGGTGAAGATGTCGGCCAGGTACATCTGCAGCGGGTCGCTCGTCTTCTCGCCGAGACGGAAGGCCGGCGTGGGCGTGGTGGGCGTGGCCACCAAGTCGCAGGCCTCGAAGGCGCTCTCGAAATCGGCGCGGATCAGCCCCCGCACCTTCTGGGCTCGCAGGTAGTAGGCGTCGTAATAGCCGGCGGACAGCACGAAGGTGCCCAGGATGATGCGCCGCTTGACCTCGGCGCCAAAGCCGTGATCTCGGGTCTCCCCGTACATCTGGCTCAGGCTGCCCTCGCCGCCCCGGCGGGAGCCGTAGCGCACGCCGTCGTAGCGAGCCAGGTTGCTGGAAGCCTCGGCGGTGGCCACGATGTAGTAGGTCGCGATGGCGTGAGACGCGTGGGGAAGGGCGATCTCGACCACCTGCGCTCCGGCAGCCTTCAGGACCTCCAGGGCCTCTCGAAACCTGGCCAGCACGCCGGGATCGATGCCGCGCTCGAGGAAGCCCCAGGGGACCCCCACCCGCAGGCCGGCGGCGCTCGCCCCTAACGAATCGGCCCAGGCGGGCACCGGCCGCTGGGCGCTGGTGGCGTCCTTGGGATCCCAGCCGCACAGAACCGAGGCGCTGAGCGCCGCGTCCTCGACGCTGCGCGAGAGGGGACCGATCTGGTCGAGAGAGGACGCGAAAGCGACCAGGCCGTAGCGGCTGATCCGGCCGTAGCTGGGCTTCAGGCCGACCACCCCGCACAGGGCCGCCGGCTGACGAATGGAACCCCCGGTGTCGGACCCGAGCGCCAGGGGTGCCATGCCCGCGGCCACCGCAGCCGCCGACCCGCCGGAAGAACCGCCGGGAACCCGGTCCCCATCCCAGGGGTTGCGGGTGGGCTTGAAGGCGCTGTTTTCGGTCGAGGAGCCCATGGCGAACTCGTCCATGTTGGCCTTGCCCAGGATCACGGCTCCGGCGGCCTCCAGCCGGTCGATGGCGGTGGCGGTGAAGGGGGGGCGGTAGCCTTCGAGGATGCGGGAGCCGCAGGTGGTGGGCACGCCGGCCAGGTCGAGGACATCCTTGACCACCACCGGCACGCCCGCCAGCGCGGGGGCTGGTCCCCCCTGGGCGAGCGCGGCGTCGACTCGCCGGGCCTGGGCCAGGGCGCGGTCGGAGAGGACGGTGAGGAAGGCGTCGACCCGCGGCTCGCAGCCGTTGATGCGTTCGAGGTGAGCGCGGGTGACTTCTTCGGCCGAGATCTCCCGAGCGGCGACCCGCCGCCGGATCTCGGCGGCGGTCAGCCAATGGAGCGGGCTCATCAGCCGAGGACCTTGGGGACCCGGAACAGGCCATCGACCGCATCGGGTGCGGCCTCGAGGACCGAGCTGCGATCCAGGCCTGGGGTGTTCTGGTCCTCGCGGAAGATCTCCGAGGTGGCGGCGTGGCTCATGGGCGTTGCGGCCTCGAGGGCCAGGCCCTGGATCGACTGGGCGTAGGCGAGGATCTGGTCCAACTGGCTGGCGAAGAGCGCCTTCTCCTCTGCGGTCAGCGAGAGTCGCGCCAGTCGGGCTACCCGCTCGACGGTCTCGACGGTTGCCTGGGCCATGGGCCGCGTACTATAGCACCGACCGATAGCGGCTCGGGCGCTGGCTTGACCGCAAGAACACGGGCTCCTAGACTCCGTCCATGTTCCCATGCCCCTACTGCCACGCTGCGCTTCCCGAGCCCGCCGAACGCTTCTGTCCGAACTGCGGAGGCGACCTGGAGGCCGCGCCCCTGACGCAACCGCCGGCACCGGAGGCGGTCGCTCTCCCCAGTGAGGCCAGCGCTGGCGCCTCTGGGGGCGTGCCGTGGGAGCGGCGCGGGGAGGTGGGATTCCTGACCTCGTTTGTGGAAACCACGCAGCAGGTCCTCTTCTCCCCGGCGCGGTTCTTCTCCCGAATGCCGGTCAACGGGGGGCTGGGCTCGCCGCTGCTCTACGCGCTCCTGGTGGGCTACTTGTCGCTGGTGGTGGCTTCGGTCTACAGCTTCGTGTTCCAGATGGTGATCGGCCCCCGGCACCTTCCGGCGCTGGGGCCCCACTTTGAACGGGTTCTGGAGTTCGCCGGGGGGACCGCGGGCCTGGTGACGGGCTTGCTGATCGGGCCGGTCCTGATCGTAGTGCAGCTCTTCATCGTGGCTGGGATCTTCCACCTGGCGTTGCTGGTGGTTGGGGGCGCCAGCAAGGGATTCGAGGCGACTTTCCGAGTCCTGGCCTATGCGGGAGCCGCGGGCCTCTTGGAGTTGATTCCCTTTTGCGGCCGGATGCTGTTTCACCCCGGGTACTTTCTGGTGCTGACCGGCGTCGGCTTCGCCAAGGCCCACCAGATCGGCGGTGGCAAAGCGGTGGTGGCGGTGCTGTTGCCGGTGCTTGTGCTGTGCTGCTGCTGCCTGGGTCTGGGGCTCGTGTTCTGGGGGAGCATCGCGGCGCTGGTGCAGAGGGCGCAGTGATGGCCACCGACGCCGCCGCCCGCGTGCCGGGAGCCGACAGGTCGGAGCTCCGGTTCCGCTTGCTCGCGCAGGCCGGGGCGACGCCGCTAGGTGCGATCTTCGCGGCCATCGGCGTCGCCGGGGCGATGGCGGTGGGCTGGCTGCACCTGGACCACCTGCCCTTCACCGTGTGCAGCCTCAAGGCGCTCACCGGCATCCCCTGCTTCAGCTGTGGAGGCACCCGGGCTCTGGGCCGCCTGTTCGCCTTCGATCTCGGCGGGGCGCTGGCGATGAACCCCCTGATGACGCTCGGGGGGTTGGGAATTGCGATCTGGGGGCTCGCGGATCTGGCCCTCTTGCCCTGGGGGCGGGCGGTCCGGGTTCAGGTGCCGCCGATGGTCGCGCGGGTGCTGAGGATCGCCATCGTGGTGGCCCTGGTCTTGAACTGGGTCTTCCTGGTGGTAGCCGGGCGCTGAGCCGGTTCACGGCCAGAGCAGCCGAGCGCTTATACTCACCGCGATGGACCTGAGGCCCGAGATCTCCGTCGTGGTTCCCATCTACAACGAAGAGGACAACCTCCAGGACCTCTACCAGCAGCTGACCGACAGCCTGGAAGCGCTGGGGCGCCCCTACGAGATCATCTTGGTCGACGACGGTTCGACCGACAACACGCCGGTCCGCCTGATCGAGATCGAGACTCGGGACAGCCGGGTGCGGGTTCTTCGGTTGCGGCGCAACTTCGGGCAGACGCCGGCCTTTTCCGCCGGGTTCGACCACGCCCGGGGCGACGTGGTCGTCACCTCGGACGGCGACCTGCAAAACGACCCCGCCGACATCCCTTTGCTCCTGGCCAGGATCGACGAGGGCTACGACATGGCCTGCGGCTGGCGCCGCGACCGCCGGGACCCGCTGTCCAAGCGCTGGCCCTCCTTCTTCGCCAACCGCCTGATCTCCTGGGCCACCGGGGTGCACCTCCACGACTACGGCTGTTCGCTCAAAGCGATTCGCTCCGACGTGGTGAAGCACCTCCGCCTTTATGGGGAGATGCACCGCTTCATTCCGGCGGTGGCTTCCTGGATGGGCGTATCGCTGGCTGAGGTGCCGGTCAACCACCGGCCGCGCACCCGGGGCCGCAGCAAGTACGGGCTGGGACGCACCGTGCGCGTGCTGCTCGATCTGTTCACCGTGAAGTTCTTGCTGGCCTACGGCACCCGACCCGCCCACTTGTTCGGCCTCATGGGCCTTCTGTCTGGGGGCGCCGGCTTTCTGATCCTGCTCCACCTGGCGTACATCCGGCTGTTTCAGGACACGGCCATCGGTGGGCGGCCCCTGCTCTCGCTCGGCGTTCTGCTCTTCCTGACCGGCGTGATCCTGGTGAGCTTCGGCCTGGTGGCGGAACTCCTGGTGCGCACCTACCATGAGAGCCAAGGCAAGCCCATCTACATGGTGCGCGAGATCAAGCCGGCCCGGGAGCGAGAGGCTGAGCCCGTGCTGCCCGGCCGTTGAAAGCCCTCCGACATCCGCGAGTTCTCTTCCTGACCGAGTCGTTCTACCCGGTCCTGGGAGGGGGCGAGACCCACATCCGCGACCTGGGCCGGAGACTCCTGGCTTCGGGCTGGGAGGTCATTGTGCTGGCGCGACAGGGGGAAGCCACCTGGCCCCGAGAGGAGCGCCTCGAGGGCATCCGCGTGCTGCGGGTTCCTCCCCCGGGAGCGGGCCGCAGCGGCAAGTACTTGATGACGCCCTGGGCCCTGGCGGAGTTGTGGCGCCAGAGGAAGCACTTCGATGTGCTGGTGGTGCGGGGCACCAGGGTGCTGGGGCTGCCGGGGCTGCTGGCGGCGCGGGTGCTGGGGAAGCCGGTGGTCTTGCAGGCCGAGGTCAACGGCGAGATGTCCGGGGAGATCTACACCTGGGGCACGCGTCTCGATCGCCCGCTGTGGCGAGGGGCGGTCTCCTGGCTGATGAGAGCGCGTAACGTCGTGATGCGCGACGCCGATGGAGTGGTGGCCATGTCGGGCCGGATCGCCGCGGAGTTCCGCCAGGCTGGGGTCGCCGGCGAGAAGATACGCTGGATCCCGCATGGCGTCGATACCACCCGCTTTGGGCCGGTGACGCCGGAAGAGAAGGCGGGGCTTCGCCGGCAGCTTGGCCTGCCGGAGGCGGCCGTGATCGTGACCTACACGGGTCGGCTGCTGCGGGGGAAGGGCCTCGAGACCCTGCTTCAGGCCTTCGGCGCGCTGGCTCCCCGCCATCCGGCGCTTCATTTGCTTGTGGTCGGCTCCGGCGAGGGCCAGTCTCTCTCGGTCGAGGAGGAACTGAGGCTGCAAGTGCGTGAGCAGCGGCTCGACCGCCGGGTGAGCTTCACGGGGCGGGTGGAGGATGTGACAACCTACCTGCAGGCCTCCGATATCTTCGCCTTTCCGTCGGTCTTCGAGGCCCTCGGGCTCTCGCTCCTGGAGGCGGCCGCCTGCGGCCTGCCTTGCCTGGGCTCGCGAACCGGCGGAATCGTGGACGTGATCGAGGACGGCGCGTCCGGCTTCCTGATCGAGCCGGGGAATCGCGCCGAGTGGGTGGCGAAGCTCGAAGCCCTGGCCGTCGACCTCAGCCTGCGACAAGCCATGGGGGCCTGCGCTCGGAGGCGGGTCGTGGAACGCTTCGAGGTCGAAGACAGTGCCGCCCGCTACCGCTCGTTGTTTGCCGAGGTTGCGAGCTCAGCTCTCGGTGGCCTTGATTCCTGAGGGGACGTGTTCCTCGTGCAGATGAAGCTCCTCTTCGATCACCGGCGTCTCCAGCTTGAAGGAGAAGTAGAGGGCCAGCAGGATCACGGTGCCGAAGGCGCCAATGAAGTGCATCCACAGGTAGCGGGTGATGCCCTCGACGGGAGCCATGGCTTCCGCCAGGTCCTGCTCCACCACCACCAGCCACTGGGGACCGGGCATCTGCTCGACCAGGCTGTAGCCCACCAAACGCGTTGGCTCGACCGTTTCCGTACCCCCTTCCCCCGGCTTCTTTCGGGTCTGGGGCACGATCCAGAACCCGCGTCGTTCGCGCATGGCGGCCTCGATGGCGGCGAAGCCGGGAAAGGGGTCCAGCAGGATCTTGTGGCTCTCGTCGGAGGCCAGGATCAGCCCGTCCTTGGCGCGCAGCAGCAGGGCGTGCCCGGTGCGACCCACACGCACCGGGGCCAGAACCGTGTAGAGGTCGAGGGCGTCGATCACCGCATAGACGGCACCCAGCCGCCGGCCATCGGCCAGATCCACCGGATACCCGAGGTCGAGAACCGCCACCCGGCCGCCGGCCGGCCGGCGGATGTCGCCAATGTAGGGTCCCATCTCGGTGCCTTCGGTGGAGAGGGACCGAAACCACGGCATGTCGGTGTGGAGCACGCGGCCGGCTCGGCTGGAGGAAGCCAAGAGGCGCCCCTGGTTGTCTACCACCTGAATCAGCTTCACGGCCGGGCGCACTTGCGTCAGTTCCCGCAGGCGCAGGGCGAGGCTCGAACCCAGCAAGGGCTCCAGGCTCTTGGCGTCGGTGCCGGCGGCCCAGGCCTGCTCGATCCGCTTGAGGTCCTCGGGGCTCGCGGGGCGGGCTGGGGCTTGGAGCGCCTGACGAACCGATTCGTCGAGGGCCAGCAGTCGGAGGTGGACCACCTGGTCACCCACGTAGCGCTCGAGCAACAGCTTGGTCTGCAGGGCTCTTTGCTCGAGGTTGCCCCCCACCGTGTCCTGCAACAGCCCCCGGGCCACCCGCACCACCACGAAGGACCCGAAGGCCACGAACGGCATGGAGACGAAGAAGAAGACGGCCAGCACCCGCGTGTCGAGGTAGTAATGCCTCTTGCCCATGGGCTCCTCCCTGATCGGTGCGGGTTCCTGAGGCGTAAGGCCGGTGGCGCCTCGGCTCCAGGAAACCCGGAGACGGCCACGGCTGCGCGAACGACGGCTCTGCCTAAAAGGTACACCCGCCCCTGGCCAAGTCAAGAAGAACACCTCCGGCTGAGATCCGACCCATGCTGATCGCGATGACCGGGGCCACCGGCTACACCGGTTCGCGGCTGATCCGAGCCTTAGTGGCGCGCGGGGATGCGGTCAGCGCTCTGGCCCGGCCCGGCGCCTCTCGACCGGCGGTGTCGGGTGCCGTGCGCTGGGTGGAAGGCGACCTGGTCAGCGGTCGCGGGCTCGACGATCTGGTGCGGGGGGCTCAAGGGGTTCTCCACGTCGCCGCCGTCTACCGCACCGCCGGCCACCCCGATTCCTACTACCGCGAGGTGAACGTGGGCGGCACCGAGCGGCTGCTGGAAGCCGCATCGCGCGCGGGGGTCGGACGCTTCGTGCACACCTCCACCGTGGGCGTGCACGGCGACGTCAAGAACCCGCCCGCCGACGAGACCAGCCCGCTGGCACCGGGCGACATCTACCAGCAAACCAAGGCCGAGGCGGAGACGCTGGCTCTCGCCTTCCATCGACAGCGCGGCCTGCCGGTCGCAGTGGTGCGCCCCGGCGCCATCTATGGTCCGGGGGAGACCCGGCTCCTCAAGCTGTTCCGCGCCATTGCCCGCAAGCGCTATGCGATCGTGGGCTCGGGACGGGCCTTCTACCATCCCGTGTTCATCGACGACCTGGTCCACGGCTTCCTGCTGGCGCTGGATCGGCCGCAGGCGGTGGGCGAGGCCTTCATCGTGGCCGGGCCTCGCTACGTGTCGCAGCGGGAGCTGGCCGACGCGGTGGCGCGTCACACCGGCGGTCGGGTGTGGCCCTTCCGCATCCCCGCCTGGCCGCTGCAACTGGCGGGGGCGGCCTGCGAGGCGGTGTGCGTGCCCTTCGGCATCGAGCCGCCGCTGCACCGGCGGCGCGTGGAGTTCTGGGTCAAGAGCCGGGCTTTCTCCATCGAGAAGGCGCGACGTTTGATCGGCTACACACCGCGAGTCGACTTGGACGAGGGCCTGGCCCGCACCGTTGCCGCCTATCGCGAGGCCGGATGGCTATGAGCGACCGCGCCGCGCGACTGCTGCTGCTGCTGATCACGGTAGCCTTGGCGGGCGCGGTCTGGCGGACCCGGCTGCCGCAGTTCTGGGGTGACGGGGCGACCTACCACTCGATGGCCTGGAGCCTGGCCGAAGACGGCGACCTCGAGTACCGGGCACAAGACATCTACCGGGTGCGCCGCGAGTTTCCTTCCGGCCCCCAGGGCCTGTTCCTGAAGCGGGCCAGTGGAGGCCTGACTCTCGATGGCGGCTTCCCCTTCGTCAAGCGGGTTCCGGAGGACAAGCCGAGGCTGTACTTCGCCAAATCGCTCGCCTATCCGGTGGTGGCGGCGCCTTTCGTGCGGTTCTTCGGGACCCGCGGCCTGCTGCTCACCAACGTGCTCTTCTTCGGCCTCGGGCTCTGGTTGGGGTATGGCGAGCTGAGACGCCAGGCCTCCCCGCTCCGGGCGCTGGCGGCCACAGTGGCGGTGTTTGGCGGCACGGTGGCTCCCGCCTACCTGTTCTGGCCGGCGCCCGAGATCTTCAACTTCGGCCTCATCGTCGCCGGGCTGGTGGCCTGGCGCCGGGGTTGGCCGCTGCTCTCGGCCTTGCTGTTGGGGGTGGCCGTCTACTCGAAACCCTACAACCTCTGGCTGGCCATCCCGTTGGGCGTGGCGCCGCTCCTCGGCCGCTTCGGCCTCGAAGACGGCAAGCTCATCGCCCGGGAGCCCTGGCGATCGCGAGTTCGGGAGTGCCTCCGCCGGGGTGCCGCCCTGGCCTTGACCGTGATCGCGCTCTTCGGTGTGAACGCCGCCGTCACCGGCGAGGCCAACTACCAGGGCGGCCGCGAGCGCAAGACCTTCTACAAGTGGTTCCCGTTCGAGTTCGACTCCGAGAGCGTGCCCCCGCGCGAGGTGACCTTCGGCAACAGCGGCATCTGGATGAGCACGGAAACGCTGGGACCCAGAGTGGCTGGGGAGCCCGGAGGCGCGGCCGAGCAGGGGGCAGAGCCGGCGCGCGCGGCGTCGGAGTTCCGGCAGTCCTTCCTGTGGAACCTGGCCTACTTCTGGATTGGACGCTTCGGGGGCCTCATCCCGTACTTCCTGCCGCTGGTCCTCGGCGTCGTCCTCTTCCTGTTGCTGGGGCCGCGGCAGCGCGCGGGGTGGCTGGCCTTGCTGAGCCTGATCGTGTCCGAGATCTTCTACCTGCGCATGATCCCCGACAACTGGTACGGGGGCAGCGGCACCCTCGGCAATCGTTACGCGCTCAATCTGCTGCCCCTGATCGTCCTGCTGGTCCCCAAGGGCCGGGAGTGGCTGCTGGCTGGGGGTGGCCTCTTGGGGGCGGTGCTCTTCACCGGTGCCCTGGTCGGCTCTCCGGTGGAGCACGCGCTCCATCCGGGCCGACACGCCATGGGCGGTCTCTTCCGTCAGTTCCCAGCCGAGCTGACCATGCTCAACGACCTGGCCGTCTTCGCGGAGCCGGCCCGCAAGAAACAGCCGGTTGGCGATACCGAGGGCGATTCCCACAAGCACTGGCCCGCGGACCCCAAAGCCTACTACCTCTACTTTCCGGACCAGGGGACCTACCTCAAGGAGACGCTCGGTGATTCGACCGGTTTCTGGCTGCGCGGCGGCCAGCAGGCGGAGGTCATGGTTCGCGCGCTGGAACCGGTGCGGCGCCTGACGGCTACGGTCACCGGCGGTCCGGCGGGGGACGAGGTCGGCCTTCGCCTGGCGAGATCGAGCGGGCGGGTTGGGGTGGCTGCCGGCGCCACTAAGTCCCTGGTCCTGGACCCCGGCGCCCCGCTGGTCTACAAGGACAGCTTCGTCTACGTGCTGAAGCTGAGATCGGAGCGAGGAGGCGACGCCCCGAGCCCCGACGGTCGGAGCCAACGCCACCTCGGCGCGTTCGTCTCGATCGCCCTCGAGGTGAGCAGGCGTCGGTAGGTGGGCAGCATTCAGCGCTCAGCACTCAACGCTCAGCAACGGAAGGGGCTAGTAGTAGCTGATAGCTGAGCGCTGATCGCTGAGTGCTTCCGTCACGCGATCTGCTCCTTGCGCAGCAGCGCGTCCAGGCCGCGGCTGATCTTCAGGCAGCGCTCCCGGGCGTCGGCCTCCAGCAGCCTTTGGCGGGCCGTGGCCGCGATGGGGAGGTGTTGGCAGGCCAGGTTGACCCAGGACATCGGCTCTTTGGACCGCCGCTGCTGATCCAGGAAGGCGCGCAGCTCGGGGTGGGCGTGAAGGTAGCGGGCGAGGGCCTCGACGGCGCCTCCCCAGTCGTCGCCGGGATCGCCGTCGGCCAGCAGCTCCGCCTCGGCGATCACCGGTGGGCCCAGGACGAATGAGAGGGCGCGGGCGCGTCGCAGACCATCCAGCCCCACCAAGCGACCGCCGGGCCGGGCCTCGTTGCTCAGCATCGCGGCCAGAGTCCCCGTGGCATGGAGACCGGGCGGGGGGCCGTCCGTCTCTCTCTGGGCCAGGGCCAGCAGGGGCAGGTGCGATCGCTCGGCCATCTCGACCGCCCGGACGGCGTTGGGGTCCGTGATCAGCAAGGTCAGCGAGGCTTCGGGGAAGAGGCAGCCGTCGCGAAGGGGTAGCGCGGGAAGCAGCAGGTGACTGAGCGCGTCGTTGGGATCGGTCATCGGTCTGCCCTGCCGCCGGCAGCGTGTGCCATGGTACTACGCGCGGCCTCCGAAGCGGCGGAGCCACTTGTGGCGCAGGACGGCGCTCAGGGTGGTCCGACCCCGCCCCGGGAGCAGTTCCAGGTAGTCCTCGCCGATCCGGGCGATGGCCCGGGGATCCCCGCCGGGCAGCGTGATCGGCGTTCTCGGGACCTTTCCGCAGAACGCAGTAACATAACCTATATCTGCCGCGAGACGGCGAGCGGTGGGGCCTGACACGTGCCAGGGGTAGCAGAGGTGACGGACCGGGCGGCCGGTGCGGGTTTCGATCTCCACCCTGGCTTCCCGCAGCTCACGTTCGATGGCGCGGGACTGCTCCTCCCGAGTCTCCTCCCGGCCGCGGATGGTCCCGACCGTGCGCCTCAGGATCCGCCTCCAGTCGGCCCGCTGAAAAATGGCCTCGCCCCCCAGGGCTTCCATCTTCTCGCGGCATGCCAAACGCGTCGCCGGGTCCTCGATGAAGCGCAGCGCCTCGGAGGTCCGGGGGGCGGAGGCCAGGAGCGGAGCCCCCAGCGGCGCCTGATGGGCCAAGAGATCCCCGTCTGCCGACGCAAAGAGGGGGACATCCATCGCCCGGTACCCGTGCTGGAGATCAGGGGTGAGGAAGCCAACCACCCGGGGACCGGTGGGGATCCGAGCATGGCGCAGCGTGTGGCTCTCGAAATCGAAGAGGCCGGTCCTGGCCAACTCCTCGATCTCCTCCCAGAACAGGAACGGGGCTTTCACCTCGCGGTCCCGGATCTCGGCCGGGGAGGCCTTCCCGGCCAGGACGTCATCCCAGGTGGGAAGCCGCGGACCGGATCGAACGGCGGTCCGGCCGGGCACCATGAAGACCACGCCTTTCATGCCGTGGCGGCGCAGCAAGGGATAGCCCACGCTCCACAGGCTGCCCCGGGCGTCGTCGAAGGTGAGGACCACGGCCTTCTCAGGTGCCGGCCGAGAGCCGGCGAGGATAGCGAGGTACTCGTCGGCTGCAAGCGTGAGGTAGCCGTTGTCGGCAAGGTGGGCCAGCTTGCGGCCGAAGTCCTCGGGCTCCAGGCTGTGGAACACGAAGACCGGCACCTGGCCACGGGGCAGCGGCCCGCCGGTGACGAAGCGAGGGTAGCGGCCGAGAAGCAGATCCCGCGGGACCTCAAGAACCTCTCGAACCTGCTCCTTGAGGGCCATCAGGCCAGGCCCTTTTCCGCCAGCACCTCGTCGTAGAGCGACTCCATTCGGGTGACACAGGTGCGGATGTCGTAGCGGGTGGACGCGGCCTGGGCTGCGCCGGCGAGGGACTCACGGAGGTCGGCCTTCGAGAGGATCTCGATCAGCGCCAGGGCCAGCGCCGCGGGATCCCGGGGAGCGACCAGCAGGCTGGTAACTCGATCCTCCAGCACCTCCCGGCAGCCATCGACGGCGGTCGAGACGATGGCCTTGCGCGCAGCCATGGCCTCGAACAGGGCGAGCGGGGTGCCCTCGTAGGTCGACGAGATGCAGAAGACGTCCAGTGCACCTAACACAGTAGGGATGTCGCTGCGGTGTCCGGCAAACACCATCCGGTCGCCGATGCCGAGCGCCGCTGCCATCCCGCGAAGCTCGCCCATCAGGTCGCCGTCGCCCGCGATCAGGAACCGGGCCAGCGGGACCTGGGCCAGCACCTGGGGAGCCGCTTGCACCAGATAGCGGTGACCCTTCTGCTCGTTCAGCCGGCCTACCACACCCACCAGCAGCGCGGTCGTCGGGATTCCCAGCTCGGTTCGCAGGGCCCTCGTCTGGTCCTGTGCCACCGGGGCGAACTCGTCCAGCGGGGCGCCGTTCCAGATCAGGTGCACCTTCTGGGCCGGAAGGTGTCGCTCGCGCACCAGGAAGTCGCGGGTGGACGCGCTGACGGCGATGGCGCGGTCGGTGAGCGGCGCCAGCAGGCGGTCGGCCAGTCCCTGGTAGGAGGGCATCTTGGGGTCGGCGAAGTGCTCGTGCAGAACAAGCGCCGCGCCGACTCGGCGCGCCGCCAAACGACCGAAGTCGGCGGCCGCGTAGCCGTGGACGTGGAGGACCTTGACCTCGCGCTCCCGGGCCAAGGTCACCAGATCGCTCAGGATTCGGGGGTCGAAGCGGCTGCGGCCGAGATGGTGGACCGGGATCCCCTGCTGCCGGAGCAGCTCCGATGCCGGTTCCGGTCGCTTGAGGCCGCACAGGCTCACCCGGAAGCGGGCGCCGTCGTAGCGGGGGAACCACCAGGAGAACAGGCGAGACACGCCGTGGATGCTGGAGCCCGCGACCCCGAACTTGTCGCAGACATGAAGGACTGCAACCGGCATCTCAGGCTGCCTGGGGACCCACGCCTCGAGTGGTCCAGACCACCGCCCCCGACAGAGACAAGACCACGATCAGGCTGGCGCCCACCAGGCTGAAGGCGAGCGCGCTTTCTCGGGGCAGCCCCAACTGACCGAAGTAGACGATGAACACGCTCTCCCGGATGCCCCAGCCGTTGAAAGAGATGGGCACCGTCTGCAAGAGGCTGCAAAGCGGAATCACCAGAAAGCAGGCGGAGAGGGGGATGGGGATGCGGAGCGCCCGGGCCACCTCGAAGTAGTAGCAGACCACCAGCGCCTGCAAGGCCAGGCTGGCGCCGAAGGCTCCCCAGACGGCCGCCATGCGCGCCCGGTAGATGTGGACGGCGCCCTGCACGATCTCGAAGCGCTCTTGGGCCCAGGCGTGCTTGCCCAGGCCGGAGGCCGCCATCAACCGCCGCGCCGTCCCTGGCTTGAAGAAGACGTAGGCCAGCATCGCGAAGACCAGGGTGAGCAGGAACAGGGCCGGAGCCGCGCCCAGCAAGTGAAGAGCGGAACCACCCAGCACGAAAGCGACGGCGGCCAGCAAGTAGAGCGCGCCCAGCCCGATGATGCGGTCGATGGCCACCACCGCCAGGGAGGTGGTGGTGCAGCCGGTCAGGGGGGATGTGTCCTTGACCCGGATCACGTCGCCCCCGATGTTGCTGGGCAGGAAGTTGTTGAAGAAGGTGGCCACCAGATAGGACGCCGAGAGCTGGCCCATGGGGGCCTCGTAGCCCTGAGCCTTGAGCAGCAGCCGCCAGCGCCAGGTGGAGAGGATCAGGATGAGGCTGTAGAGCACCACGGCCAGGCCCATGAGGACGGTGTCGCTGTGGCGGACTCGGTCTCGGAGGTCCGAGAGATTGGAGGTGGACAGGAGGTAGGCGAGGAGCGCCAAGCTCACCCCGATCTTGAGGGCCAGAAGCCCGGTCTTCTTCAAGGCTTCCGGTGCAGGATCTCGACCGCGTCGATGTCCGCGCCCTCGCTGGCCGAGCCCGCCGTGGCACAGGGGTAGAGCTCCCCGTCTTCGACCTTGAAGTAGCGAGCCTCCTGGACCTCGCCGCTGGCCAGATCGAAATCGCAGTAGCGCATGGCGGCCCCGGCTCCGGGCAACCGGGTACCGCAGATCTTCCTGGACTCCAGCAGGACCCAGGGGCCGGCCGGCGTTCCCCCGGCATAGAGGGTGACCGGCTCGCTGCCCACCGCCTGGTACACACGAACATCCATGCCGGCAACGTCGTCGGCACAGGTCTCCATGTCCACGGTGACGTGCCCCCCCTCGCCCAGACTCACGAAGCCCGTCCAATCGTTGGGCGGAAAGCCGGCGACGTCAGGCGGGCCGAGCACGGTCGACGGATCGTTGTAGATGTTGGGCATCCGCTCGCATAACGGTAGCCGGGAGTCGATCACGGTCTTGGCGTAGGGGCCGGAGGATGCCTGGCAGGCCACCGAGGGCAGGCGGAAGCTGGCCGGTCCCCCCGCCACCTCGCCGGCGGCGCTCTTGGCCGTCACCTTCCAGGTCAGAAGCACGCCGCGGGGCAGCGGAGCGGCCACGGCCAGCGTGGTGGTCCCCCGGCCGGCCGGCACTGTTGTCGAGAGGATGCTCCGAGCACCACTGGGGGTGGTGACCTCGAAGGTGTAGCTGGCCTGACCCTGGTCGAAGCCCCTGGCGTTTTGGACCGTGAAGGTGGGCGTATCGGTCGAGACCTGGGCGCCCCCCACCGGGCTCACCAGGACCGGCTGCGCCGGCAGGTTGTCGGGGGCGTTTGGGCTCTCGCCGCCGCACCCGCAAAGGGCTCCCGCGGTCAGCAGGGTCAGGGTTCGGCGAGTGAAAGCAGTCGAGGAGGGAAGCCGCATGTCGCGTAAAGCTCTCATGCTACAGTAGCTTCCGCGAAGGGGTCAAACCTGGAGTTGGCGAGCACCCCGCTTTTGGTCCATGGAATCACGCCAGCAGATCGCCATCCAAGACGCCCTCCAAGACCGGCGCCGGTCGGCGCTCGGCAAGTACCAGGATCTTGTCGTTGGCAGCCGGAGTCTGGGCCGGCTGCTTCTCTACGAGTTGGTGATCACCCTGACCTCCTGGGTCCCGGGGGCGCTGGGGCTTGTGCTCCGCAAACTCGCTTACCCTTGGCTGCTCGGTGCCAGCGGGCACAACGTCACCTTCGGGCAAGGGGTGGTCCTGCGCCACCCGGGGAGGATCCGGTTGGGTGACGACGTGATCCTCGATGACAACGTCGTGCTCGACGCCAAGGGCTCGAACAATCGCGGCATCAGCCTCGGCCGCGGCGTTTTCCTGGGCCGGAACACCATCCTCTCCTGCAAGGACGGCGACATCGAGCTGGGCGACCACGTCAACATCGGCTTCAACTCCGAGATCTTCTCCGGCTCCTCGGTCAAGGTGGGACGGCTGGGTCTGTTCGCCGCCTACACCTACCTGATGGGAGGCGGCCACGCTTTCGACCAGGCGGGGGTGCCGGTGATCGAGCAGGAGCGGGTGTCGAAGGGGATCACGCTAGGCGAGAACGTGTGGCTGGGGGCGGGGGCCAAGGTGATGGACGGGGTGACCATCGGCCGCGACGTGGTGGTGGGGGCGGGGGCGGTGGTGACCGCTGACTTGCCCGACGGGGCGGTGGCGGTCGGGATCCCGGCCCGCGTGGTGCGAACCCGGGGCTCGGAAGCCACCACCGCATGAGCCGACCCCAGCGGGTCTTGGTGGTCACCTCGGGTGCGCTCTTCGTCCGCGGCGGGCACCTGGTCATCGCCGAGGAAACGGCGGCGGCCCTGCGCCGGGCCGGGCACCTGGCCGAGGTGCTGGTGACGCCGCAGAATCGATTCGGCCGGCAGTTCTCCGCCTACCTCGCCACCTGGCTGACCGACGTGGGGGAGACCGCCGACGGCCAGCCGGTGGATCGGGTCATCTCCTTCCGCTTCCCGTCCTACGCGGTCCGGCATCCGCGGCACGTCTGCTGGCTCAACCATCGGATGCGCGAGTACTACGACCTCTGGGACCATTTCGTTCGGGGTCTGGGTCGCAAGGGCCGGCTCAAGGAGTCGCTGCGACGGAGGCTCTTTCACCTGCTGGACCGCCGGCTGCTCAACCACAACGTGACCCGGCTCTTGGCCCAATCGAAGACCATCCAGGCCCGGCTGAAGACGTGGGGCGGCATCGGGAGCGAGCTACTCTACCCGCCACCGCCCGAGCGTCCCTACCGGACCCAGGAGTACGGGGACTACGTCTTCGCCGTCTCACGCCTGACGCGTCTGAAGCGCTTGGGCTTGCTGGTGGAGGCGGTGGCTCGCATGGAGGACCGCAGCCTCGGCTTCAAGATTGCGGGGACCGGGGAGGAGGAGCCTCGCTTGCGGGAGCGCATCCGCGAGCTGGGTCTGGAAGATCGAGTGGAGTTGCTGGGTGCCGTCTCCGACCAGCACCTCTTGGAGCACTACGCTCGCTGCCGGGCCGTCTTCTTCGCTCCCTGGAACGAGGACTACGGTTTCGTGACCCTGGAGGCATTCCGGTCCGGCAAGCCGGTGGTCACCACGCTGGATAGCGGCGGCCCAGCGGAGTTGGTGCGACATGGCGAGACGGGCTGGGTGGGTGCGCCAACCCCCGAGGCCCTGGCCGTGCACCTGGATGCCATAGCTCGAGATCGAGGGCTCTCCGAGCGCCTCGGACAGGCCGCCCTCGAGGCCTCCCGCTCCCACACCTGGGCGGCAGCGGTGGAGGAGCTGCTGCGCCTGCGGTAAGATCGCT
This sequence comes from Vicinamibacteria bacterium, assembly GCA_035286745.1. Lineage (GTDB taxonomy): Bacteria > Acidobacteriota > Vicinamibacteria > Fen-336 > Fen-336 > DATECU01. The sequence goes on along the minus strand of DATECU010000333.1, from coordinate 7,764 downwards.
TCTTCCGGGAGCGTGGGCATGAAGACGGCGGTGGAGGACAAGGCAGCGGAGAAGGTGTTCTCGACGTTCTCCGGCCGGCCTATCGAGAGGCTGTACGGGCCGGAAGCGGTCGTAAACCTCGACTACCGGCGCGATCTCGGCGATCCGGGACAGTACCCTTTCACCCGGGGCATCCACGAGACCTTGTACCGTGGCAGGGTCTGGACCATGCGTCAGTTCGCGGGCTTCGGCTCGGCGGCGCAGACCAACGAGCGTTTCAAGTACCTGCTGGAGCACGGCGGCGGCGGCCTGTCCGTGGCCTTCGATCTGCCCACCCTGATGGGTCGCGATCCCGACCACCCGCTGTCCCTGGGCGAGGTGGGCAAATGCGGGGTGGCGGTCACTTCGCTGGCCGACATGGAGACCCTCTTCGACGGGATTCCGTTAGGCGAAGTCTCCACCTCCATGACCATCAACTCCCCGGCGGCCATGCTGCTCGCCTTCTACATCCTGGTGGGGGAGAAGCAGGGGGTCGCGGAGGCGCAGCTCTCGGGCACCTTGCAGGCCGACATCCTGAAGGAGTTCATCGCTCAGAAGGAGTACATCTACCCGCCCCGGCCCAGCATGCGGATCATCGTGGACATGATCCGCTACTGCACGGAGCACATGCCCCGCTGGAACACCATCTCCATCTCCGGCTACCACATCCGGGAAGCCGGGGCCACCGCCGCCCAGGAACTGGCCTTCACCCTCCGGGACGGCATCGAGTATGTGCAGTGGTGCGTGGACGCGGGCATGGAGGTGGACAGCTTTGCGCCGCGCCTCAGCTTCTTCTTCAACTCGCATAGCGATTTCTTCGAGGAAATTGCCAAGTTCCGGGCGGCCCGGCGCATCTGGGCCCGGGTCATGAGGGAGCGTTTCGGAGCCAAGAACCCCCGCTCCTGGATGTGCCGGTTCCATACCCAGACCGCCGGCGTCAGCCTCACCGCCCAGCAGCCCTACAACAACGTGGTGCGCACCACCCTGCAAGCGCTGGCCGGGGTCCTGGGCGGCACCCAATCGCTGCACACCAACTCGCTGGACGAGGCGCTGGCGCTTCCCACCGAGGAGACGGCGACTATCGCCTTGCGTACGCAGCAGGTGATCGCCCACGAATCCGGAGTCGCCAACACCGTGGACCCGCTGGCGGGCTCCTACTTCGTGGAGAAGCTGACGGATGAGCTGGAGGCCGACGCCCTGGAGTACTTCCGCAAGATCGACGCTCTGGGCGGCATGGTGTCCGCCATCGAGCGCGGGTTTCCCCAGCGGGAGATCCAGGAGTCCGCCTATCGGTTCCAGAAGGCGGTGGAGCGCAAGGAAAAGATCATCGTGGGCGTCAACGAGTACGTGATGGAGGAGCGGCCGATCCCCATCCTCTACATCGACGAGCGGGTGGCCGAGGCGCAGACCGAGGGGGTACGGGCGCTTCGCGCCTCACGCGACGGGGTGGCGGTGGACCGGGCGCTGGCGCGACTCAAGGAGGTTGCCCGGGGCAGCGAGAACCTCATGTACCCGATCCTGGACGCCGCCCGCGCCTACGCGACCCTGGGCGAGATGTGCGATGCCCTGCGCGAGGTGTGGGGGGAGTATCAGGAGCCCCCGGTGTTCTAGGCGTTCTTGGTTTATGATCTCAAGCCCATGACAAACGAGTCTGTCGCCGAAGCCGACTCCCCCCGAACTCCGGGTACCCGGAGGATCCGCGTGCTGATGGCCAAGCCCGGCCTCGATGGCCACGATCGCGGGGCCAAGGTGGTGGCGCGCGCCCTCAGGGACGGTGGCATGGAGGTTGTCTACACCGGCCTGCGTCAGAGTCCGGAGCAGATCGTGGCTGCCGCCGCCCAGGAGGACGTGGACGTGGTGGGGCTCTCCATTCTGTCCGGCGCTCACCTGGCCATTTGCCGCCGCGTGCTCGAGCTCCTGAAGGAGAAGGGGATGGAGGGGGTTCGGGTCTTCCTGGGCGGGATCATCCCCGCTCAAGACATCCGCGAGCTCAAGGACCTGGGGGTCCATGAGGTCTTCCTGCCCGGAGCATCGACCGAGGATGTGATCCGAGTCATCGAAGAAGCGGTTCCCGGGCGCTAGCCGCTTTCGACGCAACCTGCGGTCACGCCTTGACATACGAGCACCAGCGGCATATCTTGAACCGGTTCTACGTCCCCAGGAAGCCGCCCGCACCCCCGGGAGGGTAGTCTACATGGGCAAGAAGATCCTGCTGGCCGACGACAGCATCACGATCCAGAAGGTCATCGAACTGACCTTCTCCGATGAGGATTTCGAGGTGGTGACGGTCGGCAACGGCCGCCTCGCCGTGGAGAAGGTCCAGGAGGTGCGGCCGGACCTGGTGCTCTGCGACATCATCATGCCCGAGAAGGACGGGTATGAGGTGTGCGACTTCATCAAACGCACTCCCAACCTGTCTCACATACCGGTTCTCCTGCTCACCGGGGCCTTCGAACCGTTCGATCAAGAGCGGGCCGGCCGGGTGGGCTGTGATGGCTTCCTCGCCAAGCCGTTCGAGCCGCAAACGCTGATCGCCAAGGTCAAGGACCTGCTGAGTCGCGCCCCGGCGCCGCGTCCCGCGGTGGGAGCGTCGATCCCGCCGCCAGCCGCCACCCAACCGCCGGCGTTCCTGGCGCCACCGCCGGTGCCCGAGGCCAGTTCGTCGACCCAGATCTACGAGCGGCCCTTGTTCGACGAGCCCGCCTTCGAGCCGGAGCCGGTGCCGAGCTTCGGCGCCTTCGAGCCGGCGGCGCCTAGCCCTACGCCCAGCTTCGAGCCGGAGTTCGAGGCGATCGAGGCCGAGCCCGTCCCGGCAGAACCGCCGCCAGCGTCCCCCGCGCGGTTCGAGGCCGTGCAGCCGGCGGCCCTGGTGACGGAACCGACGCCGGAGGAGCAGGCGATCCCCGGTTTGCCGGCGATGGAAGCGGTGCCCTTCGAGCCCGAGCCCTTCGAGCCGCCACCGCTCCCCGAGCCGGAACCGATGGGGTTCCCGTCTCCCGAGCCGGCGCCCGCCGAGCCCGAGGTGTACTTCATCCCCGAGGAACCGTACGCCGCCGAAGCGCCGCCTGCGCCGTCGGTCGAGCCCGAGGAACTGCTTCCGATGGCCTCTGCCGCGGCGGTGGACCAGTACTCGGTGCACACTCTGGACGAGGCGGTGGCGGCGGTCGAGGAGGCGGCCGAGCCGGCATCCGATTTCTATCGCGCAGTCGAGGCCCCGGAGCCGGAGCTGGTGCCGGTGACCGCGGAAGAAGCGGCCAGCTTGAGTGGCGTTCCCGCGACCCAGGCCCCCGCTCCACCCGCGCTCGAGCCCCCCCCGGCCTGGGAGCCATCGGCGCCCCTGGTGTCTTGGAGCCAGCCCACGGTCGAGGTGCCGCTCGAGGAACGCGCACGCGCCGCCATGCTGTCCGCGCAGGAGAGCGAAGCGGTGTTCGAAGAGGTCTTCGAGGAGGAGGTGCCGGCGGTGAGAGCGGCCGCCGTCGAGTCCACCCTGCGCCCACTCCAGGAGCCGGCTTCGCCGCCGGCCCCGGAGCCTCCCATCGCCGAGCCGCCCCCGGCAGTGGCTGAGGTCACGGCCGAGGAGTCCTTTGAGGAGGTCCTGCCCGAGCCTCAGGCTGTTGCGACCCCGTCGGCAGCGGCCGAGGTGGCGGTGCCGGTAGACATGGTGTCCCAGATCGCTCAACGCGTGGTCGCCCAGATCTCCGAGAAGGTGATCCGGGAGATCGCCTGGGAAGTCATTCCGGACCTCGCCGAGGCCCTGATCAAGAAGGAGATCGAGCGCCTCAAGGCCGAGCTGCCAGAACCATAGGCCGGCCCGCCGAGCGTCCCATCATCACCAAGCTCGCCGCCCCGCTCCGGGGCGGCCTCAAAGCCCGATTGCCGAGGACCATGACCGAGTCGAACTCTTTGCCCAAGGCCTACGAGCCCAAGGACGTGGAGCCGCGCTGGTATCGCTTCTGGGAGGAGCGGGGCCTGTTCCTGGCCGATCCGACCTCGTCCCGGCCACGATTCGCCATGGTGATACCGCCGCCTAACGTAACCGGGTCGCTGCACATCGGGCATGCCTTCACCCTCTCCCTGCAAGACATCGTCGTGCGCTGGAAGCGCATGTCGGGCCACGATGTGCTGTGGTTGCCGGGACTCGACCACGCCGGCATCGCCACCCAGATGGTGGTGGAGCGGCAGTTGGCCAACCAGGGCCTGAGGAAGGAGGATCTGGGCCGGGAGGGCTTCGAGGCCCGCATCTGGGCGTGGAAGGAGGAGAGCGGCGGCAAGATCCTCTCCCAACTCCGACTCATGGGCTTCTCCCTGGACTGGACGCGCGAGCGCTTCACCCTGGACGCCCGCCTGTCGCGCGCCGTACGCGAGGTGTTCGTCAGCCTCTATGAACAAGGCCTGGTCTATCGCGGGGACTACATCGTCAACTGGTGCCCCCGCTGCGTGACCGCCCTCTCCGATCTGGAGGTGATGAGTCATCCGACGCAAGGTCACCTGTGGCACATTCGCTATCCGGGGAAGGACGGTGGTCCGGGGGTGGTGGTGGCCACCACCCGGCCGGAGACCTTGCTCGGGGACACCGCGGTGGCCGTACACCCGGAGGACGAGCGACACCGGCACCTGCTGGGCAAGACGGTGATCCTGCCGGTGCTGGGGCGGGAGATCCCGGTGGTGGCGGATCCGTTCGTGGATCGCGAGTTCGGGACCGGCGCCGTCAAGATTACGCCCGCCCACGATCCGAACGACTTCCAGGCCGCGGAACGGCTGGGCCTGCCCTCCATCAACATCATGGACGAGCGGGGGGTGCTGAACGAGTCTGCCGGACCCTACGCCGGGTTCGAGCGCTTCGACGCCCGCAGCAAGATCGTGGAGCAGCTCACGGCCGAGAACCTGCTGGTTGCGACCACCGCTCACGATCTGGCGCTCGGTCGCTGCCAGCGCTGCAACACGGTGGTGGAGCCGCGGCTCTCCCGGCAGTGGTTCGTGAAGACCAAGCCCCTGGCCGAGCCCGCCATCCAGGCGGTCCAGGACGGCCGCATCGCCTTCGTGCCCGACAACTGGAGCAAGACCTACTTCGAGTGGATGCTGAACATCCGCGACTGGTGCATCAGCCGCCAGCTCTGGTGGGGCCATCGGATTCCGGCCTGGACCTGCACCGCCTGCGGCGAGCTGTCGGTCTCGCGACAGGATCTCTCCTCTTGCCCGCGGTGCGGCGGCGGGGTGGAGCAGGAGCGGGACGTACTCGACACCTGGTTCTCCTCGGCCCTGTTTCCCTTCAGCACCCTCGGCTGGCCGGACCAGACCCCGGACCTGGCGGCGTACTACCCGAACAGCGCGATGATGACCGGCTTCGACATCATCTTCTTCTGGGTGGCACGCATGATCATGATGGGGATTCGTTTTGCGGGAGATGTGCCGTTCCGGCAGGTCTTCATCAACGGGCTGGTGCGGGACGAGAAGGGCGACAAGATGTCGAAGACCAAGGGGAACGACGTGGATCCCTTGGAGGTCATCGACAAGCACGGGACCGATGCCCTGCGTTTCACGTTGGCGGCCCTGGCCGCCCCGGGTACCGATCCCTCGCTCGGGGAAGCGCGGCTCTTGGGGTACAAGGCCTTCGTCAACAAGTTGTGGAACGCCTCCCGCTTCGCGCTCATGAACCTGGAGGGAGAGCGGGCGGCCGGCTACGACTTCGCCTCGCTGCCGGTGCCCAGCCGCTGGATCCTGTCGCGCCAACAAGAGGTAGCGGACCGGGTGGAGGCGGCCTTAGGCGAGTTCCGCTTCGACCAGGCGGCCCACCAGCTCTATCACTTCGTGTGGGACGAGGTCTGCGACTGGTACATCGAGATCGCCAAGGGGTACTTCGCCGACCCGACCGAGGGGCCGCGGGCTCGGGCCGTGCTGCTGGAGGTACTGGAGGCGTCGCTCCGCCTGCTGCACCCGATCATGCCGTACGTGACCGAGGAAATCTGGCAGCGCCTACCGCATGAAGGCGAGTCCATCATGGTGGCCCCGTACCCCAAGGCGCAGGCGAGCAAGCGAGACCCGGAGGCGGAGTCGCAAATGGAGCGGTTGATGCGGGTGGTGACCGCGATCCGCACCATCCGCGCCACCTACGAGGTGGAACGCCGAAAGCGAATCGAGGTGACGGTGGCCTCTCACGCTGCGGCGGATCGGGCGCTGCTGACCGCGCATGGGGGGCTCTTGACCGCTCTGGGCGGGCTGGCGAGCCTTCTGGTGGTGGAGGCCGCCCCAGAGACGAGAGGGGCCATCCGCCAGGCCCTGGACGGACTCGAGCTGGTCATCCCCATGGCCGGGCTGTTCGAGATCGAAGCCGAGCAGGCCCGGCTGAGCAAGGAGCTGAGCAAGCTGGAGGCCGAGAGGCTCGGGCTGCAGAAGAAGCTCGACAACCCTCAGTTCGTCGAACGGGCCAAGCCCGAGGTGGTGGCCGAGAGCCGGGATCGCCTGGCCGAGCTTCTGGCTCGGCGGGCCAAGGTCGAGGCCACGCTGGCCGAGTTGGCTGAGGCGTGAAGCTCGACCTGGACCGGGTCGCTCAGGTGGTCAGGGCAGCCCTGGAGGAGGACCTCGGCTTAGGCGACGTCACCAGCGAGTCGACGGTGCCGGAGAACGCTCGCGCCACTGCGGCCCTGCTGGCCAAGCAGGAGCTGGTGATCGCCGGCCTGGATCTGGCCGTGGCCGCCTTCCGCGTTCTGGACTCGGCGATGGAGTGGTCTCCCGAGGCCGAGGACGGGGCTCGCTTCTTCGCGGGCACGGTCTTGGGCACGTTCCGGGGGCGGGCCCGGCCCCTGCTCGGCGCCGAACGCGTGGCCCTGAACTTCCTGCAGCGGCTTTCCGGGGTGGCCACCCTGACCCGGCGCTTCGTGGATGCGGTGGCGGGAACCCGGGCCCGCATCCGGGACACCCGCAAGACCACGCCTAACCTGCGCTTTCTGGAGAAGTACGCGGTTGCCGTGGGCGGGGGAGTGCCCCATCGGGGCGGCCTCGATTCCGGGTTCCTGGTGAAGGACAACCACGTTCGCCTGGCGGGCTCGGTTCGGCAGGCCACATTGCGGGCGCTGGCGGGCGCCGCCGGCCGCGAGGTGGAGGTTGAGGTGGAGCACCTGGAGCAGATCGAGGACGCCATCGCCGCCGGCGCCCACCTGCTGCTCCTCGACAACTTCACACCCGCCGGGGTCGGCGAGGCGCTGGCCCTGGTGGGGGGTCGGGTGCCGGTCGAGGTTTCGGGGGGAGTGCGCCTCGACAACGTTCGCGAATACGCCGAGGCGGGCCCCGACTACATCGCGGTAGGCGCGCTGACCCACTCGGCTCCAGCGATGGACATCTCGCTGGAGATCGAGCCCGCCTGAGGCAGGGCGCGGATGAGCGGAGGCCCCCGGAGCCGGCTCTCGGAGCGACTGAGAACCGAGAAGCGATGGCCCGGGGAGATCTACCACTTCGCGGAGCTGGGCTCGACCAACGATTGGCTGAAGGACGCCTGCCGGCATGGCCTGCCCGAGTGGAGCCTGGTGGTGGCCGACCGGCAGACGGCCGGGCGCGGCCGTCACGGGCGGGCCTGGGCCTCGCCGCCCGGAAACCTCTACCTCTCGGTGCTGCTGCGACCGCGCCTTCCCGCCGAACTCGTGAGCCTACTGCCGTTGCTGGCCGGAGTCGCGGTGGTCGAGGCGGCGGCCGGCTGGGGCGTTGCTGCCGAGCTCAAGTGGCCGAATGACGTGCAGGCCGGCGGTCTGAAGC
>DATECU010000332.1:0-12165 GCA_035286745.1 Vicinamibacteria bacterium | reverse complement strand
GGTCTATGAAGCCCACGCGGTGGAGTCGCTCATGTATCGGGAGCGGGGCGCGCTCTACGGCACCGGGGAGAAGCCGGACCCCGGCAAGGCGGCGCGCATCGCCGGTCGGGAAAGGCGAGTGTGGCGGCGGGCCGCCGGCTTCGTCGCCACCACCGCCGGCATCCGCGACAGCTTCGCCGAGGAGCACGGGCAGCGGGTGCGGTGTCGGGTGGTGCCTAACGGCTGCGAGGTGCCGGCGTCGCGGGCCTTTCCGGGCCTCTCCAGGGAGCGACCGACGCGGGTGCTGTACGCTGGTCAGCTCTACCCCTGGAAGGGAGTCGACGTCCTGGTCGAGGCCATGATTCAGGTGCCAGAGGCGCGGTTGGTGATCCTGGGCGGCCTCCCCGGAGAAGCGGACCTGGTGCGAATCCAGGCCCTGGTCGAACGCCTGGGGCTCAGCCCGCGGGTTGAGCTTCTGGGCACCGTGCCGCAGGTGCGGGTGGCCGAGGAGCTTAGGCGGGCGGCGGTGGTGGCGGTGCCCTTTCTCAAGACGGCGATGAGCGAACGCCACACCTCGCCGCTCAAAGCCTTCGAGGCCATGGCCGCCGGCCGGCCGCTGGTGGTGAGCGACCTGCCGGCCAGCCGCGAGATCCTGCGCGACGGCGAGAACGCCTTGCTGGTACCGCCCGGCGAGGCGCCGGCGCTGGCGGCGGCGGTGGGGCGGCTGCTGGCCGAGCCCGTCCTGGCCGAGCGTTTGGCACGTGGCGCCTGGGACCAGGCTCCGCGCTACTCGTGGCAAGCCCGAGCCCAGGCGCTGGTTGGCCTGTTCGAGGAGCTTCCGTGAGGCGGCTCGCCCCCGGCACCCGTGTCCTGCTGGCGGTGTTCCTGTTGACGCTGCCCCTGGTCACCCCGCGGATCCGCGGCGCCGACGAGATCGAGTACTTCTCCTACCTGCGCTCGCTGGTCTTCGACGGCGACCTCGAGTTCGGCAACGAGTACCAGCACTTCTACGACCGAGATCCTCAAGGTCTGGCCGGCTTCAAGGCCACCTTCCTCGACCGGCGCGAGAAGGACACCGGATACCACATCAACTTCGGCCCTCTCGGCTCGGCCTTGCTCTGGTCGCCGCTCTATCTCGTCACCCATGGAGGCGTGCTGCTGGCGCGGGCCCTGGGCGCCGCGGTGCCGGCGGACGGCTTCTCCCGGCCCTACGAGGCCGCCGCCTGTTATGCGTCGGCTGTCTACGGCCTGCTGGGCCTGCTCCTGGTCCGCCACGCGCTCTGTCGTTTCGCCGGCGTGAGCGACGCTGCGGCCACCTTGACCACTCTGGGATTGTGGCTGGGGACGCCGGTCGTCTACTACACGACGCTGGCTCCCGGGTTCTCCCACGCCACCTCGCTGTTCGCGGTGTCGCTGACCCTGTGGCTGTGGCTTCGGGTTCGCGAGCAGGGCGGGACCGCCGGCGATTGGGCTCGCATCGGCTTGGCCGGTGGGCTGGCGGGCCTGGTGCGAGAGCAAGACGCGCTGTTCTTGCTGGCTCCCGGCCTGGATCTGTTGTGGCGGTCCCGGCATGGCGCGAGGAGGGTCCTGATCAACGCTTCGGCCATGGCGCTGGCGGCCGTCGTTGCTTTCGTTCCGCAGCTTCTCGCCTACCGGGTCCTGAACGGCCACTTCAAGCCCTCCGGCCACGTCGGCCAGAAGATGAACTACCTGAGCCCCCACTTCTTCCAGGTGCTGTTCGATCCCGGCCATGGCCTCTTCTTCTGGAGCCCCCTGCTGCTGGTGGCCGCCGTGGGGCTGGTGGCGACGGTCCTGAAGCGCCGCGATGGCCGGGGCTTGCTGCTGGGCGGGACCCTTCTGTTCCAGGTCTGGATCAACGGAGCGGTGGAGAGCTGGACCCAGGCCGGCGCCTTCGGGTCGCGGCGATTCGTGGCGGCCACCCTGGTCTTCGCCTGGGGCCTGGCACCGGTGATGAGCGCGGTGGCCCGGCACGCAAGGGGTGCGGCTTGGGCGCTGCTGGCGGCTTGCGTTTGGTGGAACGGATCGCTGATGGTGCAGTTCGGCCTGCGTCTCATGGACCGCCAGCGTCTGGAGTGGCCTCGGGTGGCGGTCAACCAGGTCACCGAGGTCCCGAGGCGCCTGGGGCGTGTGACCTATTTGTTCCTCACCGACCGAGAGCGACTGGTCAAGGAGGGGCTGTGATCTCCGCCGACCTGATTCGTCGCCTGGCCTGCCCGGTCTGCCTGGAGCCCGCGGGGTGCTCGGGCTGCTGGCGACCGGCCCAGGATCACAACGACTGCCTGAGCCACTACGCCGGGCGAGCCGGCTGCGCCTGCGGGGGACCGGACAAGGTCGCGCTCTTGGCTCAGGGCGACAGCCTGGTCTGCCCCTGCTGCCGCGTCGCCTATCCGCTTCGAAGCGACGGGGGATACGTGGACCTGGTGCCACGGACCAGCCTGGGCGAGGTGACCCAGTACGCCGATCACGAGTTTCACGAGCGGCTGGAGGTCAAGGACGCGCCTCCGCTGCTGTCGGCGCGGGTGAAGGCCGACATGATGCGCCGTATGCTGGGTCTCGGCTCGGGCGAGGAGGTGCTGGACCTCGGCTGTGGGGCCGGGAAGTTCGCGCTCTACGCGGGCGCGAACGGTCGTGCCTCGGGCGTCGACGTAGCGCCCTTCTTCTTGCCGCGGGCGGTGGCGCTGGTGGATCTGGTGTTAGGCGACCTGCGGCGGTTGCCCTTCCGCAAGGGAGTCTTTCCTCGAGCCTACAGCCTGGACGTGTTGGAGCACCTGGATGAGGAGGGCGTGCGGGAAATCCTGCTGGAGGCGCGGAGGACGCTGGCCGCCGATGGCCGGCTTTTCGTCTACACCCACGCCATGGAGTCCTCGCGGCTGGCGGGGTTCCAGCGCCTTGTCAACCGCCTCGCCAAACGTCTGGGCCGGGTCGGCCTGGTGGACCACGAGCGGGAAGCCTTGCGCAAGAGCGACCACCGGAACGCCATTCGCAGCCATGAGCACTTCGAGGCGCTGGCGGCCGGGGCCGGGCTCGAGCTGGTGGAGCGGCGCTACTACAACGTGGTCCTGAAGGCGGTGATCGAGGACCTGTTGCTGCGCATGGTCGAGCAGTGGCGGCGAAGGAGAAGCGCTGGCGGCTCCGCTCTCCCTGACCAGGCCGGGGACCGGCAAGCCATCGGGGCGCCGCCACCGGGACGCCTCGCCTTGCGGGCGGCGCAAGCCCTCAGCTGGCTGCTCAAGCTGGACGTCGTGCTTTTCGGCGGGATTCGCACCGGGCCCTTCTTCGGCTTGCTGCGGCCGCGGCTGAGGCCACGGTGAGGATCCTCTACGTGGCCTCCGATCAGCTGGTGCCGGGCAACACCGGGGGCAGCGTGCACGTGCTGGAGGTGGCGCGGGGACTGGCCGCCCGTGGTCATGAGGTGCACGCGGTGATCGGGCAGGCTGGGGGCGCTTCCGACCGGGAGCGGTGGGAGGGTGTCGAGTGGCACCGTATTCGTTGGGCGCCTCGGCATCGGTTCTTCCGCTTCCGCGCCCGTCACCAGGTGGGTGCCCTGGCCGACGCGCTGCGGCCCCACGCCGTCATGGAGCGCTACTACAACTTCGGCGGCGAGGGGGTGTTGGCCGCCGCCGAGCGAGGTCTGCCCGCGCTCCTAGAGGTGAACTCCCCGGTCCTGGATCATCCGGGGTCCCTCAAGGCAGCTCTGGACGGGTTGCTTCTGGTGCGCCCGTTTCGGCGCCATCGCGAACGGCTGTGTCGGGAGGCCTCGGCGCTGGTCTCACCCCTGCTCGAGATCGTGCCCGCTTTCGCCCGGCCCAAGACGGTCACCGTCACCTGGGGTGCCAACGTCGACGCCTTCCGTCCGGAAGAGCGCAGCCAGGCGGTTCGCCGTAGCCTGGGCATTCCCGACGGCGCGGTCGCCGTGCTCTTCAGCGGCAGCTTCCGGCCCTGGCACGGCGTTCACGTCCTGGAGGCCGCGGCGCGGCAGCTCGCCCACCGGGAGGACCTGTTCTTCGTGCTGGCGGGGGGGCCGGCGAGCGGGCCCGCTGCCGGTTACCGCGGGGTGCGCCTGGGGGCGATCGCCTACCAGCGCATGCCCGAGGTGGTAGCCGCCGCCGACATCGGGGTCGCACCTTACGATACTACACGCTTGGCGCAGCTCCGGCTGGGCTTCTTCTGGTCGCCGCTCAAGGTGTTCGAGACCATGGCCAGCGGCTTGCCGACGGTGACCATCGCGCGCCATCCCCTCACCGAGATCGTGCGCGAGGGGGAGGAGGGCCTGCATTTCCAGGAAGGCGATCCCGCCTCGCTGGCCTCGGTCCTGGTCCGCCTGGCCGAGGCGCCAGCGCTAAGGCAGCGTCTGGGCCAGAATGCGCGGCGGCGGGTGGTGGCCCACTACTCCTGGGCGAACCACTGCGCGGCCCTAGAAGACGTGCTCAAGAGGATCGCCCCTTGAAGATCGTGCTGGTCAGCGAGATCTACCCGCCCCGGGCCGGCGGTGCGGGCTGGTCCACTCGGGCCCTGGCGCTCGGCCTGCGGGCGGCGGGCCACCAGGTGTCGGTGATCACCACCAGCCCCGGCGCGCCCGATCTCGACGGCCTGCCGGTGAGGCGGCTTGCGGTGCGCGGCCGCAAGCGTCTTGCGTACCCGCGGGCTTTCGCGGCTGAACTCCGCGGTCTTGACCAAGCCGTGGTGCACGCCCAGCACTCGCTCTCCGCCCTGGGATGCCTGGCCGGGGACCGGCCCCAGCGGGTAGCGGTCACCGTGCGCGATCACTGGCCGGTCTGCTTCTGGTCCACCAGGATCAGCCGCGGAGCCCTTTGCGCCCACTGCGGCCTGCTGCCCATGACGCGCTGCGTGGAAGGCCGGGTGCCCACCCCGCGATCTCTCGCCTGGACGGCCATTCCCTACATGCGCCTGGACCTGCGCGACAAGCGTCAGGCCCTGGAGCGGGCAGGGGCGACCTTGGCGGTCTCCGACGCCATCGGCAAGGAGCTGCGGGCCTGGGGGATCCCACGGGTGGAGACCATCCCCAACATCGTGGATCCGCGAGAGACGGTCGCGCTGGCCGCTGGGGCTCCTTCCTTTCCGCTGCCGGAGCGCTTTCTCCTGTTCATCGGCAAGCTGGAGGAGAACAAGGGTGCGCGGCTCCTGGTCCCGGTGGTGGCGCAGGCCAAGGCCGGGCTGCCCCTGGTCGTCTTGGGCGAGGGCTCGCTGACTCACGCCATGAAGTTCGAAGCCACCTCCCGCGGGGTGGAGCTGATCCACCGCGGTTGGGCTCACCGGGACGACGTGCTTCGGGCCATGGCTCGAGCCACCGCCCTGGTCTTCCCCTCCCTGTGGCCCGAGCCGCTCTCCCGCGTGTTGCTGGAGGCGCTGGCGCTGGGCACGCCGATGGCCGCCATGGACACCGGAGGCACCCGAGAGATCCTGAGCGACCAGGAGAGCGGTCTGCTGGTCCCAGACGCCCGGGCGCTGAGCGAAGCTGTGGGGCGTCTGGCGGGGGACGCCGCGCTTCGTCACCGCTTGGGCGAGGGGGGGCGGGCTCGCTCGGCCGCCTTTGCCCCCGAGGCACTGATCCCACGCTACGAGGTCGTCTATCGGAGGCTTTCTTGAAGGTGGCGCTCCTCAGCCGGAGCGCCCATCCGCTGCACGCTCCGGGAGGCCTGGAGCGCGCGGTCTTCGAGCTGGCCCGGCACCTGACCGAGCGCGGCGTGGAGACCACGCTGATCACCCGCCCGCCGACCCGGGACGGCGTCTTCCCGGGCCGGGTCTTGACCGTGCCCTACGGTCCCGAGGCTGGCCACGGCCGGATCCTCGACCGCACCTTGCGTTATCCGCGTTTTGCGCACCGCGTGGGTGAGCAAGCCGCGGAGCTGGTGCGCCAGGGCGCGGCGGAGGTCGTGGACGCCCAGGGCCTCACCGCGCTGGGCTACGCCCAGCGGCGCCGGCGAGACCGCTCACTCAAGGCCCCCCTGCTCATGAACCCTCAGGGCATGGAAGAGCACAAGGCGCGGGGGCTCAAACGCCTGGCACTCTTTCGCCTGCGGGCCCTGTCGCGTCAGGCGGCCAGGCTGGCGGATCGGGTGGTGGCCACCGACCAAGTCACCCGCCGGGAGGTCCCGCGGCTACTCGGTGTGGATCCGCGCAAGGTGGTGGTTATACCTAACGGGATAGCCCCGGACACCGTCGAGCAGGCCACGCCGCCGGAGGCTGACTTGGTGGCCGCCAGGGCGGTGCCCGCGCTCGCTGGGGCCGATCCGGTCTTCTTGTCGGTGGGCCGCCTGGAAGCCTACAAGGGCTTTCTGGACGTGCTGGGGGCTCTTGCGAGCCTGGTGCAAACCCGAGCCTTGCCCGAACGGTGGGCCTGGGTGGTGGTGGGCCAGGGCCCCGCGGAGGCCGAGCTGCGGGCACGGCTGACCCCGGATCTGCGCAATCACGTTCACCCGGTGGGCCGGGTGAGCGAGGAGCTGCTTCATGCGTTCTATGCGCGGAGCGATATCTTCGTGCATGCCACCCACTACGAGGGATCCAGCCTGGTGACGCTGGAGGCCATGGCCCACCGCCTGCCGGTGGTGGCCACCCGGGCCGGCGGCATTCCCGACAAGGTGGTGGAAGGCGAGACCGGGGTCCTGGTGGAGCCCGGAGACGTGGCCGCATTGGCGCGAGGGTTGGCGGCGATGGCCCGGGAACCGGAGACCCGGCGTGGGTTTGGCGAGCGGGGTCGCGAGCGCTGTCTTCGCCTCTTCAGTTGGCCTCAGATCATCGGACAGGTGCTGGCCCTCTACCACGAGCTTCTGGCGGAGGCCGCCGTATGACCGCGCGGCGGCTTCTGACCCTGCTGCTGGCGCTTCTCACCGCCGATCTGCTGGGCGTGATCGTCACCGGCTCAAGCTCCTTGCTGACCCCGTTCTGGCCTGTCGGCCTCTGGGGGTTCGTCTTCCGTTTGGGGGGGCTCGGCCTTCTGCTGGTGCTCAGGGCACGGGTCTTCGTCAGCCGGGAGGGTCGATGGAGTTGGTCTCGCCTGAGTTTGGCGCTGCTGCTCCTGCCCACACTCTTGCAGTTCCAGTTCGCCGGCGGCAGGGTGAACGGCGACGGCGTCATGTACTACGTCTACGTCCGCTCGATGTGGAAGGACTTCGACCTGGACTTCGCGAACGAGTACAGCCACTACGGCCTGCTAGGTCGAGCCGACCAGCCGGCCCTGTCGGTGCCGACTAAGACCGGCAAGCGACGCTCCATCTTCTCGATCGGTCCTGCGGTGGTGGGCTCTCCCTTCTTCCTGCTGGGCGAAGGTGTGGGACGCCTCCAGTCGCTCTTCGAGGGAGAGGTCGACCTCTCCGGCTACGGCCCCGTCCACCGCAACGCGGTGGCCCTGGGCAGCCTGCTCCTGGGTCTTGCGGCGGTGCTGCTGATCCACGATCTGCTGCGGCGCCACTTCAGCGGCCAGGCGGCGCTGGGCGCGGCGCTTCTGGTCTGGGGCGGGACCTTCCTGCACTGGTACATGGTGCAGCAACCCACCACTTCCCACGCCGCCTCGGCCTTCGCGGCCGCGCTCTGCCTCTGGCTCTGGGACCGCCACCGAGAGGGGCGGAGCCCCCTCGGCTTCTGCCTGCTGGGTTTGGTGCTGGGACTCGCCATGAGCATCCGCTGGCAGAACGGCCTGCTGCTGCTGCTGCCCGGGCTGGAATTGGGGGCTGGACTCTGGCGCCAGCGAGAAGGCTGGCGGCGGGTGTTGGGCGGCGGTGGCTTGCTGGCGGCGGGGGTGCTGGTCGGCGTTCTCCCGCAGATGAGCGCCTGGAAGGTGCTCTACGACATGTGGGTGCTCCCCTATCCGCCGCACGGCAGGGACTTCGTGCGACTCGGTCATCCCTTCGTGCTTTCGACGCTGTTTTCCTCCCGCCACGGCCTGCTGTCGTGGACGCCGGTGTTGTGGGCCGGCTACCTGGGCTTCATCCCCCTGCTGCGCCGGCGCCCGCAATTGGCCTGGCCGCTCTTGCCACTGCTCTTGTTCATGACCTACGTCAACATGTGTTCGGGCGACTGGTGGGCCGGGGCGTCCTTTTCCAACCGGCGCTTCGACAGCCTGCTGCCGATCCTGGCCCTGGGCCTCGCCGCCTCTTGGGAGGCCGGGCAGCGCTGGCTCAGCCGCCGGCCGGCGGGGGTTCTGGGGTTGGCAGCGCTGCCCTTCCTGCTCTGGAACGGCCTGGCGGCGGACCAGGAAGGGCGCGCGGCGACTCTGGGAGCCCAGGTGGGCGGGCGGGCGGAACGCTTCTCTAGGGCGTTAGGCAGCCCCTCCACTTGGCCGGCGAGCTGGCTGTTTGCCTGGCGGGAGCGGCGCTCCCCCGGCCAGTACGACCTGGCGGTGGGTCGCTACCTCTTCTACCGCCAACAGAACCTAGGCGGGGTGGTGGAGATCGGTGAGGGGGACGAGGCCCTGCTGGCCGAGGGTTGGGGGCCGCTCGGCGACTGGGGCGAGCGGAAGGCCCGCCGGATCAGCGGCAGGGCACGACTCTTCGCTCCGCTCGACGTGGCCGAGGACCTGGAGCTGTCGGTCCGGGCCCGGGCGGACCTCGAGACCGTGCTCGGGGTCGAGGTCAACGGCAGGGCCGCGGGTGTGCTCGCGGTGGGGCCGGCGGGCAGCAACGGGCGGCTGCAGGTGGACGAAGCCTTCTGGCGCCGGGAGCTGAACGACGTGGTGATCACGGCCGGGAGCCCGGTCGACGTCGATGCCGTGGTCTTCACCAGGACCGGAAACCCGTGAACGCCGCCCGAGCCATCGTCATCGGCGGGGGCCCGGCCGGGCTCAAGGCGGCGCAGGTGCTGGCCCGGGCAGGAGCCCAGGTGACGGTGCTGGAGAGCAGCTCGGTGCTTGGTGGTTTGGCCAGCTCGTTCGACGTGGAAGGCGTCAGCATCGAGCGCTACTACCACTTCATCTGCCGAGGCGATGGCGACCTCATGGAGACGCTCCGCGAGCTGGGGCTGGAGCATCGCCTGCACTGGAAGCCCTCGCGGATGGCCTACTTCGTAGACGGCACGCTCTACCCCTTCCTGACTCCCCTGGAGCTTCTGCGCTTCCGGCCGCTCCCCCTCTTCGATCGCCTGCGCGCCGGCCTGGCGGTCAAGCGCGCCCAGCGCATGCGGGAGGCCGACCTGGCACCGGAGCGAGCCATCCCCTGGCTGATCCGGATGTTCGGTGAGCGCGCCTATCGAGTGATTTGGGAGCCCTTGCTGCGCTTCAAGTTCGCCGAGCACGCCCCCGAGATCAGCGCCGCCTGGATCTGGGCGCGCATGGTGCGGCTCTCCCGCTCGCGCAGCTCCGCTTTCAAGGAGGAGCTGGGCTTCATCGAGGGGGGCAGCCGGACCGTGCTGGAGGCGCTGGCTCAGGATCTGGCGGCAAGAGGAGGCCGCCTGATCCGGAATGCGGCGGTGGAGCAGATCGTGATCGAGAAGGGCCGGGTTTCCGGAGTGCGGGTGGGGGGCGAGACGCTGGCCGCCGAGGTGGTGGTCTCCACGGTGACCCCGTCCCGCTTCCTGCAACTGGCCAGCGATCTGTCCGGCCCCTACGTGGAAGGCCTGCGGCGCATCCCCACCATCGGCATCTTCTGTCTGTTCCTGCGCCTCAAGGAGCCGGTGACCCCCTTCTTCTGGGTCAACACTCACGACGCCCGGGTGCCCTTCGCCGGCATGATCGAGTACACCAACCTGAACCCGCTGCCGGAGCTGGGCGGCGACAAGATCCTCTACGTTCCCCAGTATCTTTCCGCCCAGGATCCGCGCTACGAGCAGAGCGACCAGGAGGTGTTCCGGAGCTACACCGACGCGCTGGCGCTCATCAACCCGGCCTTCGACCGGAGTTGGGTTCGCTTCTTCGCGGTGTTTCGTGATCGTTATGCACAGCCGATCTGCCTCACCGACTACCCGACCACCACCCCGAGCTTCAAGACTCCGGTCCCGAACCTCTTCCTCACCGACTCCTGCCAACTCCATCCCCACGATCGCAACATCAGCGGCTCCTTCGGCCTGGGGGCAGGAGCGGCCCGGCTGGCGGCGGCCGCCTTGGGTCTCGCCAGCACCAAGCCATGACGGCACTGGTCCTCGGCGTGCTGGCCCTGCTGGCGCTGCTGCGCGCCCTGGTGCTGACGGCGGGAATGGCGGCGGGCTTCTGGGCCGCGGCGCTCACCACCGGCGGGACCCTGCTTCTGGGAGCGCTGGTGCTCCGCCCCTCACCGGCGGCCGCTGGCGGCTTCTTGCTGGCCAGCCTGGCGGTGCTGGCGCTGGTCCGCTGGCGCGAGCTGGCGGCGGCTCGGCTCGGCTTCGGCCTGCTGCTTTCGCTGCTCGTCACCTTGAACCCACTGCTCGGGGTCGCGCCTTTCGGTCGTTTCCGGCCGCTCGAGTTCTTGTGGGCTCCCCAGGGCGGCTTGCTTAATGCCAACCCGCTGCTGTGGGCGGGCGGCTTGGGGCTCATCGCCCTGGCCTACCGCGACCGGCTGGGAAGGAGCCTGCTGGGAGCGGTGGCAGCGATGATCTTGTTGGGCGCTTGCCAGCAGGGCGCCGGGTCCGGGGCACCCGCCTCTAACGCTGCAGTGGCGCCCCTGCTGGCCCCGCTGGCGGTGGGCCTCGCCGAGGCGCTACGGCAGCTCTCCGGCTGGGCGCGGCGCCGACCGGGTGGGCTGCTGTTCCTGGGAACGGCGGCCCTCGGCCTCGGGAACCTGCTCTTCATGGAGCAGTACCGGCGAGAGCTGATCCCGCGGGACGACACGGTTTCCTTTCCGCGGGTGGCCCAGAACAGCGCGGCCCTGTTGGCCCAGGCTGTCGGCTCGCCGCTGGCTTGGCCCGCCAACTGGTTTTTCGCCTGGCGCTACCGGTTGCCGGTGGATCGCTACGACGAGATGGCCGGCCGCCGGCTGTTCCCGAAGGACCGCGCGTTCGCTGTCATCGACGTCGGGGATCGAGGGGACGAAGCGGGGGCCTTGGCCGAGGGCTGGAGCGTGCGCCATCCCTGTGGCCCCCAGGTTTGCCGGCAGGTGGAAGGGCGGGCGCGGCTTTTCGCAGGTCTGGAGGAGAGGGAGTCGATCAGCCTGGGGCTCAGGGCTCAAGGGCGGGGCGCGCTGGGCGTGGTCGTGAACCAGCGGTTGGCCGGAAGCGTTATCCTCGGGGTGGGTTTGGAGGAGCGGCGTCTGCTGGTGCCGGCGGTCTTCTGGCGCCGCGATCTGAACCAGATCGTCCTCACCGCCGATCCCGGCGGGGAGGCCCAGGTGGACCGGGTGAGCTTCGAGAGAACGTCGCCATGAACCCGGTCGAATACCAGCGGATGTTCGAGGCCGAAGAGAGCCAGTGGTGGTACCGGGGGATGCGGGCGATCAGCCTCGCGCTCCTGCGGCCGGCCCTGGGGGAGCCGGCGCCCGACGCGGTCAAGCTGCTCGACGCCGGCTGCGGCACCGGCAACAACCTGCGTCACCTGGCGGCTCTGGCGCGCACCATCGGCGTCGATCTCTCGGCTGAGGCCCTGCGTTTCTGCCGCAGCCGAGGCGTCACCGTCGCCGGCGGGAGCCTGCTGGCGCTGCCCTTCGCGGCGGCCCGCTTCGATTGCGTGACCTCGTTCGACGTGCTCTACCACCGCTGGGTCGAGGATGACCGGGCCGCGGTCGCCGAGTTGGCGCGGGTGCTCAAGCCCGGGGGGCTCTTGCTGGTGCGGGTTCCCGCGCTCAAGTTGCTGTGGGGGGCCCACGACGAGGCGGTCCACTCCAGACACCGTTATACGCGCGGCGAGCTGCGGGCGCTCTTGGGCTCGGCGGGGCTCGAGGTGCTGCGCGTCAGCTACGCCAACAGCCTGCTGTTTCCCCTGCTCTTGCTGCGGCGAACCCTGGATCGGCTGAGCGGGCGCCATGGCTCGGATGTCGGCTTCCTACCCGCCCCTCTGGAGTGGGCCTTCTTCAACCTGTTGGCAATCGAGGCGCGGTTGGTGGGCTGGGGCCTGGACCTGCCCCTGGGGGCCAGTGTGTTCGCCCTGGCCCGAAAGGTCGATACCGGACGTCCGAGGCAGGCGACGGCCTAGTGCCCGAGGTCCGCGCGTTGCGCGCGTTGGTGTCCCTGGGGCCGCGTAGGCAAGGAGCGGTTAGAATCCGGTGGTGCAAGATGGGGACGAGAAGGACGAGCTGGCTGCCGAGTTGG
>DATECU010000331.1:0-27797 GCA_035286745.1 Vicinamibacteria bacterium | reverse complement strand
CCGCCCCACCGTGTTCGGCCCAGGCCTTGGCCCTGGCCAGCCCGCGGATTGCGTCGCCCTGGACCAGTGGCCTCAAGCGAATGCTCAGTCCCTCGAAACCCAGTCGGCACACTGTCCTCCGAGAAGATGCGGAATCGCTGGATCGAGCGTCGGCTCGTTGACAAGGAACTGCCGCGGGACTAGCCTCTCGCTGCGTACCCCTGGTAACTTCCAAGCGACGTCCCGAGCCGGGCACGTCGCACAGGAGAGAGCCGATGAGAAAGACATGGTTCGTGGCGGCGCTCTTGGTGCTCGGACTCGGCGGCATGAGTTGGGCGCAGACTGCTCGCTCTACTCCCGGCTACGTCGGCCCTCGCTCGGGCGAGGCGCCGCTGCCGGACGCTGGCGGAGACACCTGTGCCACACCGCCGACCGTCGTGACGGGCCCGCTCCCCTACACCGATTCGGGCACTAGCTGTGGCGCTGCCAACGACTTCACCAACGCCGGGCCTTCGGCGTGCCGCACCAGCTTGCCCTTCAACTACCCCGGCCCCGATGTCATCTACCGGGTCAACCTGGGCGCTGGAAACAGCGTCGGCTACTCGATGAGCCTCACGGGTTCCACCGGAGATCTGGCCCTGTTCCTTCTGGATACGTGCGGCGTCGATACCTCGTGTGTTGCCAACTCCCAGGACGCAATCGGTCCAGGCGCTGGCCCCGAGCTGATCGCGGCCGCCGCCCGCCCGGCGGGTGACTACTACCTCTACGTTGACTCGTACTACCCGATTGGCAACGGCGCGAGCTGCGGAACCTACACGCTGACGGTCACGGGGACCCTGCCGGTCGAGCTCCAGGGATTCACCATCAAGTAGGCTGCTCGATCTGCGACCCAGGCTTGCCCCGGCCTAGCGGCGGGGCAGGCCTTCATTCTCGGCGTCCCATGCGAACACTCCCCATGACGCTGACGGGCCTAATGCTGGCCGCCCGGCTCCTCTCCGCCCATGAGACAGCCGGGCAGGCCGTCGGGCTCCAAGTCGTTGACCCTCACGCGCAGTTCGAGGACGCCTACCAGCAGGCGATGCTGACCCACCGTTTCCTGCTGCGTAATCCCGGCCCTCGCCCGATCACGATCGTCGAGACCTACGACCCCCAGGGTTCGGCCCAGCTTACGCTCAAGGACAAGGTCATGCCTCCGGGAGCCGAGGATGAGCTAGTGATCAGCCAGCCTCTTCGGGACCGGCTGGGAAAAGTGACCTTCCGCTACTCGCTCGTTACCGACGAGCCTGACCGCCCCCGCTATCGAATGAGCTTGAGCGGCTTCGTGGAGTCCGCCTTCGACCCGGAGGCCCCGAGCTTCAGTTTTCCCATGGCGGACCGGGATCGGGAGACGACAGCGGAGCACAATCTCTTTAGCCGTGAGGTCGAGCGTTTGGAGGTCCTCGGCATGACGGGCCTGCCGAGCTTTCTGGAGGTGCGGATCGCTGGCCGGGCGGGTCTTTCGGGTGAGGGCCTGGCCTTGAAGGCCCTGCTCAAGCCGGGAGCTCCGTTAGGTCTACGGACCGGGACCTTCGAGCTGCGTACCAACGTTGTCCAGCAGCCGATCCTGAGCGTGCGCTGGTCGGCCAACGTCTTCGCCGACATCGTCCCCTCGGCCAATCCCGTCAACCTGGGCCTGGTGCGGGCCGGCGAGGGCCTTCGCGGAGAGGTCGTTCTGAAGAGCCGACAGAGACAGGCCTTCGAGGTCACCACGGTGGAGGACCCCGCGGGCCGCCTGGCGTGGAGCCGGGTCGCTTGCGATCCCCCAGAGAAGGGCTGCCAGAAGCTCGCCCTTACCTGTCGCAGCGACGAGCCCGCTACGCTGCAGGGCGAGATCCGGGTCTTCTTCAGCGGCCACGCGGAGCCGATTCCATTGCGCTACGTGGCCCGATTCGTGTCACCCCACGCGGCGATCAAGGACATCCGGATCCCATGACCGGCCTCCTCTCCCTCAGCGTTCTCCTCATGAGCCTCGCCGGCGCCCGGGAAGCCCCCAGCGTCACCTTGACCTGGAAGGTCAAGGGAGGCCAGGACGTGTACGGATGCCTCGTCTACCGAGCAGGACGGCGCGAGGGTCCCTTCTTGCGCATCAGCCCGCGGATCCTCCGCCTGCCCCCGGGGAGTGGCGAGGACGCCCGCGACCTGTCCTTCGTCGACACCCGGGTGGAGAAGGGCAAGACCTACTACTACTACCTTGACATCGTCCGGGACTCGGGGACCAAGGAGCGCTTCTCGCCGGTGCTCTCGAAGACAGTGGAATGAACCGGCTCGTCTTCGCGGTGGCTGGGCTGGCCTGCGGTGCGCTGGCGTCGGGGGCCCCGCCAACCTCGCCGAAGCCCAGCGTGCTCCTGGTCACTATCGACACCCTGCGGCCGGACGCCGTCGGCTGGATCGGGGGCCTCAACGAAACGCCCGCGTTCGATCGCTTGGCGCGCGAGGGCTTCCGGTTCAGAAGCGCGGTGGCCCCCGTCCCTCTCACGCTTCCCTCTCACGCCTCGATCCTCAGTGGGCTCCTGCCCTTGCGTCACGGAGTGCACGACAACGGCCAGCTCTTCCCACAGAGCCTGCCCACCCTGGCCACCCACCTACGGGCCCTTGGATACCGGACGGCGGCCTTCGTGAGCGGCTATCCGCTGCAGCGCACCTTCGGGCTGGACCACGGCTTCACGACCTACGACGACAGCCTGCCCCACGGCAAGGAGGGCTGGGTCGAGCGCCGCGCCCACCAGACCACAGCCGCGGCTCTCGCCTGGTTGAAGACGGCCCGGGCTCCTTGGTTCGTGTGGGTCCACTACTACGACCCCCACGACCCGTACGATCCGCCGCGCGTCTTCTGGCGGCCGGGGCCTCGAGGGGCTTACGACGGCGAGGTCACGACCGTGGACAGTGCCCTCGGCCAGCTCTTGGCAGGTCTCGATTCGGTAGGTGCATCGAACCGAATCACGGTGGTGACGGCGGACCACGGCGAGGGCCTCGGGGAGCACGAGGAGCGGACTCACGGTTACTTCGTCTACGATTCGACGGTCCTGGTGCCGCTGGTGTTCCATGGCGCCGGGCGGGTGGCCCCAGGGGAGAGCGACCTGCCCGCCCGCTTGATCGACATCGCGCCCACCATCCTCGAGGCCGCCGAGCTTCCGCCGATCTCCAGGACGGACGGGGTAAGCCTCCTGCCTACCCTCAAAGGGAAGAAGCAGGCTCCCGAGCCGGCGTACGTCGAGACCTGGTTGCCCTGGACCTACTTCGGCTGGTCACCTCTCACGGCGCTCCGCCACGGGGGTTTCAAGCTGATTCAAGCTCCCAGGCCGGAGCTCTTCGACTTGACGGCCGATCCCGGCGAGCGCACGAACCTGGTCGCCCAACGGAGCGAGCAACGCGGCCGGCTGGCAGATCTTCTCGAGCGCGTGGAGGCACAGACCGGGACCGCCGTGGCGCCCGGCGCAGACGCGGACGCGATCGAGCGTCTCCGTGCCTTGGGCTACGTAGGAACCAGCGGCACCCTCCGCCAGGCTCCTCTGGGTCTGCCCGACCCCAAGGACAAGATCCCTGATCGCACGGCCCTCCTGGAGGCCGAGGATCTGCTTCGCGCGGGGCGGTGGAACGAGGCGGTGGCCCGCTTCGACGCCATCCTCACCCGCGACCCCGAGAGCCGGTTCGCTGCGCTCCGATCAGGCATCGCCCTGCTCAAGGCGGGTCGTCCGGAAGCGGCTGTCGAGCGCCTCCAGAGGGCGGTGGCCCTGGATCCTCATCGCGCAGAGGCGCGCTATGCGCTCGCTGACGCGCTGATGAGGCGGGGAACCCACCGGCGTGCGGCGGAGGAGTGGGCCGAGCTGGTCCGCCTTCAACCTCGGCGCTTCGAGGGCTGGCTCAACCTGGCGGTAGCTCTGAGTGAAAGCGGGCAGTTGGGGGAGGCAAGAGTGGCGCTTAACGAGGCCCTGTCGATTGAAGCCAATCAGCCCCAGGCCCTCCTCGAACTGGCCCGTCTGGAAGCCCGGCAGGGCCGGCGACCAGCCGCAGCCAAGGCGCTCCGCAGTGCCCTGGCTGCCAACCCCCAACTCTCTGCCCGGGCGACTGCCGATCCCCTCCTGGCCCCACTCCTTGCCAAACGCTGAGGACCGAAGTCGCCGCTTGTGACACCCTGATCAACTGCCACCAAGCGGCATTGAGCGGCGCCATTCGAGTCCGCGCGATGGTGGATTCCGCAGCATCCCCAGCCTTGCGCGCCGGGAACGCAGGTGGGACAGCGATCAACGGAACGCTCGAAGCACGCGGACATGACCGCGCGCCGCGGATGGACGGCGGTGCGCCTCAAGCAGGGGGCTGGTAGACGTCGATCAGCCCAACTCGCGCCATCCGACGGAAGTCACCGTCGAGAGACCACATCGGCGCTCGATGATGGGCCGCGATGGCGGCGATCAAGAGGTCGCCGAAGCCAAACCGTTCACCAGCAGTCCTTGCCCGTCCCAGCCAATCGTCGATGCGGAGCCACGTCCCTTCGGTCGGGTAGTAGACGGGCAAGGCCGACAGAACGCGGTGCAGGGAGAGGTGGTCCCGGTTCGAGGCTCCGGCCAGGATCTCGACACGGACGGGCACGGAAGTGCGCTCACCGGAGTCGAGCAAGGCGCCGAGCCTCTGGGCTGTTGGGCTCTCGGCCGAGCGCAGCGCCTCGACCCACACCGAGGTGCGACGAAGATCACGGGCGCGCGCGCGGGCGGCGGCGCGACTTGGGCACATCGATCTCCAACCGCACTTGGCCCATCATCGCTTTCAGCTCTTCGATGCGCTTGCGGCGGATGAGCTCCTGCAGCGACAGCACCACGGTATCGGTCTTGGACTTGAACCCCAGGAGTTGTCTGGCTTCTTCCATGAGTGGCTCGGGAATATCCAGCGTCGTGCGCATACAAAACACGCTAGCTCCTATGCCTATAGACGTCAATCCTGGGGCCCGACCGGCCGACCGGCACGCAGCCGGGTCATTCCAGGAGCAATGAGAAGGCCTCGCTCCCGCGGCCTTCGCGGTCCACCACCAGGACCGCCAAACGCGCACGGCCGTCCGACGCCAGGTCGAGGCGCATGAAGCCGCTGGCGGCGCGGGCGAAGAGGGTCTCGGGCGTGGTCACTGCCCGGCTGGCCGGCCGATAGTAGCCGCTGCCCGATATGGCCAGGTAGCGGGCGCTTCTCCCGCGGAAGACCTGGAGGTTGTGTTCATGGCCGGCTGCGTGGAGCAGGGGCGGGTGGGTCCGGAAGACGCCTTCCAGAGCAGCCCGCATCTTCTCGTTGAGCGTGCCCGCCAGGTCCTGGTTGGAGATCCCGGCCTGCCGGGCCAGGGGATAGGCGGAGCCTAGGCCCGGGAGGGGCAACCACAGCCAGCGCTTCTTCGCGCGCAGCGGAAACACGTGATCCTTCCAGCCGAAGTGGCCGCCGTGGCTGCCGCCGCTGGCGAGCGGGTGGTGGCTGGCCACCACCACCTGACGCGTCCCCGCGCCGGCCAGAGCGCCCTCCAGGGCGGCCAGCACCTCGAGTTCCGAGTCCTCCGGGCAGGCCGAGCTGGGATGAGTCGGCTTCGGCCCCTCGCGCAACCACCACTCGGTGTCGAGCACCACCAGCCGCAGCCGCGCGCCGACGTCGCGCACCACGGGTCCCGGACAACCCCCAAGGGGCAGAAAGGCGAGGCCAGGATCGTTCCTTCCGGACACATGGCGTTCTTGGCGCCTAATGGCATCCCACCCGGTTTCGGGCGCCCCCGGGGTGGCCCAATCGTGGTTGCCGGGCACGAAGATGCCTGGCGCCCCGCTGGACTGCACCAGCGCCAACTGCGCCTCCAGCCTTCGTTCGGCTTCTCTACGGCCGCCATCGTCAGGCGCAGGCAGGCCCAGGGGGTAGATGTTGTCGCCCAGGAACACCACCAGGCTGCGACCCGGGTCGCGGGCCAGCTCCGCCCGCAACGCCTCGAACACCGGCTCCCGTTCTGCGGGGGCTCCGGCATCTCCGATCAGGTAGAGCCGAGTGTCCACCGACTCCAGGAGCGGAGCCGGAGCCGCGGGACGATCGGGCAGGCGGTCGCCGGTTGCGGCCAGCGTTGCGAGCGAGCCCAGGATTGCGGCCAGGACCGCCGGCTGCGCGAGCGCCAAGCGCGTCGGGGTCATGCCGTCGCCTCGCTTCCCAGCCGCGGTGGTTCCTGCACCAGAGTCAGCAAGCCCACTGCGGACAGGGCGGCCAGCAGCGCGCCGACACCGAGGGCGACGCTTGAGCCCAACGCCTGCCAGAGAACGCCGGTGAGCAGGCTCGCCGGCAGCAGCATGGCTCCCGTGACCGCATGGAACCAGCCGAAGGCTCGGCCTCGGGCCTCGGCCGGGGCCAGGGCCGCCACCAGCGCCCGCTCGGGGCCCTCGGTCAGAGCGTGGAAGAAACCGTAGAAGGCGAAAAGCAGGAAGATCTCGAGCGGACGGCTCGCCATCGCGAAACCGGCGTAGGCGAGGGCGTAGACGCTCCAGCCGGCGAGGATGGTCGCCCGCCGTCCCAGCCGGTCGGACAGGCCGCCGGCCCAAGTGGAGAAGCCGGCCTTCACCGAGTGGTGAAAGGCCCACAGCAGCGGAATCGCAGTCAGGGGCACCCCAGCGTCTTGGGCGCGCAGGAGCAGGAAGGCATCGGAGGAGTTGCCCAGGGTGAAGACGGCCAGCACCGTCAAGTAGAGGCGAAAGCCTCGCCCCAGAGGCGCGGGCCGGGCATTCTCGGGTGCCGGGCCAGCGCCTACCGATGTCCGCGTGGCCTCCCGGACACCGAAGAGCAGCACCAGCAGGCTGAGGACCGCCGGCACCGCCGCCCAGGCGAACACAAGACGCAAACCGAGGCCCCACCCCAGAAGAGCGGCGGCGATCAGCGGGCCGGCCATCGCCCCGGCGTGGTCCATGGCCCGATGAAAGCCGTAGGCGCGGCCCAGCTCCGAGGCCGGAGTGACGTCGGCCACGATGGCGTCGCGGGGCGCCCCGCGCACACCCTTGCCCACCCGATCCGCGACCCGCAGGGCGAGAACGTGCCAGGGCGCCGCGGCCAGGGCCACCAGGGGGCGCACCACGGACGATAACGAATAGCCGGCGACGACCAAGGGCTTGCGACGGGGAAGCTGGTCGGACAGGCGGCCGGCCAGGAGCTTGAGCAGGCTGGCCACCGTCTCCGCCAGGCCCTCGACGACGCCCAGGAAGGCGGGGCCAGCCCTGAGTACGCCGGTCAGAAAGGCGGGAAGCAGCGGGTAGATCATCTCGCTGCTGACGTCCGTCAGCAGGCTCACGAAACCGAGGGCCTTGACGGTGCGGGGGAGCTTCATGGGGGCCCATTATCAGCGACAGCCGACGAACCGGGCACTACGGGCTCGACCGGCCGCGGATGGCCTGCGGCGCCTCGCCCACGGGCTCCAGCAGCCAGTACTGGAACTGCCCCGAGATGCCCTTGGCCCCCGGGTGCGACTTGCCGGGCCCCGCCACCTCGCACAAAACGAAGTAGCGATTGCCGATGCGGACCGACTTGAGCCCAGGTGCCGGCCTGGTCTCGACTCCCACCAGCATGTGGCCGGGAGCCTCGATCAGCAGCACCGCCGAGGCATGGTTGCGCCACAGAGCCGCGAAGGTGGCCGACTTGGAGTCGCAGTCGCCGTGGTCGTTCACCAGCACCTCGGTCGGCGGATAGAGGCCTCCAATCTCGCGCCCGGCAGGGTTTCGCGGCACCTCGTAGCGCAGTTCCTGGAGGAAGGCGATGAACACCCCGAGACGCTGGCGCTCGCTATCCTCGGTCGCGGCTACGGCCAAGGCCCGCCGGCAGTCATCGATGGGCCGCTCGGCACGGGAAACCACGCGCGCATAGTCGATGCCGATGGTGTTGTCTTCCAGCAGAAAGCCGCGTTCCCTGAGGTAGGCGTCCTGGACTTCCGCGCGCTTCCGATCGTAGCCGTCCTGAAGCCAGCTCCTGAACCTCTCGATCTCGACGTAGAGCTGACCCAGCGCGTCCGCGTCGAGCGCGGGGAACCTCGACTGCCAGCGGTAGCCTCCGGCCACGGTGGCGTGCACGTAGGGCGCAAGACCGCGCCGCGCCAGCTCTCCATCGATCCAGTCTTGCAGCACGGCGTCGGCGTGAGCTTCCAGCTCCGGCTTGGAATAGCCGAAGCTCGTGGTCTCCCGCTGGTGGTCGGCTTTGGCGATCCGGCAGGTTACCTCCTGCCGCCGGCCATGGTGGTCCAGGAAGCCATAGCGGAGCTCATGGTGAGTGCCGCCGTCCCGGCGCTCGAATCGGTTGAGAGAGCCCACCCACTCCGCATAACGATCTGGTGGTACCGAAGGCGAGGGCCGAGGCGTGGCGGAGGGGCGCGTCCTGGGCGAAGGCGCCGGCGGGGGCTCCGGCCCCGGCTCACGAGAGGCAAAGTCGATGTCGCGGAGCAGCACCAGGAGGAAGAAGCCGGCCGCCAGGACCAGAAGCACCAGCAGCACAATGCTGACCGCCAGACAGCCGGCCCGCATCAGTCGATCCGCAGGAAGCCGTTCCTCATCTCGGGGATCAGCGAGCGTGCCAGGTCCGCGATGCCTTCGTTGATGACCAGGGCGACTCCGAGCACCACGAAAGCAAAGAAGATGGCCAGGGCCAGGTTGCCCTTCAGGATCTCCTCTCGCTCGGGAATGGCCCGAGTCATGCGCGAGAACAACCAGGTGGCGATGGCTACCGAGCCAAAGGCCAGGATGCCCAGCACCAGGAAGAAGACCAGGCACTGGCCCAGCACCAGCGCAACATGGGCCCAGCCGGCCGGCCGCACGAAGAGATCACGGATCAGAACCATGCTGGGAAAGACAGCGTGGCGGAGCAGCAGGGCCTGGGCCAGCACGATGGCTCCCAGGGCCACCGCCACCGAGTGGTTCCCCGAGAGCAAGAGCTGTTCCTCGTCCAGCTTGCGGGTGACCAGCGTGTTCAGTCGGTAGGTGACGAAGACCAGCAGCACGGCGCCGAACACGGAGACGGCGAAGGCGATCAGCCCGGCGAGAATGCTGGCGACGTCCATGACGACCTCCCTGTGGTGGGTGCGGCGATTGTACGCTGGCGGCGCCGCTTGCGGATCGCGGGAGGCCCGGGGAGAGAAGCAGGGGGCTGGCCGAGCTTCACCGGTTGGCCGCGGGCTGATCCCGGGGCAGGGCCAGCAGGCTTCCCGAGCCGTTCATCAGGCGGATTCCGGTCTCGAAGCCGGTCGGCTCCTGGCCGGCGACGCGAACCACCTGGCCCCGGAGGTCGCGTGGGGCGCCGTCCTTGGTCCGCACCACCAACCGAACGTGACTGCCTACCGGAATCGGGCTGGGCAGGCTGAGGAGCAGCCCGCTTTCGGAGGCGTTCTTGATGCGGGCCTCGGCGCTCTTCCCCTTCTCGTCCTCGACCACCACCTCCTGCACCCACACCACCCGCTCGTGGTGGCGTCGTTCCCGGCCCAAGAGGGTGATGCGGTTCTTGCCGGCGGCCTTGGATCGATAGAGAGCCTCGTCGGCGCGCCGCAGCATGTCCTCGGCGCTTCCGGCGTCCTCGGGGAAGGTGGCGATGCCGCCGGAGATGGTCACCGCCAACCCGCGCTTGGGCTTCTTGAAGTGCTCCTCGACCCGGGCCCGGATCCGCTCCGCCGCCAGCCGAGCCCCGGCGCGGGGCGTCTCGGGCAGGATCACCGAGAACTCCTCGCCCCCGTAGCGCGCCGGAACGTCGATGTCGCGCAGGCTCTCGCGGATCAGCGCCGCCGACTTCACCAGCACCCGATCCCCTTCCAGATGCCCGCGGGTGTCGTTGACCTGCTTGAAGTTGTCGAGGTCGAACATGAGCAGCGAGAAGGTGAGGTCGTGGCGGCGGGCCCGGTTCACCTCGCGGCGCAGGCTCAGGGTCAGGAAGGCGTGGTTGTAGAGGCCGGTGAGGCCGTCGGTGACCGCGTCGTGCTCGGTGCGCTGGTAGATCGAGATCTCGATCACCTTGGGGCTCTTGAGCTCGCGGCTCACGTTCACGAAGTAGTCCAGGATGGCGACCCGCAGCCCCACGTCGCGGCCCAGCTTCTCCTTCACTCGGGCCCGATGGGAGCGAATGCGTTTGAAGTGGCGCTCCGCCTCGGCCTCGCTGAAGGTGAGGTGAGTGAGGATGTACAGGATGGTGGAGTAGAGGGGAGGCTGATCACCGGAACGAGCCTCGAACTTCGCCAGCAGCCGATCCTCGTCCCGGGGATTGCTCTCCAGGAGCTTCAGCAGGGCTTGCCGGAAGCGGACCGAATCGGTGGGCTTCTTCACGGGACTCTCGCCTCTTTCTGACGAGGAGGGGGGCGTCGCAACCGGGGGCTATGATAGACCGTACGCCCGGTCTTCGTCTTCCCGAGGAGAACCCATGAACCCCTGTTCCCACGTCCCGCTGTGCGGCTCCCGCCGGCCCCCGCACCAGGAGGAACCGCAATGAAGATGCTGGGCCGTCTCTTGGGCAATGCGCTCGGGCTCTTCGTGACCACCCTGGTGCCGGGGATCCACTTCCACGGCAGCCCCTTCACGCTGCTCCTGGCCGGTGCGCTTCTGGGAGTCTTCAACTTCTTCGTGCGCCCGGTGGCGCTGGTGCTCTCCTGCCCCTTGATGCTGCTGACGCTGGGGCTCTTCTACTTCGTGCTCAACGGGATCCTGCTATGGCTGGCGTCCTTCCTGCTGCCGCGCTATTCCGTGGACGGCATCGTTCCCGGCATCCTGGGCGCACTGTTGATGAGCGTCGTCAACTGGGCCCTGGCCGCCGCCTTCGGAGACAGCAAGAAGAAGGACTGAACGACAGCGGTCAGCGCTCAGCCGTCAGCTTGGCCGCGATCGCCTCGGCGATCTCGATGGTGCCTGCGGTTCCCCCCAGGTCGCGGGTCAGCTTGCTGCCCTCGCGCAGCACGGCGTTCACCGCGGCCCGCACCCGATCCGCGGCGGCGCGCTCGCCCAGGTGGTCGAGCATCATGGCCGCCGACAGGATCACCGCCATGGGGTTGGCCACGTTCTTGCCCGCGATGTCGGGGGCGCTGCCGTGGACGGCCTCGAAGACGGCGCAGTCCTCGCCGATGTTGGCACCGGGAGCCATGCCCAGCCCGCCGATGAAACCCGCGCACAGGTCCGACACGATGTCGCCGTAGAGGTTCTCGAGCAGCAACATGTCGAACCGCGTGGGATCGAGCACCAGTTGCATGCAGGCGTTGTCCACGATGATCTCGTCGTAGCGGATCTCCGGGTATCCCTTGGCCACCGCCCGGCAGCAGTCGAGGAAGAGACCGTCCGAGAGCTTCATGATGTTGGCCTTGTGGATGGAGCTGATCCGCTTGCGTCCGTGGGCCTTCGCGTACTCGAAGGCGAAACGGGCAATCCGAGTGGAGGCCTTCTCGGTGATGATCTTGATCGACTCCACCACCCCCGGCACCACCACGTGCTCCAGGCCGCTGTAGAGGTCCTCGGTGTTCTCCCGGACCACGATCAGGTCGACGTTGTCGTAGCGGCTCGCGACGCCCGGCAGGGTCGCCACCGGCCTCAGGTTCGCGTAGAGGTCGAGCCGCTTCCGGAGCTCCACGTTCACCGAACGATGGCCGCTGCCCACCGGCGTCCCGGTGGGGCCCTTCAGGGCCAGCTTGTTCTTGCGCACCGAGGCGAGCACTCGCTCCGGCAGCGCGCTGCCCTCGGTGGTCAACGCGGAGGCGCCAGCGGTCTCGTTCTCCCAGTGGAAGGAAAGACCTGTCGCCTCCAGAACCCGCACCCCCGCGCCCACCACCTCGGGGCCGATGCCGTCGCCGGGGATCAAGGTGATGGTGTAGGTCATCGCTTTCCTTTGGTTGTCCGCCCGGCTCGCCGGCGGCTCCGGGTGGCCAGGGGCACCCTGCGTTTCAGGATCGCCAGCACGCCCTGCGGCGTGCGTGCTCGCTCCAGGATCTTCACCTCTTCGGACCGGACCTTGCCGCGCTTGACCACGGTCTTCTCGATCCAAGAGATGAGCCCGTCCCAGTAGTCGTCCTCGGCCACCAGGATCACCGGGAACGGTTCTACCTTCTTGGTCTGGATCAAGGTCACTGCCTCGAACAACTCGTCCAGGGTGCCGAAGCCGCCGGGCAGGATCACGAACGCCTTGCTGTACTTCACGAACATGACCTTGCGCACGAAGAAGTAGCGGAAGGACAGGGTGGTGGTGAGGTAGGGGTTGGGCCGGGGCTCGTAGGGCAGCTCGACGGCTAGACCGACCGACTCCCCCCCAGCTTCCAGGGCACCCTTGTTGGCTGCTTCCATGTCGCCGGGGCCGCCACCCGTGATCACCGGGTAGCCCGCCTTGGCCAGGGCCCGACCCATCGCGTAGGCGCGCTGGTAGTCCGGGCTCCCCGGTTCGCTGCGGGCGGAGCCGAAGATGGTGACTCCCTTGACCGAGGACAGGGTCTCGAAGCCCTCCACGAACTCTCCCATGATGCGGAAGATCCGCCAGGTATCCTTGACGGCGAAGTCCAGCATGGGATCGTGGCGTGGCTGCAAGCTCATGTCTCCTTTGTTGCTTGAGCCATGATAGCGACCGCGCTGGCCACCACCAAACCGGCGATCGACGGCCGCCCCGGCGAGCCGTCGGTTTCCAGGCCCTCCCCGAGGCCGTGGGTCCAGAAACCGGACGTTTGATCGCGCGCGGTCTCCCCGTCCCTGGTCCGGCCCGCCGTCTGCCTGACGGAGCCGCTCGGCTTGCACCGCCACGTCGTACTCGCGTTCATCTCCAGCCAGACGCCGCGGGAGCTCCTCGATTCCGCCCTGTGGCTCGACCCCGCCGATTCCGACTTCACCGCCACGGGCCTCCGGGTGGCTTTCACATTGAGGCTCCACCGCGTCATGACGGTCTCCACATCGCTCCTCCGGCGCGAGTTGGGGTCGCTGTCGCCCCGAGTCCGGGCCCTGGCAACCGCCAAGCTCCGGAGCCTGTTCTCGCAGTAGGCCGACGGCGTTCGTGGACCCGGAGAGAGTGGGGGGGTCTTACGGCGCGGACCCTTCAGCGCCCGGGACCAGCACCGAGACCGGGTTGGCTCAAGAGCGAAGAAGCTGAGATGGCGGACCGCGCCGAGCCCGAAGCAGACGGCGGGAACCCTGGTCGCTCCCCGCGCGTTACCGAACTGGGGGCCGAGATCATGACCTCAGGAGGCTTGGCGTGAAGCGAATAGGTCTGCTGGCGGCGGTGGTGGCGTTCATGGGCTGGGGCTGCTTCGTGGAAGTGACACGTGTGCGCAACCCGGAGCCGATATTCCGGGCGGCGCGGGCGCAGGCGACGCGGCACGCCGGCCGCCCGGGTCCGGCCCACCAGTTGAACGTCTTGGCCTACGACCCCAGCGACCACCAACTGGTCCGGGTCAGCCTGCCCATGTGGCTGGTTCGCAAGGCCGACCACCACGGGGACTGGGACATCGACCTGGATGACGAGCGCGGGGAGCGCGCCCAGCGCGCCCTGAAGCGCCACCTGCGCATGCGGGACTTGGAGCGGGCCGGGCTCGGCATTCTGGTCGAGGTGGAGGAGGACGACGGGGAGCGGGTGCTGGTCTGGCTCCAGTAGGCGAGACCGGGAGCGCGGCGGCATGGTCCAATGAACGCGGGATGGAACCCAGTGACCGCGAGCTCATGGCCCGCCTGGTGCGCGGTGAGCGGGATGCGCTGGAACCCCTCATGGCGCGCCACTACCGGCGCGTCTATCGAATCGCGCTGGCGTACCTGCGCGACACCGAGGAGGCGCTGGATGCCGTCCAGGAGGTCTTCGTGAAAGCGTACCAGAACGCGGACAAGTGGAACCAGGGGTCCGAGGTGGGCCCCTGGCTCACCCGCATCGCCGTCAACCACGCCATCGACCGCTACCGCCGCAGCCGGCGCCGGGCAGCCTCGGAACAGCCGCTCTCCGAGGAGCAACCGGACCACGACCCGCACCTGACCGCCGGTACACCTTCACCGGAGCGTCAGGTGCTGGGGCGAGAGCTGGGGGAGCAGATCGGCGCCGCCCTGGCCGGGCTGCCGGACAAACAGCGCGCGGTGTTCGTCTTGCGTCACTACCAGGAGCAGAGCTTGGACGAGATCGCCGGGATCCTGGGGCTGAGCCTGGGAACCGTGAAGAGCAGCCTGCACCGGGCGATCCAGAGGCTGCGCGGTGAGCTGGGAGGGCTCCGCGCATGATCCTGCTGCACGGACACTGGCGTCAGGCGGTGAGCCTGCTGGCCTGCGATGCGCTGGAAGGTGCGGAGCGGGATGCCACGCTGGCCCATCTCGAGGATTGCCCCTCCTGCCAGGTCGAACTCCAGGAGAGCCAAGCTCTCTTCCGGACGCTGGCCGCCGACCCCGTCCACGCGGCCCAGCCGGATCTCTCGGTCGAGGTCGCCGCCCGGCGGGTGGCGGCCCGGGCCACCGAGACGCTCACCGGCCCCCGGGCCCAGTGGGGTTGGCGGTTGCTCTCGTTGCCGGTGGTGGCGGCCGCGGTGGTGGCGGTGGTGCTCTTGGCGCCGCCCCTCCTGGAACGATTCCGCCTAGCCCAGCCTTCGCCTGCCGAGCCAGCGGTCACGCTCTCCGCCGCCGCGGTGGGCCGGCTCGAACGCACGGTGGCCCGAGAGCAGGCGGCGCGCTACCTGAACGAGGCCCAGGATGTTCTGGTGACGGTGGCCTCGACACCACCTCGCTGCCGGCGCCAGACGCCGGGGATCGACCTCGAGGACGAGTCGGAACGCAGTCGATCGCTGCTGGCTCGACGGGCGTTCCTGGTGGATCTGACCCAGGATGGCCTGGCCCCGGCGCGGCCGGTGCTGGAGGACGTGGAACAGGTGCTCCGCGAGGTGGCGGCACTCCCCCCTTGCGCCCGCCGACAGGACCTGGAGGCCATCCACCGCGAGATGTCGCGCCGCAACCTGCTGATGAAGATCGATCTCATGGCCCGGGAGCTGGAAGGATGATGGGGATGCCGAAAGCAGGGATCGGCCTGGGCCTGGCGGTCTTGGTGACGATGGCCTCAGCCGGCTACGGCCAGACGGGCGCCGCCCGCGCCGACGACCCGGAGAAGCTGCGGACCGCCAAGGCCCTCTTCTTCGACCGCAAGTACACCGAGGCGCGCAAGGCCTGGCAGGACATCCTGACCTCCGCCACCGGCTCGCGGGCGGACCAGGCCGCCTACTGGATCGCCAGGTCCAGCGAGAACCTGGGAGAGAGCGAGCGGGCCCTCAAGGAGTACGCCGAGTTCTTGGCCAGGAAGCCGCCGGACCAGGCCCTGGCCGAGGAGGCCCGCACCAGCCGCATCGGTCTGGCCGCCAAGCTGTACAAGACGGGAAACCGCCAACACCTGCCGCTGGTGGAAGCGGCCCTCAGCGACGCCGGCAAGACGGTTCGCTACTTCGCGGCCCTGCAACTGGCCGGCCTGGGGTCCGAGGTGGGCAAGAAGGCGGTGCCGGTGCTCACGCGGATCCTGGACGAGGAGAAGGACGAGGACCTGCGCGAGCGAGCCAAGCTGGCCTTGCTCAAGCTCGATCCGCAGGCTCTTTCGCGTTTGGCGCCTCGAGCCGTAAGCTCCGGCGGGCGCTTGGTACGCCTGCGCATCCAGGAGCGGGGCAAGGCCGAGCCCACGGTGTCGCTCAGCTTCCCCTTGGTCCTGGCCGAGATGCTCTTCAAGAGCCTGCCCGACGACGCCAAACGCGATCTCAAGCGGGAGGGCTACGACGCCGACAACTTCTTCGAGCGGCTCAAGAAGCTCCCGCCCACCGAGATCCTGACCATCGAAGGGGACGACGGAGACCGGATCCAGATCTGGATCGAGTAGGAGGAGGAAGGGTCATGAAGCGAGTCTTGGTCCTAGGCGCGGCCTTCGCGCTCATGGGTCTTGGTGCCTTTGCCCAGTCGAACGACGACGACCTGGCGGTGGTGAAGCGCGCGGTGGCGGAAAAACAGGTCGCCTCGGACAAGCCGGAGGCAGCCTCTCCGGCCGCCAAACCAGCGAGGCCCAACCGCCAGCGGGAGCCGCAGTGGTTCAAGGTGCGGGTGGTCGAGAAGGGGAGCAAGAAGGCCAGAGTGACCATCAACCTGCCCTTGGCCGTGGCCCGTGCCTTCGGCGACGAAGCCCTCGACTGGCACTGCGACAGCCACAAGTGCGCGGACAGATTGAAGCTGTCCGAGGTGCTGGCGGCGCTGGAGGCGGGACAGAGCCTGGTGGAGATCGACGACGAGGAGGCCACGGTTCGCATCTGGGTGGAGTAGGCTGGCCCTCGGGGAGGACAGGTTGTCCCTGGCGCGCGTCGCCCACAACCGCAGGCCATCCGGGTAAGGTGCTGACTCCGTGAGACCTCCCGAGATGGAACACCCCTTGCTTCCCGGGATGATGGCACAAGCAGGAGGTCTGCCCATGAGGCTTAGGACTTTGCTGATCGCGCTCGCCGTCACCCTCGGCGGTGTGCTGGTCGTGCCCGGCCAGGCCGAGGCGCGACACCGCCACGGCCGCCACTGCCGGCACAGCGGGGTACTCGACCATCGCGGGCCCTACTGGGATGCCGGCTGGTACAGCTCCTACGACTACTCCCGGGGGTACCGCTACGATCGCTACCACCCCTACTACGACCGGTACTACGACCGCTACGACAACCCCTACCGATACCGCTCCTACCGCCGGTTCCACCTCCACGGCAGGGTGCGCTGCTACCGGCCCCACCTTTCCATCCACGTTGGCTGGTAGCGGAATGCGAAGAGCCTGGTTGGGCCTGGCCCTGGCGCTCGCCGCCGGCGGTTGCGGCCATCCGAGCAGCCCGTCGGGCGACGGGCTGCTCCCCATCGACGAGGTGGTGGTGCAGGTGGCCGAGTCCTACCCGGTGCAGGTGACCGCCCGGGTGGTGGGTTACCTGCCTGACGGCTGCACCTCACTGAGCGAGATCAGCCAGAACCGAGTCGGCAACACGGTGAGCATCGTCATTACCACCCGCCGCAGCGGCAGCGGCGGGTGCGTGATGGTCATCGAGCCGGTCGAGAAGTGGATCGCCCTCCGGGGGCTATTCCCCCCCGGGGACTACCTGCTGCAAGTCAACGACCACTTGCGCAGGTTCCGCGTCGACTGAGGTCGTTCCGCTACCCCTTGGGCGCGTAGTAGCCGAGGCGGTGCCGGATCTGCAGGTCGTCGCGGCTGGGAGTGCGCACCACGATCCGCCGCCACTTGCCGTCGCGCTTGCGGTTCTGGGAGGCATAGCCCAGGCTGTACTGGCTGCGCAACTCCTCGGCAATGTTGCCGTAGATGGCGTCCAGCTCGGACAGCGAGTTGGGGAAGAACACCTGGGCACCGGTGTCGCGGGCCAGCGCGGTTAGCAGGTGGGTGGCCTGGCTGAACTTCAGGCTGGCCAGGTCCCGGCTCACCTTCTCGCGCATGCCGATGGCGTAGATGCCGATCTCGGTCTTCCGGGCCAACTCCAGGACCTGCTCGTCGGTGATCACCGAAAGGCCGCTGTCCTCCCCATCCGAAAGCAGCACGATGGCTCGGCGCCGCAGCTCGTTCGTCCGCTTCTGCCGTTCCAGCTCCTTGAGGGCGACGTAGATCGCGTTATACAGCGCGGTTGCACCGCCGGCCTTGGTCGAGCGGATGGCGGCCTCCAGGGCGGCCTGATCGGCGGTGAAGTCCTGGAGGGTCGTCGAGCGATCGCCGAACTGGACCACCCGGGCCAGGTCCTGGGGCCGCAAGGTCTTGGTGAAGCGGACGGCGGCCTCCTGGGCCACCGTCAGCTTCTGGTCCATGGAGGAAGAGGTGTCGATCATCAGCACCAACGAGACGGGAAGCTGCTCGTGGGTGAACAGGGCCACCTCCTGGCGGATGCCGTCTTCGTAGACCAGCAGGTCCTTCTCTCGAAGGTCGGTGATGTAGCGGCTGCGGCCGTCGGTGATCGACAGCGTGAGGTTGATGATCTCGACTCCGGCCTCGAAGCGCGGCGGCCGGGGTGTCGGGGAGGGGGCCTGCGCGCGCACGCTGCTGGCGAGCAGGGCGGCCGCGGTCAGGGCTGCGGCCAGCAGGGCGGCGGTGAGGCGCCTCATGGCTTCACCCTTCCCACCCGGAGCTTGACGTCGGGGCGGGTCACCTCGATCGACAACTGGTTGCCCTTGCTGCCGGGGAGGCTCCGGTAGCTCAGGCGGTACTGGGCGGACAAGTCGGCGGCCAGCGCGTCCAGGGCTCTGCCGACTCCCTGGGCCGACAGCGAACGCTCCAGGCGACCCCCGGTCTCTCGCGTTAGCCAGCCCAGTACGAAGTCGTAGTCGAGTCGTCCCACCTGGTCGGTACCGTCCCCGCGCAGGTCGGGAGGGCCGGTCTCCTCGAACTGGACGGCCAGGAACTGTGCCCGGCTGGCCTTGGCCCGCTCCACTACCTGGAAGCGGTCCCAGTTGCTGAAGCCGATGCCAGACCCGGTGACGGCCACCACCACCAAACGCTCGCCCTCGCGTTTTCTCATCTCGTCGGAGACCTCGACCAGGGCGTCCAGGAGCGTGTTGCCCCCGCTGGGGAAGCTCCGCTTCAAGGCGCTTGCGACCTGGCCGGGGTCGGCTCCGAAGTCGGCCACCTTCGAGGGGCGGTCGCCGGTGGTCCAGACCGCACAGCGGGCGCCTTCGGGCAGGCGGTTCAGGAACTGAACCACGGCGTCCAGCACGGTCAGGCGGAAGGGCGTGGCCATCGGCGCGCTGTTGTCCACCAGGAGGGCTAGCGTCAGCGGTCGTTCGTCGAGCGCCAGCTCCACGACCTCCCGGGCCACCCCGTTCTCCACCACCACCGCGTCGGCGGCGCCCAAACCGCGGACCGGAGCGCCCTTGGCGTCGGTAGCCACCACGGTGACGGTCCGCAGCTCCAGCGGAGAGGAGGCCTGGAGCAGCAGCGTGGCAAGGGCAACCGAGAGCATGGCTTCTTGTGGCGGCTTTCTGCTTTCACTATAGTGGCCGCTTCCGATCGACGTCAACGTCGACCCCCGTGCCCCATGCAAAAGGATGCGACCGCCACCGTCATCACCGTGAGCGACTCCGCCGCCCGGGGGGAGCGGGCGGATCTCTCGGGCCCCGAGGCCTGCCGCCTGCTTGGAGAGGCGGGGCTTGCCGTCTCCGGGCCGCTGGTGGTGGCGGACGAACGGCCGGCCATCGCGGCGCTAATTCGTGAGGCGGCTGCAACTTCGCGACTCGTCTTGACCACGGGCGGCACCGGCCTGGGGCCGCGAGACGTGACTCCGGAGGCAACCCGTGACGTGCTGGACCGTGACGCTCCCGGCTTGGCCGAGTGGATCCGGGCCTGCGGCCTTCGCAAGACGCCCCTGGCCGCGCTATCCCGGGGGGCCTGCGGCGTGGTCGGCACCTGCCTGGTGGTCAACCTCCCCGGCAGCCCGCAGGCGGTTCGGGAGGGGATCGAAGCCCTGCTCCCGGTTCTCTCTCACGCCCTTGACCTCCTGGCGGGGCGAACGCGACATCTCGAATAGGTCATTTCGCCCGATTCTAATCGCATTTAGAAGCAGTTGCCGATTCAATCAGTAAATGCATTAGTTTTAATGAGTTACAGTGCAATCACTGGCCATTGAGGCAATAGTGCCCGATTTCAGCTCGAAGCCAGCAAGCGTAGAATGTTTATAATCAACTATTTAACTGGTCTTTCAAGCTGGTCCACCGCTTGCTCTATGTCGAGGCATGAGCAAGAAGGCCAGAACGGTAGCGATGGCGGTGGCGGCGGTCCTGGCGGGCGTCAGCCTCCAAGCGGCACCGCTCCCCGGCTTCGCCCTCAAGGCCCAGACCGAGCACTTCAGCTTTTACAGCCGCGACAACGCCAAGGTCGAGGCGGACAAGGCCGAGAAGTTCCTTGGTGAGGTCCAGAACCTCCTCGGCTCCCGCTTCTCCGGCAAGGCCGAGTACTACCGCTACCAGAACCCCCAGGAGCTGGCCGCCGGCACCGGGACCTACGCGGCGGGCATCACCTACCCCCGTTCCGGTCAGATCCACTCCACCGAGTCCTTCCACGCTCACGAGATCGTCCATCTGGTGGCCGGCCAGCTCGGCAACCCCGGCACCTTCTTCCAGGAGGGGCTGGCGGTGGCCATCGGCAACCAGGCCAAGTGGCAGGGCAAGGACGTCAACAAGCTGGCCAAGGGCTTGGCGAAGGGTGTCTCCGTTTCCATGCTGGTGGCTTCCTTCGACCGCATGGACACCGACACCAGCTACGCCCTGGCCGGCTCCTTCGTGGCCAGCCTGATCAAGACCCACGGAGTGGCCAAGGTGGCCGACTTCTTCCGCGCCTGCTCCAGCAAGACCCCGACCAGTCAGGCCTTCGCGGCGACCTTCGGCCAGACCATGGACGAGGCCGGCGCCTCCTGGCTAGCCACCCTGTAAGGCGGCCTCAACCTTCCTCAGGCCGCAGCCACTTCTCGACCGTCACCGGCCGAAAATCCAGGAAGCGATCCAGCAAGACCTCGGGCTCGCTCTCGACCAACACCAGCCCGCGGTGCTCCGCCCGGATCAGCCGCTGGCTCACGCCGTGGTCGAGGAAATCCAGGAAGCGGTCGAAATAGCCGGCCACGTTGAGGATACCGGTGGGCTTGGTGTGCAGGCCGAGTTGACCCCAGGTGAGGATCTCGCACAGCTCGTCGAGAGTACCCAGGCCGCCGGGCAGAGCCACGAAGGCGTCGGAAAGATCGGCCATGAGCGCCTTGCGCTCGTGCATGGAGCCGACGACGCGCAGGTCGCCGAGCCCCTGATGGGCGACCTCCTTGCGGGCCAGGGCTTTGGGGATGACGCCTATGACCTCGCCACCTCGAGCCAGAACCGCATCGGCCACCACGCCCATGAGGCCGATGCCGCTTCCGCCGTAGACGAGGCCCAGCCGGCGGCGAACCAGCAGATCGCCCAATCGTTCGGCGGCTTCACGGAAGCGGGGATCGAGCCCCGGACTCGACCCGCAGAAGACGCACAGCCGCCGCATGCCAAGGACATGGTAGCGCCGGTGACCTCGCCGCGGGGGCCGCTTCCCGCTCCTCGTCTTGTCGTCCCGTTCCTTGACAACTAACCAAAGAGAGGAATCTAATCAACGGGTGGGGCTTGTGCCCTCCCTCCATTCCAATCACCCCAAAGCGTTCTGAGCCTGGGAGGCGCCCATGAAGATCAAGAGAGCCCGGTACGGGTGGTCCTTGGTAGCTGCCACGGTCTTGATTGCTGTGCCGGTCGCGGGGGCCGCGCAGGGAGACAGCCGCACGATTGACCCGCAGGCCATCGAGCGGCTGCGGGCCGCCACCGGTGGCCGCGCGGAAGTCAGCATCCGGCGCGGCACCGGCGCGGCCCAGTTCGTGCGCCTCGCTCCGGGTGCGGAGGGCGCCGTCAGCTTGGCTCCGCAGTCGGCGAGGGGGGAATCGGCCAGGGAGCAGGCGAGGGCCTTCCTGGCTGAGCACGGGAGTATCTTCGGGATCCAGAACGCGGCGACCGATCTCGAGGTTCGTGGAGAGAGGACCGACCAGCTCGGCTTCACTCATGTCGCCTTCCAGCAGCTCCACCACGGCGTGGCCGTGTTCGGTGCCGTGCTGAAGGGACACCTTGACTCCAAGGGCCGGCTGGTGGCGGTCAACGGCACCGGCATCCCCGGCATCAGTGTCGACACCACCACGCGCCGCACCCCGGCCGAGGCGAGTGCAACCGCGGTCGGCCTGGTCGCCGCCGGGCTGGATGCGGCTTCCGCCAAGGGCCTGTCGGCCACGAACGCTCGGCTGGTGGTGTACCGAACCGGGTTGCTCCAGGGCGTCGAGGGCCTTGACCACCTGACCTACGAGGTCGAGGTTACCAACGGCGGCAGCATCCGCGAGTTCGTCTTCGTGGACGCGCACACCGGCAAGAAGGTCGACCAGATCACCGGCATCCACGACGGCCTGAATCGCCGCGCCTACAACGGGCTGAGTCTGCCCACCGTGCCGCCCAACTACCCCGACGCGCCGTCTTGGGAGGAGGGGCAGCTGCCGTACCCCACCGGCACCACCGAAGCCGACAACATGCTCTTCGCCTCCAAGGAAGCGTACGACCTGTTCATGAACGCTTTCGGCTACGGTTCCTTCAACGGGGCGGGCGCAACCATGGACGCGATCTTCAATCGCGGCTACGGCTGTCCCAACGCCTCCTGGAACGGCACCTTCATCTCGTTCTGCCCAGGCTTCACCACGGACGACGTGACGGCCCACGAATGGGGCCACGCCTACACGCAGCACACGGACAACCTCATCTACGCCTGGCAATCGGGCGCCCTCAACGAAGCCTACTCGGACATCTTTGGCGAGACGGTCGACCTCATCAATGGCCGCGGCCTGGACACCCCAAACGCGTTGCGCGTCTCGGACGGGAGCTGCTCGCAGTACGGCGGCACGCCGCCTCCACTGCTGACCGTCACCGGCGGCAGCGCAGCCGGCAGCTACCAGTCCAGGGCCTCCGTGAATGAGCCCGCTCGCCCCTTCACGGTGGGACCCACGCCGATGGCTATCTCCGTCCCGCCCGGTGCCTGCAGCACCGTCACCGGCGTTTCCGGCAAGATCGCCATCATCGACTGGACACTGCTCCCCGACGGCGGCAACGAGTGCGGCTCGGGGGCCCGCGCCACCAACGCCTTCAACGCCGGGGCCGTGGGCATCATCTTCGTAGCCCCCACCAGCGGCCTGCTCAACTTGGGCTCCATCACGAGCATCGCCAGCGTCGAGGTGACGTACGCCAACGGAACGACCATCAAGGCCGGCCTGCCGGCCGCGGCGACGATCACCCTCCACGCGGGCACTGCAGCCTCTCGCCGTTGGCTGATGGGTGAGGAGGTCACCCCCGGGGGGGCCCTTCGCGACATGTGGAACCCCCGCTGCTTCGGCAACCCGGGCAAGGTGACGGACACGTTCGAGTACGTGTGCAGCACCGCCGACCAGGGCGGCGTGCATTCCAACTCGGGCATCCCCAACCGGATGTTCTCCTTGCTGGTCGACGGCGGGCCCTACAACAACCAGAACGTCCAGGCCATTGGCCTGACCAAGGCGGTGCACATCTACTTCCGGACGAAGTTCTATCAGGTGGCCTCGACCGACTTCCCCGAGCACGCGTCCGCCATGGAGCAGGCCTGCGAGGACCTCCGCGGGAACAACCTGAACGACCTGACCACCGGTGCTCCGTCTGGACAGTTCATCACCGCGACCGACTGCGCCCAAGTGACCAAGGCCATCGCGGCCGTCGAGCTCCGCACTCCACCCGCCTTCTGCCCGTTCGTGCCGCAGCTCGGCCAGAGCCCACCCGCCAACGTGTGCGTGCTGGGCCCAGCGAACTTGCTCTACTCGGAGAGCGTCGAAGGGAGCATCACCCAGTGGACCCGAACCAACGCCGGCGTGTTCCCCTCCTACACCCCGCGTGACTGGGTGAAGACCTCAACCCTCCCCGGAGGCCGCACCGGCTCGGCATTCTTCGGCCTCGACGATCCAAACCTCGGCGACTGCGGGGTCGCCGACGAGTCCGGCGTGATGTACCTCGACAGCCCGACCATCACGCTGCCTGCGACGCCCGGCTTCCCCCGCCTCTTCTTCGATCACTACGTGGCCACGGAAGGAGGCTGGGACGGCGGAAACGTCAAGATCAGCGTCAACGGTGGCTCCTGGCAGAACACCGCGTTCACCCAGTTCACCTATAACCCGTACATCTACCAGCTCTTTCCGGCAGGATCACCGGATTTCAACACCAACCCCCTGGCCGGCGAGCAGGCTTTCACGGGCACGGACGGCGGCTCCAACCGTGGTCGCTGGGGCAAATCCATCGTCAATCTCGCCGGCGTGGCGGTACCCGAGGACACGGTTCGCTTCCGCTTCGCGTTTGGTACAGACGGCTGCGGCGGCAACGACGGCTGGTACGTAGACGACATCAAGGTGTACCAGTGCACGGCGGGAGGCGCGGCCACCCTCTCGATCTTCGACCTGATCGTCAGCGAGGGCGGCAGCGGAGTGGCAACGTTCATGATCGGCCTGTCGGAGCAGAGCGCCAACACGGTGACCGTCAGGGTAAACACCGCCGACGGCACTGCGACCGCCGGCAGCGACTACACCGCAGTGGTAGACCAGTTGGTGACGTTCCCGGTCGGGGATATCGTCCGGGCCGTCAACGTGCGGATCCTCGGCGACGGAATCACCGAGCCTAACGAGACATTTTCCGTTAACTTGAGCGCCGCCACCAACGCGACCATTGCAGACTCCCAAGGCCTCGGGACCATCCGGAACGATGACTTCTTCCTGTCCGTCAACGACGTGACGGTCACCGAGGGCAACAGCGGGTCTGCCAACGCCACCTTCACCATCACTCTGTCGGTGGCCAGCTCCAACACCGTGACCGTCACGGTGGACACCGCCGACGGCACGGCGACGGCTGGAACCGACTACACCGCCGTGGTTGGCCAGTTGGTGACGTTCGCACCCGGAGTCATCACCCAGACCGTCGACGTGCCGGTCCTGGGAGACATGGCCGTCGAGCCCACCG
The DNA here is from genome assembly GCA_035286745.1 of Vicinamibacteria bacterium. Classification (GTDB taxonomy): domain Bacteria; phylum Acidobacteriota; class Vicinamibacteria; order Fen-336; family Fen-336; genus DATECU01. The sequence continues at coordinate 3,279 of DATECU010000331.1, read as the reverse complement.
AGACGTTCTCCGTCAACCTGAGCGGCGCCACGGGCGCGACGATTGCGGACAACCAGGGGCTGGGGACCATCGGCAGCGACGAGATCGACCTCATCTTCAGGGATGGCTTCAGCGGAGCGGCTCTGTCCGTCAGCGACGTGACCGTGACCGAGGGCAACACCGGCTCGGCCAATGCCACCTTCACCATCGCCCTGTCGGAGCCGAGGGCCAGCATCGTGGCCGTTACCGTGGACACCGCTGACGGCACGGCCACGGCTGGCGCCGACTACACCGCCTTGGTGGGCCAGTTGGTGAGGTTCGATCCCAGCGTCACCATCCAGACAGTGAACGTGCCGGTCCTGGGCGACGGGGCAGGAGAGCCTGACGAGACGTTCCTCGTCAACCTGAGCGCCGCCACCGGCGCGACGATAGCGGACCCCCAAGGCATCGGAACCGTCGTCAACGACGACTTCTCGCTGTCCATCAACGACGCGACCGTCACCGAGGGGAACAGCGGTTCCGCCAACGCCACCTTCACCGTCAGCTTGTCCGCAGCAAGCCCCAACACCGTGACTGTCACCGCAAGCACCGCCAACGGCACGGCGACGGCGGGCACCGACTACACCGCGGTGGTCGGCCAGGTGTTGACGTTCCCTCCCGGTGTCCTCACGCAGACCGTTGACGTGCCGGTTCTTGGCAATGGGACGACCGAGCCCAACGAGACGTTCTTCGTCAACCTGATCGCCGCCACCAACGCGACGATTTCGGACGCCCAAGGCCTCGGGACCATAACGAATGACGACTTCGCGCTGTCCGTCAGCGACCGGTCCATCGCCGAGGGGGACGCCGGCTCCAGTAATGCCACCTTCACCATCACCCTGTCCGCAGCGAGCCCCAACACCGTGACCGTTACGGTGGACACCGCCGACGGCACGGCGACGGCAGGCGCCGACTACACCGCCGTGGTCGGCCAAGTCGTGACCTTCGCTCCCGGTGTTCTGACGCAGACCGTTGACGTGCCGGTCCTCGGCGACACCGCCATCGAGCCCAACGAGACGTTCTCCGTCAACCTGAGCGCCCCCACCGGCGCGACCATCACGGATTCTCAGGGCGTGGGGACCATCGCGACCGACGATGTCGCCCTCTCCATCAACGACGTGACCATCACCGAGGGCGATGCCGGCTTCGCAAACGCCGTGTTCACCATCACCCTGTCGTCGCCGCGCGCGGTCCCGGTGACGGTGACCGTGGACACAGTCGACGGCACGGCGACGGCCGGAACCGCGTCCCCGGCAGACTACAGGGCCGTGGTCAGCCAGGTGGTGACGTTCGCTGCCGGCGTTACAACTCGCAACCTCAACGTGCGGGCATTCGGCGACGTGACCACCGAGCCGGGCGAGACGTTCTCCGTCAACCTGAGCGCCCCCGCCAACGCGACGATTGCCGACGCCCAAGGCATCGGGACCATCCTCGACAACGACCTGATCCTGTCCATCGACGATGCGACCGTCATCGAGGGCAACACGGGCTCGGCTACTGCCACCTTCACCGTCACCCTGTCCGCGGCCAGCGCCAGCACCGTGACCGTAACGGCGAATACCGCCAACGGCACCGCGACAGCCGGCACCGACTACACCGCGGTGGTCGGCCAGCTGGTGACCTTCGCTCCCGGTGTCACCACGCAGACCGTAGACGTGACCGTGGCGGGCGACTTGACCTTCGAGGTTGACGAGACGTACACGGTCAACCTGAGCGCCGCCACCAACGCAACGATCGGCCACGCCCAGGGACAGGGCACCATTCTGAACGACGAAGCCGGTCCCACCCTGTCCATCAACGACGTGACAGTCACTGAGGGTGACGCCGGCGCGGCAGACGCCGCGTTCACCGTCAGCCTGTCCTGGCCAAGTTCTCTCCCCGTGACCGTGAGGGCGGACACCGCCAACGGGACGGCGACCGCGGGTAGCGACTACACCGCGGTGGTCAGCCGGTTGGTGACGTTCGCTCCCGGCGTCACTACTCAGACGGTCAACGTGCCGGTCTCGGGCGACCTCACCGTCGAGCCTACGGAGACGTTCCTGGTCAACCTGAGCGCTCCGACGAACGGAACGCTCGCCGACACCCAAGGCGTCGGCACCATCGTCAACGACGACTCTGCCCTGTCCATCGACGACGCGAGCGTCACCGAAGGCAACAGCGGCTTACTCCGTCGCGACCTTCACCATCACCCTGTCCTCGGCGAGTCCTCTCACCGTGGTGACCGTCACCGCGAATACCGGCAACGGTACGGCGGATGAAGACGACTACACCAGCGTGGTCGGCCAGTCGGTTGCGAGGAGATCCGGGTCGTGCCCCCTGAGAAGGCCCCGAGGTCCCGTGGTCCGTGGTCTGCGTGGTTGCGTGGTCTCGCTCAACTTGACGCCCGGAACACGCGGCCTATAAGATGCGGCCGGCCCGGGGGTCAAGCACCCTCGCGACCTCGGCCATGAAGTCTTACATCTACCTGATTCCCCTCTTCCCGCTCCTCGGTTTCCTCTTCAACTTCACCGTTGGCGTGCGCGTGCTGGGACGCGGACGCGCACCCGGCGACCACGGCCCCGGCGGCCATGGCGCAAGCCACGCCAGCCCCTCCCCGATCGTCAGCCTGGTGGCCTGTGGCGCCGTGCTGGCTTCCTTTGTGGTGGCGGTCCTGGCCGTGATGAGGGCCCACGCGGCTCCTGACCACACGCTGATCGAGACCCTGTGGACCTGGATCCCGGGTGGAGCCGCCGAGATCGTGGGCGGGACCGCCCCTTTCCACGTGGACTGGGCCTACCAGGTGGACCCGCTTTCCTCGGTGATGATCTTGGTCGTCACCTTCGTCGGTTTCCTGATCCACGTCTACTCCACCGGCTACATGGCCCACGACCCGGGCTACGCCCGCTACATGGCGTACCTGAACCTCTTCATGTTCGCCATGCTCACGCTGGTTCTGGGTGCCAACTACCTGGTCCTGTTCGTGGGCTGGGAAGGCGTGGGCTTGTGTTCGTACCTGCTGATCGGCTTCTGGTTCGAAAAGCAGAGCGCCTCGGACGCGGGCAAGAAGGCCTTCATCGTCAATCGAATCGGCGACGCCGGCTTCGTCCTCGGCATCTTCTTGATCTTCGCGACCTTCGGCAGCGCCGACTTCCGGACCGTCGCGGCCAAGGTGGCCGAACTGCCGGTCGATTGGGCCTGGGGGGGGACGCTGACCCTGATCGGCCTCTTCCTCTTCGTGGGGGCTTGCGGCAAGAGCGCCCAGATCCCTCTCTACGTCTGGCT
>DATECU010000330.1:0-5443 GCA_035286745.1 Vicinamibacteria bacterium | reverse complement strand
CGTTTGGCGGGGGCGGAGCCTCGGGGGGCTGGTAACCACCGCCAGACCGGCCTGCTGCCCCCAGCCGATTCGAGCCTCCCCGAAGCTCTTCAGGGACCTTGACTTTGGCCTCGCCCAGCGCTACAAGTTCCTGCAAGCCTTGAAGATGTCCGATTCTCAGGGAACCCCCAACCGTCGCCAGCGTCTTATCTCGGTAGGAACCAACCATGAGCAAGTTGAGGGAGTTGGTCAGCAAGGGAGTTCGACTGATCGTGGCCGAGGCGCCCGAGGCCGAGGACGGCGGCACTCCCTCGGCGTCCCAGACCGAACGAGACATCCCGGCCGAAGCCTTCGCCGATCCCGCCCCCAAGGAGGTCGTGGCTTCCGCCGTCCCCGCCGACGTGGCCGATTTCGGGGCCGTGTACCAGGAGGCGGGGATCGAGCTGCCGCTCCACGGCTACGGGATCGACAAGGTGGCCGAGATGCTGACGAGCAAGCGGCTGGCCACCATGGGTCGTGAGGTGAAGGCGGCGGCGGTGCTGGCTGCGCTGGAGGCCGCGTCGGTGCCGATCCGAGACGTGCTCAAGGATGCGGTGGTGCGGGACCAGGCGCTAGACGCATTCGAGGCGGCCAAGAATCAGGAAGTCAAGGACCTGCGGCAGCAGGCGGAGACCAGGATCGCCGCCATCAAGGACGAGATCGACGCCTTTCTGCGCGAGAAGAACGCGGAGATCGAGTCCCTGAAGAAGGCCTCCGAGGGGGCGCAGAAGGCCTTGCTGGACCTGCAAGTCCGAAAGCGCGACGAGGAGCAGCGCCTGCACGATCTGGTGTCCCACTTCATCGAGGGCGGAGACAACCCCATCACCACCCAGGCCGCCGCCAAGCCTCCGGCTGGGAGCGCCAAACCCGACCCGGCGTGACGCCTTTCTCTTTCCGTCAGGAGTAGATCATGGCTCGACAGCTCACTCCCCTCGGTCGCTTGTTGCTGGTGGCTTGCGGCCTCGCCCTCGTCGGCTACGGCCTCTACCGGTACGGCGTCTTCGAGAAGCTCGCCGCGATCGTGGCCCCCGAGAAGAAGCCGGAGGGCACTGTCTCCAAGGACGACTTCGCCACCAGCACCGCACCCGGTGAGCCCGGAGCCACCGTGGCCGCGACCCCAGGAACCACCGGCAAGGCCGGCCTCGCGGGTGGTGCACGTTTGGCGCGCCCCATCAAGGTGGCCATCGTGACCTGGGGCGGATACGCCGGGGGCATCGTGGCCAACGGTGGCTTCGCGCCCAACAAGGAGAGCCTCTTCTTCAAGGACTTCGGCATCCAGGTGGAGCTTCTGGTAATCGACGACTTCGAGAAGTCGCGGGACGCCTTCCGCGCCGGCGGCGACAAGGGCGGTGTCGACATCATGTGGTCGACGGTCGACGCCTACGCCCTCGAGTACGGGGGGATCGGGCGGCTCCAGCCCAAGGCCATCCTGCAATACGACTGGAGCCGCGGCGGCGATGCCATCGCCGTCGACGCCTCGATCAAGAGCGTGGCCGACCTCAGGGGCAAGAAGTTGGCCTGCGCCGAGGCGACCCCCTCCCACTACTTCGCACTCTACGTGCTGAGCCAGGGCGGTCTCACCAGCCGCGACGTCACCTGGGTCTTCACCACCTCGGCGGTGGAAGCGGCCAACGTCTTCAAGGCGGGACAGGCCGACGCCGCGGTTTCCTGGTCGCCCGACGTCTACATCGCGGCGCGCGAGCGCGAGGGGGGCCACATCCTGGCCTCGACCAAGGAGGCCAGCAACCTGATCGCCGACATCTTCGTGGCCCGCGGCGACTTCCTCGATCGGCACCCTGAGGACACGCGTCGGTTCGTGGCCGGCTGGCTCAAGGGGGTCGAGCTCGCCAACGCGAACCCCGACCGGACGGCGGCGTTGCTCGCCAGGAGCTTCTCCGGGATCGGCCTCGAAGACGCGAAGGGCATGCTCCAGGACGTGAAGCTCCCGAACTTCGCCGAGAACCGCGCCTTCTTCGCCGGCCAGGGACTCGTCACCTACCAGAGCGTTTACAAGACCGCCCAGGGGATCTGGCGCAAGATCGGCAAGATCAGCGAGGTGTTCGAGCCCTATCAGACCGTGGACACCCGCTTCCTGGACAGCGCATCCGAGTTCTTCCCCCAGGCAGGCGAGGTCCAGCCCGAGTTCCAGTTCAAGGCCCCGCCCAAGACCGGCGGGGCGCCGATCCTGACCAAGACGGTCTCCATCTACTTCCCGACCGGGTCCTCCTCTCTCGACGAGAACGCCAAGTACGTGCTGGACTCGCAGGTGGTGGAGCTGGCGGCCACCTTCGGCAGCGCATACCTGCGTGTGTCGGGCAACACAGATAACGTGGGCGGGCGCGAGGCGAACCTGCGCCTCTCTCGATCGAGAGCCGATGCGGTGACCCGGTACCTGATCTCCAAGGGCTTCGAGCGGAACAAGTTCGAGGTGGTGGGCAACGGTCCGGACAAGCCGGTGGCCAGCAACGACAGCGATGAGGGGCGGGCCAAGAACCGGCGCACCGACTTCGAGGTCATTCCTCGGTGAGGCAGACGGTCACCGGGGTTGATGCGGAGGTGCCCCCTAGATGAGGGTGCGAGGCGCCGTCTCGCGTCAGGCGTCGCGCATGTTGGCGGCTGCAGGCGTCGCCGTGTTCCTGGGGATCTGGTGCCTGCTCTCCTACGGTGGCATCGTCCCCGCGGTGATTCTGCCGTCTCCCAGCGAGGTGCTCTGGGCCATTCCCTATCTGCACTTCGAGGAAGCGCTGGTGAGGAGCGCCCTGGCCGGCTTCTACCGGGTGGCCATGGGCTTCCTGCTGGCGGCCGCGGTGGCCATCCCGCTGGGCATCTTGATGGGCGCCTTCCCGCCGATCAAGCGCTTCTTCGCTCCCCTGGTCGACCCGCTGCGCTTCCTCCCCATCTCCGCCATCGTGCCGTTGTTCATCGTCTGGTTCGGCATCGAGGACCTGCAGAAGGTGATGTTCCTGTTCGTAGGGATCGTGGTCTACATGCTGCCGCTGGTGGTGGAAGCCGTCGAACGCGTCGACGACGTCTACCTCCAAACGGCCACCACGCTGGGAGCCGCCCGCTGGCAGCTGGTCTGGCATGTGCTGGTGCCGGGCAGCTCGCCGGCGGTCGGTGAGGCCCTCAGGGTGATGAACGGCATCGGCTGGACCTACGTGATCATGGCCGAAGTGGTGAACGCACCGAGTGGGCTGGGGCATCTGATCACCGTCTCCCAGCGGTATGGCCATATGGATCGCATGTTCGCCCTGGTGTTCGTGATCCTGCTGATCGGGGTGGTGACCGACCGGATGATCAGCCTCCTCAACCGCCGCCTCTTCGCCTGGGCTGGCTGATGGCGACCCCGGTGACGGAGAGGCCCGCCGTTCTCGAGCTCAAGGGCATCAGCAAGACGTTCGTCAACCCGGACGGCAAGACCTTCCAGGCCATTCGCGACGTCAACCTCGTCATCCCCGACGAAGCCGGCAAGGGCGAGTTCCGGGTTTTCCTGGGTCCGTCGGGCTGCGGCAAGAGCACGATCTTGAACATCGTCGCCGGGCTCAGCGCCCCCAGCACCGGCGAAGCGCTGCTCAGGGGCAAGCCCATCAAGGGACCGGGGCCGGAGCGCGGCATGGTGTTCCAGAGCTACAGCTCGTACCCGTGGCTCACCGTGCTGGACAACGTGAGCTTCGGCCTCAAGCTCAGGGGCGTCTGCCGGGGCGAGCGCGACGAGCGGGCCCGCGCCTGGATCAAGAAGGTGGGCCTCGAGGGCTCCGAGAGGAAGTTCCCGAAGCAACTGTCGGGCGGCATGCGCCAGCGGGTAGCCATCGCTCGCACCCTGGCTGTCAAGCCCGATGTCATCTTGATGGACGAGCCGTTCGGCGCCCTCGACGTCCAGACCCGACTGGGCATGCAGAACCTCATCAACGAGCTGTGGGAGGAGATGGAGGGCACCATCCTGTTCGTGACCCACGACATCCCCGAGGCCATCTATCTGGCCGACACCATCCACATCCTCTCACCCGGGCCGGGTACCATTGTCGACGAGGTGGCGGTCGACTTGCCGCTGCAGCGCAGCGAGGCCATCAAACAAACGGCTCGTTTTCGGGAGCTGGAGACGCTGGTGATCGAGAAGATCCGCCAGGAGGCCCGCGGGGGAAACCTGCGGATCACCACGTGAAGCGCCGGCGCCAGCGGTGGTAGGGTAGATCCGTGCCGAGCGTGGAACCCAACTACCTGACCCACGCTTTCAAGAGCCAGTACAACCTCATCGGACTGGGGACGGCCCTGGGTTTCTCGTTCTTGTCCGGCAGCCCGCTGCCGCTGTTCCTCGCTGCCGGGATCGAGCTGATCGTGCTGCCGCTGGTCTCCTGGAGCCAACGGTTCCAGCGTTTGGTGCGGGCGCGGGTGTCGCAGGCGGAAGACCATGAGCGCCAGACCAAGACCCAAGACCAGAACTATGCCATCTTCCGCCAGCTCTCCGACCACGAGAAGCACCGCTACCGGGCCCTCGAGGGCCTGGCCGCAGAGATCCGCAACAACTATGCCGGCCTCGATTCTTCCTCGCGGATGCTCCTCGACGACCTGGTGAACAAGCTGGAGTTCCTGCTCCAGTTCTACTTGCGGATGCGGGCCTCGGTGACCCGCTACGAGCGCTACTTCGCCACCACCGATCCCGAGCGCATCGAGGAACGGATCGCCATGCTCGACGGCGAGATCGCCCAGGGCAGCGCCCGGGTGAAGGAGATCAAGGCCAAGACCCGCGCCGTGCTGCTGAAGCGCATGGAGCGCTACCACAAGGCGCTGGAGAACAAGCAGTTGGTGGACGCCCAGACCGAAACCGTGCAGGAGGTCCTGCAACTGCTTCGGGACCAGAGCTACTCCATGCGCGATCCCCGCACCATCACCGAGCAGCTCGACGGGCTGGTCTCTTCGGCTGAAGAGACCGAACGCGGCGTCCGGGACATGGAGGAGATCTTGGCCATGGACCAGGACACCCTGGCCGGCCTCACCGGGGACCTGGAGGACGAGTTAGGCATGCCTGCCGCGGCCACCCCGCCCACTCCGCAGCGGGTGGCGGCCCCAGCCCAGCCCCTGCGCATGCCGCCTCCCCCGGCTCCGAGCTCCCCGCCGCCGCCGCGGAAGAAGCTGACCCACTGACGGCGGGAGAAGCGACCCCTCAGCGGGAGGCCGGCTTCGGGCCGGCAGCCGACCTCTTCCCCATTCGCAGTGCGCGCTGGGGCTCGAGGTGTTCGACCAGGCGGTGAGCCTGCTCCAGCCAGGCCAGCTTCTCGGCCAGGGTGAGCCGAGCGCCGGCCTGGAGCCCCGCCTGCCGCGCTCCCGACCAGGTCGCCTGTTCCCAGCCCCCAACCGGCTTCTGGCTCACGCCAGAGATGTTACCAGCACCAGCTCGGCGATGCGGGTAGACTCGAAAGCGGTGCAG
>DATECU010000329.1:0-9306 GCA_035286745.1 Vicinamibacteria bacterium | reverse complement strand
CACCCACCCCCACGCCGACGCCCACCCCCAAGCCACCCAACTTCATCGTGATCATGGGCGACGACCTGGAGGCCAAGGCGCTCGACCGCATGCCTCGGCTTCAGAGCCTGCTGACCAACGCCGGGCTCACCTTCAACAACTCCTTCGTGACCACCCCCCTCTGCTGCCCGTCGCGCGCTTCCTTCCTCACCGGCCAGTACGCGCACAACCATGGAAACCTCAGCAACGGCCCGCCGCGCGGGGGATACCAGGCCTTCCGCGACCAGGGGCGCGAGAGCTCGACGCTCGCCACCTGGCTCAAGGCGGCGGGTTACAAGACGGTGCTCCTGGGCAAGTACCTGAACCAGTTTCCCGAGGGCAAGGACACCCTGGTCCCACCGGGGTGGGACGAGTGGTACGGCGTGCTCGAAGATCGGCGGGCGGAGCTTTCCTTCTACAGCCTGAACGACAACGGCGTGATCCGGAACTTCGCCGGCCGGGACGAGGCCAACTACCAGACCGACGTGCTGCTGGCCAGGAGCCTCGACTTCATACGGCGGGCCGAGAGCAACGACGACCAGCCGTTCTTCCTGTTCCTGGGGGTAGCGGCGCCGCACGTACCCGCGGTGCCCGCCGACCGGCACAAAGACACGTTCGGCGACCTGACGGCCCCGCGCTCCTCGAGCTTCAACGAGGAGGATGTGACGGACAAGCCCGCCTGGCTGAAACGCCAGAAGCTGCTCGCCGAATCGGACATCGACCGCATCGACGCCGAGTACAGCGACCGGCAGCGGAGCCTGCAGGCGGTCGACGAGGCAATAGGGAAAATCTTCGAGGTCCTGGAGGCCACCCAGGAAACGGGGAACACCTACGTGTTCTTCACCTCCGACAACGGCCTGCTTCAGGGCCAGCACCGCCTCAAGGGCAAGGATGCGCCTTACGAGGAGTCCATCCGGGTTCCCCTCATCGTGCGCGGCCCCGGGGTCCCGGCCGGTGCCTCGACCGACCTTCAGGTTACCAACCTCGATCTGGCCCCCACGCTGGCGAAACTCGGTCGGGCGACCGCTCCGGACACGGTCGACGGCCGGTCTCTGGATGCGCTGCTCAGCGCGAACCCGCCCTCGGCGGCCAACTGGCGCAAGGACTTCCTGATCGAGTTCCTGGCCGCGGACGGCGGGGGCAGCGAGAGTGCGACCGGTGGACCGGTCCGCGCCGAGTCGGTGGCCGCCCGCTTCATGCCCGACTACGTCGGCGTGCGCGCCGAGTCCCAGACCTACGTCGAATACGCGACCGACGAAACCGAGCTCTACGATCTCAAGGCCGACCCCGACCAGGTCCAGAACCTGACCACAACCGGCGGAGCCGAAGCTTCGACGCTGGCCGCGCTGCGCGCTCGGGTGGCTGCGCTCAAGGTCTGCAAAGGGGCAAGCTGCCGGAACTGAAGCTCGAGCTCAGGGAATCACGTTGCCGACGAAGCAGCCTTCGATTCCCTGGACCACGGCGCAGAGGGCAAACTCGCCGACCTCCTTGGCAACGATCTTCTTGTTGAAAGGCACGTCGGGGAAGTCCTCGATCTTCACGAACTCGTCGCCGAAGTGAAGGCTCCAGAGGATGTCGGTGCCGTGAATCTGCACGGGAACGTCCTTGCCGTCCTTGTCCTTGGGCGTGGCGGTCACTAGGCCCGTGCAGCCCGCCGGGATCTTCCTCTCCGAGAACTCCTCAGGACCGCTCTTGCCGTCAGGGCACTGGTAGCCGAACAAGAAGATCGGCACCTTGACGATCACATCCGTGGCCTCCAGGGGAAAGGCCGCCGGGTAGCAGGACTTCTGGTAGCTCCCCACTCCCCGGTACATGTGCCCGGTGGACAGAAGAACGTCGTATTCCTCGGAGAAGTCGTTGCTGTTCTTGATGCGGATGGTGTCGAAGATGCTGCGCTCAGCGCAGAAGCCGGCGGTCCGGAGGTTGGTGACCACGCCGTTGAAGTAGTCGTCGTTCTTCAGGACCCGGTACCCTCCCCCGGCGTTGACGTCGTTCAGGTTGAAGATGTCGGGCCGCGCGCGAACCAGGGCGTCTTCGGCCGCTTCGACCGCAGAGAGGAGTGCCGGGCTCTTCTTGGAGCACTGGGCGTACACATCGCCCTTGCCGAGGGGGCAAGCGCTGGCCGTCGGGGGGAGCGTGGTGGTCGTGGTTGTCGTGGTGGCCAGGGTGCTGGGCAGAGTCGTGGTTGAGGGCTGACTGGGGCTCGATGAGCCCCCGCAACTGCCCAACCAGACGCCGCCGACGACGGCCGCGGCCAAGTAGGCCAGGCCCCAGGTGTCGTGTCTCATGGTTCCTCCTCGGGCCCCAACGAACGTGCCTTGCGCCTGCCAACGAAGGGCCGAACAAGCCTCCAGGCTACAGACGAATACGGGCCGGGGTCAACCGCAAAGGTTGCCGCTCGATGATCGACAAAGAAATCCCTTGCTTTCGAGCCATGTTAGGGGTAGAGTCCTCATGTTGATTCTCGGAAAAGGGAACTGGCCATGCGAATCCCCAGCCCGCTGCGCGTCCCGTTGCTCGTCGCCGTGGCCGTCGGCTGCAACACCATCACCGAGGAGATGCCTCAGCGGCCCAGCCCGATCAACATCGCGCCGGTCCCGGTGGTGGTGGTGCCGGTCCCCATCCCCAGCCCAGCGAACCCGGGGCCGACGACGCCGCCCTCGGGCCCAACACCGGCGCCCGGCAATCCGACTCCACCTCCCCAGGGGGCCGCGTGCAGCCTGCCGGCGGGCACCGGTAGCGGCAACAACTGCCCCAAGCCGGGTCCCTCGTTTCTGGGTGAAGTCGACGCCGCCATCAACCTCTTGGTCCAGCAGCGGCCCAGCCTCTTCGATCTCCGGGACGTCCGCGGCGACGGCGGCTACCGAGTCAAGGACGTCCGCCAGTTCCAGGAGGGCGTGGCCACCAACCTTCGCGGCATGGGACTGTGCGCGATCGCCGATGGGGGCGACGAGTTGGCGGTCAAGAACAGCAACTCCTCGAACGACCAGTACGACATCGTCTTGTCCTCGGGCCACATCTTCCGTGGGCCGGGTTCCTACGCGGCCACCTGCTTCCCGGCCTGGTTCTGAGGTGGCTCGATGCAGAGGCACCTTGACACGACCCGGCCGGCGGCCCAAACATGTCCCGTTCTTTCCAGTCGGAAGGGGGATCCCATGCGCAAGACCCTGACGGCTCTGGCGAGCGCCGCCGTTCTCGCCGGTTGCCAAACGATTACCGAGGAAATGCCGAACCGGCCCAGCCCGATCGGGATCTCCCCAGGGGTTCCCGTGATCGTGGTGCCGGTACCAATCCCCACCCCGGCCAACCCGACCCCGACCCCACCGCCCGACAACAGCACGCCGGCTCCCCCGCCCGACAACGGAGGCGGTCAGGACATCCCGAACAACACCAACCCGGTGGCCCGGCTGACGGCCAAGATCTACTTCGTGGAATGCCAGGGGCAGATTCACCCGTCCACCATCTCGCCCGTCGGCTGCCGCATTCACCTGGACGTCACGCCCACCGACGCCTCGAACCGCCACACCCAGGCCCGCGGCACACCGCAGTGGACCTACAGCAACACCTCCATCGTCAGGCTCGGCGGCAACAGCCCCTACAACCCGGTCCTGGATGCTCTGGCCCCGGGTTCGCTCGTGGCCTACTGCGAGGTGGACGGGATCCGCTCCAACGACGTCAGGATCGAGATCCGGAACTAGCCGCTTCGTCGGGGGCGGGCGGCGGTCTGCCGGCGTCAAAGCTCGATGACGTCGAAAGTCCCGAAGGACCGCCGCCCCTTGATCCGGGTCTGGATGTAGTCGACGAGCGCGGGGAAGGCGGCGGGGCGGGAGCCCATGAAGCTCCCCTCCATCTCCACCACCACATAACGCACGTGGTGGCGCTCCAGACTCTCGACCAGCCTGCGCTGGTAGTCGACGAAGCCCGGGGTGCTGCGACCGGGGAGGGTGAGCCGGGGATGGAACCAGAGCACCGGGTTCACCGAGGGCCGGCCGCTCAACCCGTAGAGGATCGAGGCGTCCCCCACCAGCAGGAAGTTGCCGGGGTTCTGCCCGAGAAACCCCAGCAGGGACGAGAGATCCTGGGCCGAATAGCCGCCGAACGAGGGGTCGCGCCAGCGCATGAAGGTCAGGCCCGGAGGTAGGGTCGGGGCTTCGGCGGGCTGGGGTGTGTCCTCGAGACCCAGCACCAGTCGGGTCTGGTTGACCCGGGCATTGAATCGGTAGGCGTCGGCGGTCGCCGCGATCGCCACCGTGGTGGCGACGGCGGCGGCGACTCGCGGCCACCTGGAGAGGGCGCTGGCGACGCTCACCTGCACCAGGCCGAGAGCCAAGAAGGCGTAGGGGATGCTGTTCTCGGGCTCGTTCTTGGTGAGCATCGCGAACCAGGTACAGGCGAGCAGCAGGTGCTCGGCCAGGAGCAAGCGAAGGACGGAGCTGGTCTTCGCGGGGGATGGGTCGCGCCGCAGCAGGTGGATCCCGAGTCCGAGAACCGCCAGGTGGACCAGGCCGGTGCTGAGAAGCCCCCAAGACCAGGGGACCCTCACCAAGGCCACCAGGAGCGCACCGGGGGTGGAGAGGGACCTGAGACGCGCTTCCCCGGCGGCACCGGGTAGGAAGACGAAGGACTCCAGGAACAGCCGGAGCTCGACGCCAAGCAGGCCTGCCGCCAAGGCGGCGGCGCCGATGGTCGTCACCGCCGAGCCGGCGAGCACCAGCACGGTCCTTCGCCTCTGGCCCGGCAAGAGCCACGGCGGCAGCGCCAGCAGCGGCAAGAAGAAGGCGGCCGGGATTTGTTTGCTCAGATAGGCGAAGAGCAAGGCGACGGGCAGGCCAGCGAGGCAAAGGGTCCGGCCCCAGGAGCCCCTAACGCGTGTGGCCGCCACAGCCAACAGGACCGCGACCGTGCCGAAGAAGAAGGCGTGCTGGTCCATGTACGGCACACCGAAGGGCGGATAGAACACGATGCCCGACAGCACGCCGCAGCCGAAGGACCAGAGGCGGCCCGCGCTCAGCAAGCGCAGGATGCCGTAGACGGTCGCACAGAAGAGCCCGTTGGCGATGGCGGCGTGCAGGCAATAGGAGAGCCAGCTCACACCGAACAGCTTGAAGAACAGACCCTGCAAGAAGATGGGAACGACTCCGCTGGGGGTCGTGAAGTCCCGGAACGGCACCTGCCCCGAAAGCACACGCCAGCCGCCATCGAACACGATCGACTGGTCGAGGGGCATGAAGCCGATCCGGCCGTAGTGCAGGCCGAGCCCCACTCCGCAGACCGCGGCGATGAGGGCAAGCGCCGCGTCCCGAAACGTCTCTGGCCTCAGGCCATGCCGCAAGGGGGCGCCCGCCCAGATCAAGGGACCGGGACCGGCCCGGTCAACCCTGGGGCTGGGGCACCACGTCGAATCCCCCCTCGGTGCACGCGCTGGGGTTGACGACGAGGGGCACTCCCTCGGCATCCATGGCGTCGGGCTTGGGGCAGACGCGCCAGCGGTGGGGCCCTTCCACCAGCGGTCCGATCCGGAATTGGTACCCCTCGCCACGGGGCTGGCTCGGGCTATCGCCCTCCAGCAGCCACCAGTCTCCACCCCGCGGGTCCTCGCACTTGCGCCCGCCGCAGGTGTCGCGCTCGGCGTTGCAGGGCCGTCCAGCGAACAGGGGCGTCGAGTCGACGACGACGTGACCGCCAACGTAGGGCTTCTCCGCCGGGCGGGTCTCCGCGTCGGTGATGTTCTGGATTCCAGAAGTCCAGCGGCTCAGGGTGGGGCAAGCGGCGGGGGTGGAGCCGGGCGTGGGGGTGAGGATCGGCGTGGGAGATGCCGAGGGCTGGGTGACCGGGGCTGACGGTGTGGGGTCGCTCGAACCGCAGGAACCAGCCACCATACCAAACGCAACGACCAACAACGGAACCGCGAGCACCGCAGATCTCCGTCCGAACGGCTGGTTTCCCATCATACGCACACGCCTCCTGAGGTCGAGCCTCGGTAAGGTGTCTATTTTAGCGCACCGCAGGCACCTCCGGCACTCCGGCAACTCGGGAAGGCGGCGGCCGGTTTGACGCCCACGAGCGAATGCGAGGTTCTCGCTGTCAGGACGCCACGGAAGCTCACTCGACGCTCTCGCCGGTCTCGCCGGGCCGGTCGGGCCGGTCCTGGTTGGTTGCGGCCGGTGCGGGCGCCTGCTAGGATCCCGCCCCTGCCATGGTTCCCGCGCTCCCGCCCCCCCGTCGTGCCCTTCTCGGCGTCTCCCTCGTGTGCTTCGCCAACCTGCTGCTCGAAGTGGTCCTAACGCGGATCTTCTCCGCGATCATGTACTACCACTTCACGTTCCTCGCCATCTCCCTCGCGCTCCTCGGCCTCGGGGCCAGCGGCGTCTACGTCTACGTCCACGCCGATCGCTTCCGGGAAGGGAACGTGGAGCGGGAGCTCGCCCGCTACGCCCGCCGCTTCGCGGGGGCTGCCGTGCTTACCCTCACCTACGTGGTGGCCAACCCGGTGGCGGAGACCACCCAGCGCGCGGGTGACGTCGGCCTCTCGAACTTCGTCGTCTTGCGCCTGATCCTGCTCATCCTCGTGACCGTGCTGCCCTTCTTCTACGCGGGGATGGTCGTCTCGCTGGCCATCGCCACCTACCGGTGGTCGGTCAACCGGGTCTACGCCTACGACCTCTTCGGCGCCGCCTGCGCGGCCGTGCTGGCAGGCCTCCTCCTGCGGGGGCTCGGCGGCCCGTCCGCGGTGATCCTGGTGGCGGCGATGGCCTCGCTGGCGGCGGCGCTCTTCGCGGGGAGCGGTCGCCTGCGGTGGCTCCCCTTCCTGGCCTCCACCCTCCTCCTGCTCGCCAGCACCCGGGCGCCTCTCTTCGCGCTGCCCCCGATCAAGGCGGAAGCGGGACGGCTGCTGTTCGAGGCCTGGAACGCTTTCTCCCGGGTCACCGTCGTCGACCTGAGGCCGGGCGTGCTCGAAATCCAGATGGACGCCGCGGCGGCGACCCGCGTGAGCTCGCTGGACTCGGTGCCGCCCTGGTCAACCGCGGTGAGCGCGCTGGGCCTGACCCTCTTCGAGGGGGCAGGGGCCGAGGTGCTCGTGATCGGCCCCGGGGGAGGGCTGGACGTCGCCCACGCCCTCCAGGCTGGGTCTCGTCGCGTGACGGCGGTCGACATCAACCCGCTCATCACCCACACCGTGATGAACGAGCGCTTCGTGGTGGAGAGCGGGGGGCTCTACCGGGATCCGCGGGTCGAACTCGTGACCGCGGAGGGACGCAGCTTCGTGCGCCGGTCGCGCCAGCGCTACGACCTCATCCAGGCCACCCTCATCGATACCTGGGCCGCCACCTCGGCGGGCGCCTTCGCCCTGACCGAGAACAACCTCTACACGATCGAGGCCTTCGAGGATTACTTCTCCCGGCTCACGCCGCGGGGCGTGGTTGCCGTCTGCCGGTACTACCGGGGGGACCCGGAGACGGTGCGCCTCATTGCGCTGGCGGCGGCAGCCCTCGAGCGCAGGGGCATCCCCGCCGGACGCGCCCGGGACCACCTCTACGTGGCCTGGAAGCGGGGTCTCGCCGTCACCCTCGCCAAGGGTACGGCCTTCACGCCGGCGGAGATCGAGAGGCTCGACAGCGCCTCACGGGCCTCGGACTTCACGGTCATCCTGTCTCCCCGCACGACCGGCGAGACCGAGATCGAGCGCCTGGTCGACGGGGGGGCAGGCTCGGTCGCCGTGCGTGGCTATCCGCTCGACATCACTCCCCCAACCGACGACCGGCCCTTCTTCTTCTACTTCGGCCGGGCGAGCGACCTCCTTGACCTGACCGGGCAGCTCTCATCCCCGCGGCTTCGGAACCCCACGCTCTGGATGCTCACGGTGATCGCCCTCACGATGGTCGTGCTCGTGGTCGTCTTCGTGTTCGTGCCGCTCGGCATGTACCGGATGTCCGCCCTCGGCGGCGGGGAACGCTTGGCGCGGCGGCGCCACGGCCTGGGGCTCGCCTACTTCGCCCTCATCGGCCTCGCCTTCATGGTGGTCGAGATCGGCCTCATGCAGAAGCTCGTCCTCTTCCTTGGCCACCCCACCTACGCCTTCGTCACCGTCCTCTCCGCCATGCTGTTGGGTGGCGCCCTGGGCGCCCTGTTGGCCGAGGGCTGGGCAGCCGGGAACCCGGGGCGGCTGGTCCTCCGCGCGGGGGCGGCACTTTCCGTCCTGGTGGTCGTGGCGGCCTTTGCCTCCGACGCGTTGCGGGGCGCCATCGTCTGGCCGTTCGCCGTTCGTGTCGCGGTCGCCTTTCTCGCTGCCTTCGGCCTGGGGGTGGTGATGGGCGTCATGCTGCCGACGGGGATTCGCATCCTGTCCCTGCGGGACGGCCAGATCGTCCCCTGGGCCTGGGGTGTGAACGGGGGCATGTCCGTGATCGCGACGGTAGCGGCGACCATAGCCTCGATCCACTTCGGCTTCACGCCGACCCTCCTCGGTGGCGCCGTGCTCTACGCGCTGGCCGGCCTGTGCGGGTGGCGAGTGGCGATCCTCGCCGAATCCGCGACTGGAGCGCCGGTCCAGACCTCATAGCCCGCGACCCGAGTCCCCTCGCTGTTCGCACCGGGTCTCGGCCTTCAGGAGTCCTGTCCTTCCTGCGCCGAAGCCGGAGAGGCGCCTCGTCTGCCTTGCCTCGTCCAAGCTCACAAAGGGGAATTGACACCGGGTGCAGCCACTCCTAGACTGAGAGGTCCGGTTCTCACCAGCCACTGACGCAAGGAGAGCGCACGATGAATCAGCGATACGCTGCGGGGGCCTTTGCCGCCGCGATGCTTCTGGGAGCCTGCGGTGGCTCCAACTCGCCGGCGAACAGCACGCCGACACCTACTCCGACCCCCACGCCCACACCGACGCCCACGGCGACGCCGACGCCCTGCACCCAGGGGCTCTGCGAGGATCCGGTCACCAACACCAATCCAGTGGAGCGGGCCCAACTCCGGCTCTACGTCCTGTGGGACGAGGATGGCAAGACCGTACCGGCGCCTGACCCGGTCAAGCAGGTGGTCGAGCAGCCCATCCCCGTGGGCTACAAGTTCCGCCTCGATGTGACCGGACGCGACGCCGACGGCAAGGAAACCAACGGCAGGGGCAACATCGAGTGGGTCGTGTCCGACACGAACATGGTGGATGTCGATGCCCGCACTCCCTGGCAGCACGACTTCAGGATCGTGAAGCCCGGAAAGTGGACGGTCTACGTGATGTTCGACGGCAAGGGGTCGAACGACCTGGCTTTCACCTTCGTTCCGTAGGCGCGGGTCGTA
>DATECU010000328.1:0-2137 GCA_035286745.1 Vicinamibacteria bacterium | reverse complement strand
TGGCTCGCGGTGTCCACGAGGTGGGTGAAGTTGCAGTGCCCGAAGGTGAGCTTCTTGGGGTCCTTGCCCAGGTCCTTCGCGTGCTGCTGGATCTGCACCCAGTCGCGCTTGACCCACTCCTGCTTGCCCGAGCAGCGTGAGAGCCAGTTGCCGCCCTTGACGATGCGGTCCATCACGGTCGTGGCGATGACCGGCACGTCGTGGTCGGTCGGGTCGGGCACGCGCGAGCCGCCCGAGACCCAGATGGCCGGCATCTTCGGCGGACGCGGCTCGATGGTCACGTCGTTGAACTGGTAGTACTTGCCCTGGAACGACGCGTTCGGCTTCGTGAGCAGCAGCGTCACCGCCTCGATGATCTCGTCGGTCCGCTTCCCCCGCTCCTCGATCCGCGAGCCCGTGACCTCGTACTCGCGCGCGTACCACCCGGGACCGACTCCGAACATATAGCGGTTCTCCGAGAGATGGCAGAGCGTCGAGATCTCCTTCGCCAGGACCACCGGGTGACGCACCGGCAGCACCAGGATGCCCGTGGCGATCTTCACCTTCCTGGTCAGCGCGGCGGCGAAGGCCAGCGAGTTGAGCGGCTCGAGCCAGGCATTGCCGTAGAGCCCCGGCGCCGACAGGAGATGGTCGATCACCCAGACGTCGATGCCGTGGTCCTCGCATTTCTCGATGGACTCGCGGATGCGCTTGACGTTCTTCGGGTCGCTCTTGCCGCCGCTCCAGGCGTACGTCGGGATCCAGGCACCGAACTTCAGCTTGGCCATCGCGGACATCCTCCTCGAAGGGGTCAGGGGTAGGTACCGGGCACCAATAATACTCGAAGCGCCGGCCTGGCGCGGCCGCGCGTCACGGGGGCGGCACGGCGCCGGTGCGGTCCACGATCATGCGGTAGTGCTCCGGGCGGCGGTGCCTGGCGAAGTTGAACGTGGTGTCCTTGTAGGAGCGCGTCAGGTCGAGGTCGCAGCGGGCGACCGCCAGCTCGTCGCCCAGCGTCGTGCACATGGCCACCGTCTCGCCCGAGGGCGCGATCATCTGGCTCTGGCCGATCATGTCGCATCCCTCTTCCCTGCCACACTTGGCCACGCCTACCACCCAGGTTCCGTTCTGGTAGGCGCCCGCTTGCATCGACAGCTGGTTGTGGAAGTTCCCGAGCAGGTCGTGATCGGGCGCCGGCGGGTTGTGGACGGGCGTGTTGTAGCCGAGCAGCACCATCTCCACGCCCTGGAGCCCCATGACGCGGTAGGTCTCGGGCCAGCGCCGGTCGTTGCAGATGCACATGCCCACGAGCCCGCCGAAGGCTCGCCACACCCCCCAGCCCAGATCGCCCACCTCGAAGTAGCGCTTCTCGAGGTGCTGGAAGGCGCGCCACGGCTCGTGCTCGGCGTGGCCCGGCAGGTGGACCTTGCGGTACTTGCCGGCGATGCGGCCGGCCTGGTCCACGAGGATGGAGGTGTTGAAGCGGCGCGTCGCGCGGCCTTCGGCAACCAGCTCGGCGTAGCCGAGATAGAAGCCGATGCCGAGACGGCTCGACGCGTCGAAGAGCGGCCGAGTCTCCGGCCCCGGCATCTCCCGCTCGAAGAACGCGTCGATCTCGGCCTGGTCTTCCATCCACCAGCGCGGAAAGAATGTCGTCAGCGCCAGCTCGGGGAAGACCACGAGGTCGCAGCCGTGTGACTTGGCCTGATGCAGGAGATCGAGCAGCCGCTTGACCACCTGCGGGCGCGCTTCCGCCCGCTGAATGGGCCCGAGCTGCGCGGCGCCGACGGTGACAAACCTAGAGATCTCTTCTCTCCCTTACTCCCTCTCCCTTCCAGGGAGAGGGCCGGGGTGAGGGTCGGGTCGATGCCGCCGCCCCCCTCACCCTCCCCTCTCCCCCGAGACGGGGGAGAGGGAAATGTTCTCGGCAGATCGCTAGCTCTTGAGGCGGAGCAGGTTGAAGATCTTGACGGGGCGGCTGATGCCCTTGAGCGAGACGTCTCCGACGGCCTCGGCGTCGACCAGGCTTTCCACCGCGGTCAGCACCCGCTGGGAGAGCAGGACCTGGCCCGGCTTGGCCTCGGCGCAGAGACGCGCGGAGAGATTGGTGACGGTCCCGATCGCGCCGTAGTCGACGCGCCCCTCGAACCCGATGGCG
>DATECU010000327.1:0-5568 GCA_035286745.1 Vicinamibacteria bacterium | reverse complement strand
CAACCCGGTCATCCCCAGAACACCGTTCAATGGGGTCCGGATGTCGTGCCCCAAGGCGGCCAGGAAGTCGGCGTCGGCCTCGCCCGAGACCGCCCTCGTCTCCAGGTCCCCGCGCTCTTGCGCTTCCGGCGCGGGCGGGCGGGGCCTGGCGTCCGCCAGCCGCCGCAGCTCGGACTCGAGGGAGGCCAGGCGGCGCGCCTGTCCGGCGCGGGCGTGGGCCAGATAGCCGGCGACCGCCAGAGCGCAGGCAGCGACAAGCGCCAGGGCGGCGAGCGCCATGAGACGGAGCGTAGCACGAGAAGGGCGGACGAGCGGCGTCCAACGCACGCGCGGAAAGGTGTCAGCGCGTGAGGCAGCGCTCAAGGGGCGCGGCTCCCCCTCACCTGTCCCGCTCCCCGCAAGACGCCCCCACTCCCCACCACCGTTGCCCACCGGCTCCGGCCCTGTTATGGTCAGAACCGTCATTCTGACCTGAAGGAGGCCGCATGCCCCGAGCCGTCTCGGCGGTCCACGCCAAAGAGCACTTCGCGGAATTCCTCCGCAAGGCGGAAGCCGGCGACACCGTGGTCATCACTCGCCACGGGAAGCCGGTGGCGGCGCTGGTGGCGGCAGTCAGCGCCGATGAGATGGAGCGCCTTGCCGCCCTCGGCCCGGCTGGGGGCCTGGCTTCGGTGGCCGGGGGCTGGCGCGGATCCGCGGAGCTGGTGCGCCTCCTGTCCCGGAAGCGGCGCGTTCGCTCGCGCCGGGTCGCCAGGCTTGAGGACTGAGGGCGTGCCCTTCCTCTTCGACACCGACGCCTTGTCGGAGGTCTTGAAGCCCAAGCCCACCACGGTCTCACGCTGGTGACCGGCAACACCCGCCACTTCCGGCGGGTGCCGGATCTGAGGTTGCGACCGATTGACGGGCGGGACCCAAGCCCGTAGGGGGCTTGCTGCTCACTCCCCACCACGCCTCACGGCCCTCGGCCGCCAGATCGGCTCTTGTGCCCTCCGGGAGTTGCAGCGCCTCTTCCAGGAGCTTCTTTCCGCTCGGACTCATCGCTTGAGGCCACCGCGGCCATGAGGCCGGCACCCAACCGCTTGCAGCCCCTGTCGACTGTCACCTACCGGCCGCGCCCCCTTCCAGCACGTCCTTGACCTTGCGCAAGAGGGCGTCGGAGGTGAAGGGTTTCTGGATGAAGTGGGTGCCAGGGTCGAGGACGCCGTGGTGGCCGATGGCCTCGTCGGTGTAGCCGGACATGTAGAGGACCTTGGCCTCCGGCCGGGCGGCGAGCAGGAGCCGGGTCAGCTCGGGCCCGCTCATCTCGGGCATGATGACGTCGCTCACCACCAAATGAATGGGGCCGGGGTGGGACGCTGCCACCTCCATGGCCCGGCTGGGCGTCCCCCCGTCGAGCACGTGGTAGCCGCCGTCCTCCAGGATCTCGCGGACCAGCACCCTGAGGACCATCTCGTCTTCCACCAGGAGCACGGTCTCGGAGTTGCCGAGGGGCGGCGTCTCGTCGGCCGGGACGCCGGCGACCTCGCCCTTCTCGTCGACCACCGGCAGATAGACCTTGAAGCTGCTGCCGCGCCCGGGCTCGGAGTAGACGGCGACGTGGCCGCCGCTCTGCTGGACGATGCCGTAGACGGTGGCCAGGCCCAGGCCGGTACCCTTGCCCGGCTCCTTGGTGGTGAAGAAGGGCTCGAAGATGTGAGACACCGTGTCCGCGTCCATGCCCTGACCGTTGTCCGAGACCGTCAGTCGCACGTAGGGCCCGGCGGAGACGCCGGCGTGCTCTCGGGCAAAGGTCTCATCCAGCTCCAGGTTCGCCGTCTCCACCGTCAGCCATCCCCCGTTAGGCATGGCATCGCGGGCGTTCACCGCCAGGTTCACGATCACCTGCTCGATCTGGCCCTGGTCGGCCCTGACCCGGCCCAGGTCCCGGCCCTGGACGGTCTTGAGGTCGATGTTCTCGCCGATCAGGCGGCGCAGCATCTTCTCCACGTCGGCCACCACCTGGTTGAGATCCAGCACCTTCGGCTGCAAGATCTGCTTGCGGCTGAAGGCCAGCAGTTGGCGGGTCAGGCCGGCGGCCCGTTCGGCGGCGCGCCGGATCTGCTCCAGCCGGGCGGTGCGGGGGTCGAAGGAGCCCATGTCCCGGAGCAGCAGGTCGCAGTAGCCGGTGATCACACCCAGCACGTTGTTGAAGTCGTGGGCGATGCCGCCGGCGAGTTGGCCCACCGCCTCCAGCTTGCGCGCCTGACCCAACTGGTCCTCGCTCTTGCGCAGCGCTTCCTGAGCGCCACGCAGGTTCGTTATGTCTAGACCGGTGCCCACCAGGCAGGGCCGGCCCTCCACCTCGATGCGGACACCCACAAAGGTGTACGGAATCCGGCAGCCATCCTTGGTGAGAAGGAACGCCTCGGCTCCAGATTCACCCCGCTCGAACACTTCCCCGATGCGCTCCTGGACCAGGGGCCGGTCGTCTTCGGCGATGAGTCCAAGCGGATGCAAAGAGGCGATCTCCCCTGACGAATACCCCGACACCCTCTCCAGGTTGCGGTTCCAGCGCAGGAAGCGCCCGTCCTGGTCGAACAGATAGAAGACGCCGGGGAGGCTGTTGATCAGCGACTCGGTGAACGCCTTCTGCTGCAGCAGGTTCTCCTCGGCCTGTTTGCGCTCGCTCAGGTCGCGGGCCACGGTCGAGAGAAACTCGAGCCGCCCGGCGGGCGAGCGGTGGGCGATGATCACCTGGCTGACCGGAATCTCGGAGCCGTCCAGGTGCACAAAAGCGGTCTCCCCGCTCCACACGCCGTGCGTCAGGGCCGTGGGAATGGCCACGTGCTCGACGATGGAGGCCGCCCACGGGGGATGAACGTCGGCGATGCGCGCCTGGCTCAGGTCCTCATCGGCGGCCTTGCCGATCATGGCGCGGCCGGCCTGATTCAGGTAGAGCACCGTTCCGTCCGCGGTAGCGGTACCCACGAAGTCGGTGGTCGCCTCCAGGATCGCCGCCAGGCGGGCCCGCACCGCCTCTTGCTCGCGTCGCTCGGTGACGTCGCGCAGGCCGGCGTAGACCAGGCCCCGCGGTCGGTCGGCCCGCACGTGCCACTTGAACCAGCGGTAGGTGCGGTCCTTGCAGAGATAGCGGCATTCGATGGCGACCTCACCCTCCGTGGCCAGGGCCTGGGCCGCCGCACGTGCCAGCTCGATCTCATCCGGATGTACGCGCTCGAGCCAGGGAACCGAGTGCAGATCCTCGGCGGTGTAGCCGGTGGCCTCCGTGAAGGCCGTGTTCACGCGGCGGATGCCGAAGCTCAGGTCGGCGATGAGCAGCAACTCCGGGGACTGGTCGAAGAAGCGATTGGCCTCCTCGAACGCGAGGTCGCGTTCCTCTTGCAGCCTCCGCCGCTCCACGCAGGCCAGAATCGCCTGGGGCAGGCGCGCCAGGTGCTTGGCGGACTTGAGGATGTAGTCGTCGGCCCCGCGCTTCAGGGCCTCGACCGCCCGCTCCTCGCTGCCGGAGCCGGTGACCACCACCACCGGCAGGGACGGTCGTTTGGCGCGGACCAGGTCCAGGATCTGAATGGCGTCGAAGCCGACCACGTGGAGGTCGGTCAGCACCACGTCGAAGCTGCCCTCGTCCAGCTTGGCCACGAACTCGGGTCCGGAGGCAGCCAGCGTCACCTCGAAACCGCCGTGCTCGCGCTCCAGCGCGTCTCTGATCAGCTCTCGATCGTGAACGTAGTCGTCGAGGTAGAGGACCCGGATCTTGGGGGCAGAGGGCACGGGCTGGGTCATGCTAGGTGAACGTCGGCTCGCCGGGTAGCACCACGGTGAACACGCTCCCCTCTCCTACCTTCGATTCCACGCCGACCCGCCCGCCCATTCGGGTCACCGCCCGTTTGACCCGCTTGACCATGTCGAGGCCGATGTCGTGATGGCTCTCGATGGGGAGCCTCACGAGTCGAGCGCCTCCCGTAAGGTGCGCGCCAAGTTCGCCGGGGCGAAAGGCTTCTCGACGAAGAAGACGCCGGCCTCCTTCGGGCCGCCGCCCAGAGGCCCTCCCTGGTCGTAGCCCGACATGAAGACGACTTTGAGGGTCGGCTGACGCTGGCAGAGGTGACGGGCCAGCTCCCGTCCGCCCATCCCCGGCATCACCAGGTCGGTGAGCAGGAGATCCACCGGCCGCTCGTTCACCAAACGCAAAGCCTCCTCGCCGCTGGCAGCGTCCAGCACTCGGTAGCCCCGCTCCTCCAGGATGTCCCGCACCATCCGCCGCACCGCCGCCTCGTCTTCCACCAGCAGAATGGACTCGGTGCCGTGCCCGACGTGTTGGTTGACCGGCAGCAGCACCGGCAACTCCGCCTCCACGGCCGGCAGGTAGACACGGAAGCTGCTGCCCCGCCCCGGCTGGCTCTCCGCCTCGACGGCCCCGCCGCTTTGCTCCACGATGCCCAACACTGCCGCCAGGCCCAGGCCGGTGCCCTGGCCCACCTCCTTGGTGGTGAAAAAGGGCTCGAAGAGATGGCTCCGCACCTCCTGGTCCATGCCCACGCCGGTGTCGGTGACGGTAAGCCGGGCCCAGGGCCCCACCGGCAGGTTCGGGTGGCGGGCCGGAAGCTCGGGGTCGCTGGCCAA
This sequence comes from Vicinamibacteria bacterium, assembly GCA_035286745.1. Lineage (GTDB taxonomy): Bacteria > Acidobacteriota > Vicinamibacteria > Fen-336 > Fen-336 > DATECU01. The sequence goes on along the minus strand of DATECU010000327.1, from coordinate 945 downwards.
GCCGCTCACCTCGAAAGCCAGGCGCCCACCCTGAGGCATGGCGTCTTTTGCGTTGAGCGCTAGCGCCAGCAGCACGTGCTCCAACTGGCCGCGATCGGCCCGCACCTGCACCGGCTTGGCGGGGAGGGAGACCTCGACCTCGATCTGTTCGCCGATCAGGTTGCGGATCACCCGGGCCAGCTCCTTGACCAGCCGGCCCAGATCGAGGACCTGCGGCATCAGCAGTTGGCGCCGGCTGAAGGCCAGGAGCTGATGGGTGAGGCTGGCGGCCCGGAGCCCCGCCCGCTTGATCTCCTCCAGCTTGCGGACCGTTTCCGGCGGCTCGCGGAGGCGGGTCAGCAAGAGGTCGGCATAGCCCAGGATGGCGGTGAGCAGGTTGTTGTACTCGTGGGCGATGCCCCCCGCCAAACGCCCCACCGCCTCCAGCTTGCGCACCTCGCGGAGCTGAGCCTCCAGCTTCTGGTTCCGCTCCAGCGTGGCCAGGTTGCTCTCCAGTGCCGCCTGATCCTCGCGAAGGCGCACCTGGTCGCGGCCCACCGCTTCCGCCATGCGATCGAAGGCGGCGGCCACCCGGGCCAGCTCGTCCCGGCCCTCGAAGTTCAGGCGCACCTCGAGGTCGCCGGCTGCGAAGCGTTCGGTGCCGGCCACCAGACGCGTCGCTCGCCTGGAGACGGTGAAGTGGAGATAGACCCACCCCAGGACAGCCAGCAACGCCAAGGCGGTCGCATTGCTCGCCACACGGCGCTCGGTTTCGCGGCGGGCGGTGGCGCGTTGCCCGGTGAGGTCCGCTTCCAGGAACAGGAGGCCCACCCGCGAAGGCCGGATCTCCCCCTCCGCCGCCCCTAGCAGCACCGGGTACACCGCCTCCAGCGTCGGCGAACACGCCATCACCGAGCCGGTGCGGCTCATCCGGGCTGCCTCGAGCCGCCTCGCCCGGTCCGGACC
>DATECU010000326.1:0-14381 GCA_035286745.1 Vicinamibacteria bacterium | reverse complement strand
CACCACCGCCAGAAGCGAGCCGAGCCCAGAACCCGAGCCGCCCGCCAGTGCCGGCCGAAAGCTAGCCCCCACCAGCGTCTCCCAGCCCTCGATCTCGGATGACGCCGAGCGCCGTGTGGAGATCGAGGGCGAAGAGAGCGTGGTCGCGTTCTCCAACAAGGGTGCACGGCTCGTCTCCTGGAGGCTTCGCCGGTACCGCGACGCGGGGGACCGGCCGGAGGAGATGGTGGAGACGGTGCCGGGCGCACCCCGGCCCCTCGACCTGGAGACAGGCGACACGGAGGTCGACAGCCGCCTGCGAGAGGCACTCTACCGGCCATCCGCCGAGTTGATTCAGCTCGGAGCAGGACCGCAGGAGCTGAGGTTCCAGTACGCCGATTCCGAGCTGGCGGCGGAGAAGTGGCTCCGGTTCGCGGCTGACGGGTATCTGGCAGAGCTGGGCGCCACCGTGCATGTGGCCGGTCGGGCCATGCCGACCCGAGTCCTCTGGGGGCCGGGGGTCGGAAACCCGACGGCGGCCGAGGTCGAGGTCCGGGGCTACCAGCAACCGCAGGCGGTGCTGCTGGCCGGGCGAGGCGTCGAGCGGGTGTTGCCGGAGACGGCCGGAACGGCGCGCAGTGTCTCCGGATCGCGCTGGGCTGGGGTCGAGAGCAAGTACTTCGCGGCGCTTCTGGTGCCGGCGAGCCCGGCCAGCGCCGACGTCCGGGGCATCGAGCTGCCGGCGGCGTCCGGGGGGAAAGCCAGACTAGCGACCCTGGTGGCCGTCGACCTGGGGACCGAAGGCAGGGTGCAGATCTACGTGGGCCCCAAGGACCACAGTCGGCTGTCCAAGCTGGGTCACGAGCTGGCGCAGGTGGTGCCGGTGGGGGAGTGGATCGGCCCCATCGTGGTGGCGCTCATGAGGCTGTTCCGCTGGGTCAACGGCTATGTGGGCAACTACGGCTGGTCGGTGGTGGTCCTGACCATCCTGATCAGTGTGGTCATGGCGCCCTTCCGGCACTACAGCATCGTGAACGGCCTGAAGATGGCGAAGATCGCTCCGGAGATGAAGGTCATCCAGGAACGCTATCGGAAGATCCCGATGTTGGACCCCAAGCGCCAGGACATGAACCAGGAGATGGCCGAGCTCTACGCTCGTCACGGCATGAACATGAGCACGCAGATGCTGGTGGGCTGCCTGCCGATCCTGCTCACCATGCCGTTCCTGATCGCGTTTTACCGCGTGCTCGACGTGTCCATCGAGCTGCGAGGAGCCCCCTTCCTGTGGATCGGGGACCTCAGCCAGAAAGACCCCCTGTTTGTGTCTCCGGTGCTGATGGGTCTTTCGATGTTCTTGATGCAGAAGATGATGCCCACCACCATGGACCCCGCCCAGCAGCGCATCATGCTAATCATGCCGTTGGTGTTCTCGGTGATGTTCTTCTTTGCCCCCGCGGGCCTCAACCTGTACTGGCTGGTGTCCAACATCGGCTCCATCGTGCAGCAGGGTGCCACCATGAAGCTGCTGCAGGAGAAGGACGGGCGGGGCAAGGACGCGGGGAGGAAGGAACGGAAGCGCGGATGAAGGACCTGCTGTTCTCGGGAGCGAGCGTAGAGGAGGCGGTCGCGAACGCCAGCCAGGCCCTCGGGATGGCCCGCGAAGGCCTGCGCTACGTGGTCCTGGCCCCGGGGGCGCCGGGCCGGCTGGGAGGCGCGGCGACTCCCGCCCAGATCGCTGTGCTCTTGGATCAGCCGCCGCGATCGCAGCCCCAGGTAGCAGCTGCAGGGGCCCCAGCCAGGCGGCGAACGCCGGCAGAGCTGGTGGGCCTGCTGGGCGATGTGGCCGGGCTCCGCTTGGAAGGCACGGTCCAGGAGGACGCGGGGGCCACCCAGGTCACCTTGGCGGGCCCGGATATGGACTTCTTCCTGGAAGGAGAGGCTGCTGTCCTCCAAGCTGTCGACCACCTGCTTCAGCGGGTGGCCCAGCAGGGCGGCTTGGGTCGCCTGAGCGTCACGTGTGAGGGGTACCGGGAGTGGCGGGACGAGGCGTTGCGCAAGAAGGCCCTGGACCTTGCCAGCGACGTGCTGCGCGACGGGGGAGCCCGGACCACCGGGCCACTCAACTCCTACGAGCGGCGAATCGTCCACCTGGCTATCGAGACGGTGCCCGGGGTCACCACGTTCAGCGTTGGCGAGGGCAGCGAGCGGCGGGTGACGTTGGCGCCGGCCCAGGACGGCGCCGCTGCCGAGCCGCCCGAGCCGCCGGCTTCCGCGGAGCAGTAGGCCAACGGCGAACCCCTATCAGGGGCCGCTCCGGGATCTGCACCTTCCAGCCGACCAGGAGGCGCGGCTCCTGGACTACCTGGGCCTACTGGACGGCTGGGCGTCGAAGATCAACCTCACCGGGGCCCAGGGCCCCGGCGAGCGGGTCCGGCTGCTGGTCAAGGATGTGCTCCCAGCCCTTCCGCTGTTGGGCGGGACCTCCTTGCTCGACATCGGTTCCGGGAACGGCTCCCCGGGCTTGGTCCTGGGCCTGCTTCGGCCCGACCTTCGGGTGACGCTTCTGGAACCGCGAGTGAAGCGTTGGGCGTTCTTGAGGGAGGCCGCGCGAGCGGCCGGCCGGGCCGACATCGAGGTTCTGCGAGAGCGCCACCACCAGTACCAAGGCCCCCAGGCCGACAACCTGACGTTGCGGGGCTTGGCTGTGCCACTCGATGAGCTGCTGCCCTCCTTGACCAGCGACGGACAGATCCTGGTCTTCGGTCCGGTCCGTGCGGCGGGACCTGGACTGCACGTGGAGGTCTTCGGCGAAGGGCGGGCCCGAATCCACCGCCTGCGCAGGCGTTCCACGTGAAACGGGGTCGCTTCGCGCCCGTCCTCGATCGGCTGTTTCACGTGGAACCTCCCGACAGCCGATCCCCTCGTGGTATCCTCGCCGTCCGCCGATTTTGCCCGGAGGTTTGTTGCCCCGCGTCATCGCCATAGCCAATCAAAAAGGGGGGGTCGGCAAGACCACCACCGCGATCAACCTGGCCGCCAGCCTGGCGGCGGCGGAGCGCAGGGTGCTGGCGGTCGACATCGACCCCCAGGGCAACCTCACCTCTGGCCTGGGCCGCCGAGCCCGCGAACCCCGGCGCAGCCTCTACGAGGCGCTGATCGACCAGGTCCCCCTCGATGAAGTCATCGTCGCCACCGATCTCGAGCACCTGTTCCTGGCGCCCGCCGACCGCAACCTGACCGGGGCGGAGGTGGAACTGGTGCCGCTGCTGGCCCGAGAGTACCGGCTGAAGGAGGCGCTGGCGCCGCTGGCGGGACGTTTCGACTACGTCTTCATCGACTGCCCGCCCAGCCTTGGCCTCTTGACCGTCAACGCCCTGGCCGCCGCCGATCGCATCCTGGTCCCCCTGCAGTGCGAGTACTTCGCCCTGGAGGGGATCTCGGAGCTGATGAACACGCTGCGGCGGATCCAGCGTGCCCTGAACCCCGCGCTGGACGTGGAGGGGGTGCTGCTCACCATGGTGGACGAGCGGATGAACCTCACCCAGCAGGTGATGACCGAGGTTCGTAACCACTTCGGCGAGCGCGTGTTCAAGGCCCAGATCCCGCGCAGTGTGCGCTTGGCCGAAGCCCCCAGCTTCGGGAAGCCGATCCTCCTCTATGACATCCGGTCCAAGGGCTCCGAAGCCTACCTGGACCTCGCCAAGGAACTGATGGCCCATGAAAAGAAAGGCCCTGGGCAAGGGGCTCTCCGCGCTTCTTCCTGAGCCCGAGGCGCCCGCCGGAGGGGAGCTGGCTCAGGTCCCCATCGCCAGCCTCGAGCCCAACCCCTTCCAGCCGCGGACCACCTTCGAACCCGGCAAGCTGGCCGAGCTCGCCGCCTCTCTCCAAGAGAGCGGCATGGTGCAGCCCATCCTGGTGCGGAAGGTAGGGGAGCGGTACCAGATCATCGCCGGGGAGCGGCGATGGCGAGCCGCCCAGCAACTGGGCTTGACTCACGTGCCGGTGGTGCCGCGCGAGGTCTCCGACGAGCAGCTTCTGGAGCTAGCGCTAGTCGAGAACATCCAGCGCGAGGAGCTGACGCCGCTGGAAGAGGCCCACGCCTACCAGCGTCTGCACCAGGAGTTCAATCTCACACAGGAGCAGTTGGCCCAGAAGGTGGGGAAGGACCGCTCGACCGTAGCCAACACCATGCGCTTGCTCCGCCTGCCCCCGGAGGTGCGCGATCTCCTGGCCGGCGGCCGCCTGGAAGCCGGCCATGGCCGAGCCTTGCTGGCTCTCGATCAAGCCGAGGCCCAAGTTGCGCTGGCTCGCGAGACGGCCCGCAAGGGTTTCTCGGTGCGGGAGGTGGAACGGAGGGTGGCTCTTGAGCGGGCACCGCGACCGGAAAGAGCGAACCGCCGAGACCCCAACACCCGAGCCGCCGAGGAGCGCCTGCGCGCCGCCCTGGGCACCCGGGTCGAGATCAGCCGGCGGGGGGCAGGCGGCGCGCTCCGGATCGCCTTCTCAAGCGAGGCCGAGCTCAACAGATTGTTCGAGGTTCTGGTTCGAGCGGGTCGGGGTCGGCCTTGATGGCGCCGCGACCGGCCCTCTCAACGTGCTATCGTTGGCGCACCCAGCGGGGGCAAGCTCAAGCGGAGGCTGGATGATCAAGATCAAGGGACTGACCAGCGAAGACCTGAACGGGTTCCTCGACGCCGGCTGCGAGTTCCTGGGCGAGCTCCGGTTCCGAAACACCTTCAGGATCGACGGCCTTCTCAAGGGCAAGGTGTTTTCCGACAACACCTTGGTGGTGGGGGAGTCGGGCCAGGTGGACGCCGAGATCGACTGCGGCACGGTCTCGATCCGGGGCACCGTCAGCGGACGGGTTCACGCCCGAGACAAGATCGAGCTGCTGGCCGGCTCCAGCGTGACGGCCACCTTGGTGGCGCCCCGTCTTCTCATCGAAGAGGGCGCCTTCTTTCAGGGCGACTGCGACATGGCCTCGGCCGCCTCGGCCAAGGGCGATGTGGTGACCCTGGAGTCGGCCAAGGCCGCCGGGCGCGGCGAGAAGCGGCCCTAGGCGCCCCGCCCCTAGTATAGTTTCTTCAATGGACGACCGAGAGCGGATCCGCCGTCTCACCGAACGGGTGTCCTGCGCTGGTTGAGCCGGCAAGCTCGGCCCCGCCGAGCTCGCTCAGGTTCTGAGCGGCCTCCCTCACCACCCCGACCCGCGCGTGCTGGTGGACTACGCAACCGGCGACGACGCGGGTGTCTTTCGTCTGCCCGACGGGACCTTGCTGGTGCAGACGGTCGACTTCTTCAGCCCAGTGGTCGACGACCCCTACAGCTTCGGCGCCATCGCCGCCGCCAACGCGCTCTCCGATGTCTACGCCATGGGCGGACGGCCGCTCACCGCCCTCTCCATCGCGGCTCTCCCGGAGCAGGACTTCCCCTGGGAATGGTCGGCGGCCATCTTGCGCGGGGGCTACGAGAAGCTCCGGGAGGCGGGCTGCGTCTTGCTTGGCGGTCACAGCGTCCGCGACGCCGAGATCAAGTTCGGCTACGCGGTGACCGGCGTGGTGGAAGAGGGCCAGATCCTCAGCAACGCAGGCGCCCGGGCCGGAGACATCCTGGTGCTCACCAAACCACTGGGCACCGGCATTCTCTCCACGGCCCTCAAGGCAGGCGCAGCCCCAGACCACGCCATGCAGGAGGCGGCGCGCTCCATGGCCAGGCTCAACGCCCTGGCGGCGCAGGTGGCGCAGCAACAGGGCGCCCATGCCGCCACCGACATCACCGGCTTTGGCCTCATCGGCCACGCGCTCGGTCTGGCTCGCCAGAGCGGCGTCACTCTCGAGGTCCGGGCCGCCGACCTTCCGCTCCTCCCGGCGGCCCTCGATCTCGCCCCGCGCTTCCAGCCCGGCGGGCTCGGGGCCAACCGGCGTCACTTCGAGAGCGAGCTGGCCTACCTAACCACCATCGACGATGCCAGGAAGGCCTTGCTCTTCGACCCCCAAACCTCAGGCGGTCTGCTCCTTGCTCTGCCCGCGCAGGCTGTCGAGGCCTTCCTGGCCGCAGTGCCGGAAAGCCGGGTCATCGGAGCCGTCGTCCCCGCCGCGGACACGCCCCTGCGCCTCTGCTGATCCGCCGATTCGATACCCGCGAGCCTTGCCCCACCCCCTCCGCCCGTGATAACCTGCCGCGTTTTTGTCGAGTGCGCCCTCGGTCCCGGGGGCGAACCACAGGGCGGACCTTGACACGAGACCAACGCGACCAACGCCATAAGCCCTTTCCTCTTAATCATCTGAGCGCAGAGAGCGGACCCGCGGGAGGGCAGCCATGAAGCCGCGCAGCCGGGGCGTGGCCCGACGATACGCGAAGGCCCTGCTCGAACTGACCTTGACCGCCGGTGATCCGGCAGCGCTGGGTCGGGATCTCGCATCGGCGGCAGAGCTTCTGGAGGCCCAGGACGAGTTGCGCCGGATGCTGGCCCATCCCGCCGTCCCCGCGGAGCGCAAGCGCGCCATCGCCGCCGCGATCTTCAAGGGTGCGCCGGCGCTGTTCTCCCGCCTCATGCAACTCCTGGTCGAGCGGGAGCGGACCCAGCTGCTGCCGGACATCGCACGCGCCTACGCGACCCTGTGGAACGCGCACCGCCAGGTGGCGGCGGCACGGGCGGTGACCGCCGTCCCGCTTTCGGCCGATCAGGCCGCCGCCTTGGCCGCCGCCCTGGGCCGAGTCAGCGGCAAGACGGTGGAACTCGAAAACACCGTGGACCCAGACCTCTTGGGCGGGGCGCTGGTGGAGATGGAGGGGCGGACCTTCGACGGGACGGTGCGCGGCCGCCTGAGCAGCCTCCGCCACCGCCTGATCGAGGGGACACAAACCCAGTCGACCGGAGCCCGCACCTAGCGACACCTCCGAACGGAGCCAGGAACGCAATGGAAATTCGCGCCGAAGAAATCACCAAGATCCTCAAGGAACAGCTGGGCGGCCTCTCCGCCGGCATGGACGTGTCCGAAGTGGGGACCGTTCTCTCGGTGGGCGACGGTATCGCCCGCCTCCACGGCCTGGAGCGCTGCATGGCCGGAGAGCTCCTGGAGCTGCCCCACGGGGTCATGGGAATCGCCCTCAACTTGGAGGAAGACTCGGTGGGAGCGGTGCTCCTGGGCGAGAGCTTCGAGATCAAGGAGGGCGATCAGGTCAAGCGCACCCGCCGCATCATGTCGGTACCGGTGGGTGACGCTCTGGTGGGCCGGGTGGTGAACGCGCTGGGCCAGCCCATCGACGGCAAGGGAGCCATCCCCGGCCAGACCTACAACCCCATCGAGGTGATCGCCCCCGGCGTGGTCGCCCGGCAGCCGGTGCGCGAGCCGCTGGAGACCGGCATCAAGGCCATCGACAGCATGGTCAACATCGGCCGCGGCCAGCGCGAGCTGGTGATCGGCGATCGGCAGACCGGCAAGACCGCGGTGGCGCTCGACGCCATCATCAACCAGAAGGGCAAGGGCGTCGTCTGCATCTACATCGCCATCGGCCAGAAGCGGTCCACGGTGGCCCAGGTGGTGAAGACGCTCGAGGACTTCGGGGCCATGGAGCACACCATCGTGGTGGCGGCCACCGCCTCCGATCCGGCGCCCTTCCTCTACATCGCGCCCTACGCCGGGGCGGCCATGGGCGAGTACTTCCGGGACCAGGGCGGGCACGCTCTGTGCGTCTACGACGATCTCTCCAAGCACGCCGCCGCCTACCGCGAGATCTCGCTCTTGCTGCGCCGGCCCCCGGGGCGCGAGGCCTACCCCGGCGACGTCTTCTATCTCCACAGCCGGCTGCTGGAGCGCGCCGCCAAGCTCTCGGACAAGAACGGCGGCGGCAGCCTGACCGCCATCCCCATCATCGAGACCCAGGCCGGCGACATCTCGGCCTACATCCCGACCAACGTCATCTCCATCACCGACGGCCAGATCTTCCTGGAGAGCGATCTCTTCAACTCCGGCATTCGCCCCGCCATCAACGTGGGCAACTCGGTCTCCCGGGTCGGCGGCAGCGCCCAGGTGAAGGCCATGAAGGCGGTGGCCGGACGGCTGCGCCTGGACCTGGCCCAGTACCGTGAGCTGGCCGCCTTTGCCCAGTTCGGGTCCGACCTGGACAAGTCCACCCAGTCCACCCTGGCCCGTGGCGAACGCCTCACCGAGATCCTGAAACAGGATCAGTTCCGGCCGCTGCCCATGGAGAAACAGGTCACCATCATCTTCGCCGCCACCAACGGCTACCTGGACGGGGTGCCGGTGCCGGAGTGCCGCCGCTACGAGCGCGAGCTTTACACCTTCCTGGAGCTGCGCCACGCCGACCTGCTGAAGGAAGTCGCCGAGAAGAAGGACCTGAAGGGCGAGCCGGGCCAGCGCCTGAAGGCGGCGCTCGGCGAGTTCGCCGAGGTGTTCCAGGCGGAAGCCCAGGCCTAACCGATGCCGGCCCTCATCGACATCCGGCGCCGGATTCGCAGCGTCAAGAACACGCAGCAGATCACCAAGGCCATGAAGATGGTCTCGGCGGCCAAGCTGCGGCGGGCGCAGGAGGCCATGTTCGCCGCCCGCCCGTACGCCCGCAAGATGACGGAGGTGCTGCGGAGCCTGGCCTCCCGCGCCAACCCCGAGTCCCATCCTCTGCTCCGCGAGCACGGCGACCGCAAGATCTTGCTGGTCCTCATCACCGCCGACAAGGGCCTTTGCGGCGGCTTCAACGCCAACTTGATCCGGACCGCCCAGCGCTTCCTGGACGAGCGAAAGGACAAGGAGCTGGGGCTCGACCTGCTGGGCCGCAAGGGGCGCGACTTCTTCCGCAAGCGCCGCTACCCGATCCAGTCCGAGCGGGTCGGGCTCTTCGCGAGTCTCCACTTCTCGCTGGCCCAGAGCATCGCCCAGTCGCTGATGGAGAGGTTCGTGAGCGGCGAGGTGGACCAGATCTTCCTGCTGTATAACGAATTTAAGAGTGTGATTCAGCAGCGGGTGGTGGTGGAGCGCCTGCTGCCCATCGAGCGCCTGAGTCTCGACCCCACCGAGCCCGCCCTCGACTACCTCTACGAACCGGCCCCCGGCGCCATCTTCGCCGAGCTTCTGCCCAAGCACGTGGAGGTCCAGGTCTGGCGGGCGCTTTTGGAGTCGATCGCCGCCGAGCACGGCGCGCGCATGGCGGCCATGGACGCGGCCACCAACAACGCCGGCGACATGATCGACCGACTCACCCTCTACATGAACAAGGTCCGCCAGGCCGCCATCACCAAGGAGATCATCGAGGTGGTCTCCGGAGCCGGCGCCTAACCAACGAGCAAAGAGAAGAACAGGGTTTCGACGATGGCCAAAGAGAACGTCGGTCGGGTGGTTCAGATCATCGGTCCGGTGGTGGACGTGGAGTTCGAGCAGGCGGTCCCCCCGATCTACACCGCGGTCCGCATCCAGGACGATGGCGGCGGCGGCGGAGTGGCGCTAGACGTCATCGCCGAGGTGCAGCAGCACCTGGGCGAGAACCGGGTGCGCTGTGTCGCCATGTTGCCCACCGACGGCATGGTGCGGGGCATGAAGGCGGTCGACACCGGCGAGCCGATTACCGTGCCGGTGGGCCCCGCCACCCTGGGCCGGGTGCTCAACGTGATCGGCGAGCCGGTGGACGAGCTGGGGCCGGTGCTGGCCCAGAAGCGCTATCCCATTCATCGTCCCGCACCGGCTTTCGAGGAGCAGTCCACCCAGCTCGAGATGTTCGAGACCGGGATCAAGGTCATCGACCTGATCGAGCCCTATCTGCGCGGCGGCAAGATCGGCCTCTTCGGCGGCGCCGGCGTGGGCAAGACCGTCATCATCCAGGAGCTCATCTACAACCTGGCCAAGAAGCACGGCGGGGTATCCGTCTTCGGCGGGGTCGGCGAGCGCACCCGTGAGGGCAACGACTTGTGGCTGGAGTTCCAGGAGTCGGGCGTCATCGACCTCAAGGACTTCACCAAGTCCAAGGCCGCGCTCGTCTACGGACAGATGACGGAACCGCCCGGAGCCCGCCTGCGGGTTGCGCTCACCGGCCTGACGGTGGCCGAGTACTTCCGCGACGAAGAGGGCAAGGACGTGCTGCTCTTCATCGACAACATCTTCCGCTTCACCCAGGCCGGTTCCGAGGTCTCGGCGCTTCTGGGCCGCATGCCGTCGGCGGTGGGCTACCAGCCCACGCTGCAGACCGAGATGGGGGAGCTTCAAGAGCGCATAACCTCGACCAAGAAGGGATCGATCACCTCGGTGCAGGCCATCTACGTCCCGGCCGACGACTACACCGACCCCGCTCCCGCCACCACCTTCGCCCACCTGGATGCCACCACCAACCTCTCGCGCCAGATCAGCCAGCTCGGCATCTATCCGGCGGTCGATCCGCTGGCCTCCTCTTCGCGGATCCTGGATCCCCGCGTCATCGGCCAGGATCACTACCAGGTGGCCCGCGACGTCAAGCAGATCCTGCAGCGCTACAAGGACCTGCAGGACATCATCGCCATCCTGGGCATCGACGAGCTTTCGGAAGAGGACAAGGTCATCGTGGCCCGGGCCCGCAAGATCCAGAAGTTCCTGTCCCAGCCGTTCCACGTGGCCGAGCAGTTCACCGGTATCCCCGGCAAGTACGTGCCGCTGGCCGAGACCATTCGCAGCTTCCGAATGATCGTCTCCGGCGAGCTGGATGACATCCCCGAGCAGGCGTTCTACATGGTGGGCGCCATCGAGGAGGTCTTCGAGCAGGCCAAGGCGCAGGCCAGTTAGGCGAGGCGGCGGCAGGAGACGGCACCATGGCAGAGAGCAGCTTTCCCGCAAACCTCATCCTGGAGGTGGTCACCCCCGAGGGGCTCTTGCTCCGCGAGGAGGTGGACGAGGTGGTGGCCCCCGGAGAGCAGGGTTACTTCGGGGTGCGGCCCGGCCACACCCCCTTCTTCACCACCCTGGGGCTGGGGGAGCTGAGCTATCGCCAGGGCCAAGAGCGACAGGCGCTCACCTGTTTTTGGGGCTTCTGCGAGGTGCTGCCCGACCGAGTCAACGTGTTGGCGGAGGTGGGCGAGCGAGCGGAGGACATCGATACCGAGCGGGCGGCGGCAGCCAAGGAACGGGCGGCGGCGCGCATGAAGGCCATCAAGGACGAGGCCGGCTACGAGGACGCTCACCTGGCCTACGTGCGGGCGGTGACCCGGCTGGCGGTGGCCCGCAGGCGACGGGCCTAGTGCGGCCACCGACACCAGCTTGAGACCAAGGCGTCGTCCCTGTCCAGCTGCCGGGGCCCCGGGGACCCGATGAGCCGATGATCGCGCAGGTCCGAGCCCTGGTCCGCTACCGGCCGCTGATCCGCAGCCTGGTGGGTCGGGAGCTGAAGGCCCGTTACCGGGGCAGCGTGCTCGGTTTCCTGTGGAGCTTCGTAAACCCCCTGCTCCTGCTGCTCACCTACGGCCTGGTCTTCACCTACATGCTGCCGGTGGCGCGCACCGGCCAGGTCGAGCCCTACTTCCTCTTCCTGTTTTGTGGAATCCTGCCCTGGACCTGGTTCAACTCCTCGGTTCTGGAGGCCTCCGGGGTGCTCATCGCTGGCGGCAACCTGATCAAGAAGGTGCTGTTTCCGGCCGAGGTCCTGCCGGTGGTGACCGTGCTCACCAACATGGTGCAGTTCCTGCTGGGACTGCCCATCCTGCTGGCGTTCCTTGCCGTCTACGGCAAGCTGGGGCCGCTGGCCCTGCTGTTGCCGCTGCCGCTGCTGGTGCAGCTTGTCTTCACGCTAGGCGTGAGCCTGTTGGTCTCGGCGCTGACCGTCCACTTCCGGGATATCCAGAGCATCCTCTCCCACCTGCTGCACGTGTGGTTCTTTGCCACCCCGGTCCTCTACTTCTACCCGGAGACTCCCCCCGGCCTCAAGGCTCTGCTGCGCTTCAACCCGCTGACCCACGTGCTCTACTCGTACCAGGAGATGCTCTTCCGGGGCGCCTTCACTCACGGCCGCGGCCTGTTGCTGGCCGCGGTGGCGTCGCTTCTGGTCTTTGCGCTTGGCGCCTTCCTGTTCGATCGGCTGCGCGACACCTTCGCGGAGGAAGTGTGAGCACGCCCGCGATCACCGCCCTGGATCTGGCCAAGGTCTACCGCCGCTTCCTGCACAGGAACCAGTTCAGGACCCTGAAGAGCGCCCTCCTCACCGGCAGCCTGCTGGCCGACTTGGCCCCCGACCAAACCTTCACCGCGCTCGACGGGGTTTCCTTCGAGGTCCCCAAAGGCAGCACCTTCGGGGTGATCGGCGAGAACGGCTCCGGCAAGTCCACCCTGCTCAAGCTGCTGGCCGGCATCACCAAACCGACGCGGGGCCGGCTGTCGGTGGAGGGCCGGATCTCCGCGCTTATCGAATTAGGCGCGGGCTTCCACCCCGAGATCAGCGGCCGGGAGAACGTCGCCATCAACGGCATCATGCTGGGGCTCACCCGGCGCCAGGTGCAGGAACGCTTCGACGATATCGTGGGCTTCGCGGAGCTCGAGAGCTTCATCGATGCCCCGGTCAAGACCTACTCCTCCGGGATGTACGCACGGCTGGGCTTCGCGGTGGCCATCCACGTGGACCCCGAGGTGTTGCTGATCGACGAGGTGCTGGCGGTGGGCGACGAGGCCTTCACCCGCAAGTGCCTGGACAAGATCGGGGAGTTCCGTCGCCGCGGCAAGACCATCATCATCGTGACCCACAGCCTGGGTCTGGTGGAAAAGATGTGCGACGACCTGCTGTGGTTGCGCAGTGGCCAGGTCGCCGACCGGGGGGACCCCAAGCGGGTGGTCGACGCCTACCTGACGTACGTCGCTGGAGGGGAAGAAGCGCTGCTGGCGCGAGGGCACGGCCAGACCAGCCAGGAGGCGACCGCCCCCGAGTCGCCGCCGGAGCAGGAGCCGGCCTCGGGGAGCCTCCGCGAAGGCCGCTGGGGAGGCCGGGAGATCGAGATCCTGTCGGTTCGCTTGCTCGACGATCGGGGCAAGGAGCGACACGTCTACACGCCGGGAGAGACCTTGACCGTCAGCCTGGCGGTGCGGGCCCCCCGGCCGGTCGCCGACTTCGTCTTTGGCATCGGGATCTTCACCGCCGACGGCGTCTCCGTGTACGGCACCAACACCCACCTCGAGGACTTCGAGGCGGTGACCGCCGAGGGCGAGGGCCAGGCGGTCGTCAGCCTGGAAGACCTGCGCCTGGTGGAGGGGACCTACCTGCTGGACGTGGCAGCTCACCGCAAGGACGGCACGCCTTACGATTACCACCGTGGCCTTTACTCCTTCCGAGTCAAGAGCCGAGTCAAGGACGTCGGCGTCTACCGGCCCCACCATCGCTGGAGCTTCTCCGGCGGTCTGCACCTGGAGCCGCCGGAACCCCGCCCCGAACTGGATCTTCACGACAGCAGCGAGCCGAGCTGAGCCCCCGCCATGATCTCGAGCCTTCCCGCCCTGGTCGCCGAGCGGCAGCGCTGGCGGGAACAGGGTCGCCGGGTGGTCTTCACCAACGGTTGCTTCGATCTTCTCCACGCTGGTCACCTGAGCCTGCTGGAGCAGGCCCGGCAGGCGGGCGACCTCTTGGTGGTCGGCCTCAACAGCGATCGTTCGGTGCGGGAGCTGAAGGGCCCCGGGCGTCCCATCTTGCCGGAAAGCGAACGGGCGGAGACGCTGCTGGCCCTGGAGGCGGTGGACCGGGTGGTGGTCTACGATGAGCCCACGCCGCTCGCCACCCTGAGCGCCTTGCTGCCGGACATCCTGGTCAAGGGCGCCGACTGGGCACCAGACGCCATCGTGGGACGCCGCGAGGTCGAAGCGGCCGGCGGCCGGGTGGTTCGAGTCGAACTCACGCCGGGGCGCTCCACCACCGCGGTCCTGGAGCGGATGAAGCGACCTTGAGCCCACGGGCCCCCTGGACCGAGGCCCTCCACGCCAGCCTCCGCGACCTGCGCGCCCGGCTCGCGGACACCGGACACCTGAGCCTCAGCGGTCCGACCGGTCCCGCCCGCTTGCTGCTTCCCCTGCTGCTCGTGGACCAGCCCACCCTCTTTGTGCTGCCCTTCGAGAGGGATGTGGAAACGGCGGCCGCCGATCTCCAGTTTCTGGCCTCGGAAGCCGCCATCCCCGGCACCGTCCTGCCCTTCCCCGCCCCCGGTCCCCCGCCCTACCGGGGGCTGCCCCGCCACGCCGACGCCTCTCTGCGCCGAGCCGCCGCCCTCCATGCGGCGGGGCGCGGGGCCCGGGCACTTCTGGCCTCGCCGGCCGGCCTGCTGCGTCCCAGCCTGCCGCGCCCCCGGTTCGAGACCCGGGTGCTCAGCCTGCGGGTGGGCGACGAGATGACGCCGGTGATCCTGCTGGAAGCGTTAGACGAAGCCGGCTACCGCCGAGAGGATCCGGTGACCG
>DATECU010000325.1:0-16406 GCA_035286745.1 Vicinamibacteria bacterium | reverse complement strand
AGCGCAGCCGAGCATCCCGCGGTCGTCCCACCTGCCGCGCCCGAGCCGGCGACCCCGGCAGCCGAGCCGATCGCCTCGCCCCCACCGGCCGCGGTTGCGCCCCCGGCTGCCCCTCCGCCCACGATGCCCGCCGCTCCACCGTCCACGCCGGCTGTGGGCTCACCCACCGCCCCCATTTCAGCGGTCCGCGACGTCACCCTCGCCAACGATGTCCCCGACCTGGCTTCGGGCCGACGTCCGGTGGTTCCACCTCTGGCGCGCCTGGGCGAGGTTTCGGGCACCGTGCTGGTGCGCTTCACGGTGGATGCCGGCGGCGCCACTTCGGGCCTCGAGATCTCCGGCCCCGAGCCGCTCCAGGAGGCAGCCCGCCAGACCGTCGCGTCGTGGTCCTTCAGGCGCACCTCCGCCGAGCGGCTGTTCCTGATCGCCAGCCTCGAGTATCGCGGGCTCACGGCCTCCGCTACCGTGAAGCGATCCGAATAGCGGAAGGCCGCCCCAAGAAAGGCCGAGGGCCGGCGCCTCCTGCGAGGGGCCGGCCCCAAGTCACGACTGCCGGCTACTCGGTTGCTTTCTCGGCCTTGGCCTTCTGGGCCTTGGCTTCGCCCTTGGGCTGAGCTTCGGTCTTCTTGCCCTTGGCGTCCTTCTTCTTTGGCTGGTACTCGGAGCCCAGGAGCTCGACGATGGCCATCTCGGCCCCGTCGCCGTGCCGGGTCCCCAGGCGCAGGATGCGGGTGTAGCCGCCGGGGCGATCTGCATAACGTGTGCTCAGGTTGTCGAACAGCTTCTTCACCACCTGAGGGTCGTGGATGTCCTTGGCCACCTGCCGGCGGGCGTGCAATCGATCGTCGCTGCGCTTGGCCAGGGTGATCAGGTGCTCGGCATACGGCCGCAGCTCCTTGGCCTTCATCAGGGTGGTGCGGATGCGCTCCCGCTCGAACAGGGCGGTGGCCAGGTTGCGGAGCAGGGCGATCCGGTGGGGCGTGACCCGCCCGAGTTTTCGGAAGCCGACGCGGTGTCTCATGCCTCTACTCTTGGTTCTGGGGTTGCGGGTAGCTGTCGAGCTTCATGCCGAGGGAGAGGCCCATCTGGGTCAGGATCTCCTTGATCTCGTTCAGCGACTTGCGGCCGAAGTTCTTGGTCTTGAGCATCTCCGGCTCGGTGCGCTGGACCAGATCGCCGATGGTGCGAATGTTGGCGTTCTTGAGGCAGTTGTAAGAGCGCACCGACAGCTCCATCTCGTCGACGCTCTTGGCCAGCCGCTCCATCAGGACCTCGCGGTCCTGGTCGCCGATCTCCACCGGCGCCTCCGTCTCATCGTCCTCGTCTTCGAAGTTGATGAAGATCGACAGGTGGTCCTTCATCAGCTTGGAAGCCAGGCCCACCGCGTCCCGCGGGGAGATGGCTCCGTTGGTCCACACCTCGAGGGTGAGCTTCTCGTAGTCGGTGGCCTGACCCACTCGTGCCGCTTCCACGAAGTAGTTGACCTTCTTGACGGGCGAGTGCACCGAATCCAGCGGAATCCAGCCGATCGAGAGGTCCTCGTCGAAGTTCTTGTCGGCCGAGACGTAGCCGCGCCCTTCCTTGACCCGCATCTCGACGCCCAGGGTGGAACCCTGGCCCAGCGTCGCAATGTAGGCTTCGGGATCCAAGACGTCGATGTCGGCGTCGGGCGTGATGTGCTTGCCTCGCACCTCGCCGGGTTCGGAGGTCTTGATGTAGAGCGTCTTGGAGTGATCGACGTGGATGCGCAGCGGCACCCGCTTCAGGTTCAGGATGAGATCGGTGGTGTCCTCCATGGCTCCCGGAATGGGGGAGAACTCATGAAGCACGCCATCCACCCGAACCGCCGTGATGGCCGCCCCCTCGATGCTGGAGAGCAGCACCCGGCGCAGGGCGTTGCCCACCGTGGTCGCGAAGCCCCGCTCGAAGGGCTGGGCGTAGAAGCGCCCGAAGGTGTCGGTGAGCGTCTCCCGCTCCACCTCGAGCCGCTTCGGCTTTTGGAACCCTTTCCACAACATTCTGTGACCGTCCTTCCTCTTACTTCGAGTACAGCTCGACGATGAGCTGCTCCTGGATGGGGAAGTTCACGTCGTCCCGGGCGGGAGTCGACAGGACCTTGCCCTTCATTCCGGCGGCGTCCAACTCCAGCCACTTGGGCACGCCCCGACCCTTGACCGACTCCACCGCCTGCTGAACCAGAGCGTTCTTGCCGGCCCGAGCGGACAGCGAGATCAGGTCGCCCTGCTTCACCTGGAAGGAGGGGATGTTGAGCTTCTTGTCGTTCACCCGCACGTGGCCGTGGCGCACCAACTGGCGCGCCTGCGCCCGCGAGCCTCCGAAGCCCAATCGGTAGATGACGTTGTCGAGCCTCCGCTCCAGCTTGTTGAGCAGGGTCTCGCCCACCACCCCCTTCTCCTGGGCGGCCCGATCGAAGGTGAGACGGAACTGACCCTCGATCATCCCGTAAAGACGCTTGGTCTTCTGCTTTTCCCGGAGTTGCAGGCCGTAGCCTTGCAGCTTGCTCTTGATGCGCCCGCCCTTGCCGTGCTGGCCGGGGGCGTAGTTGCGCTTCTCGATGGCGCACTTCTCCGTGAAGCAGCGGTCGCCCTTGAGGAACAGCTTCATCCCTTCACGGCGGCAAAGACGGCAGACGGAACCGGTGTATCTCGCCACTTTCTCGCTCCCTAGACCCGACGCCGCTTGGGCGGCCGGCAACCGTTGTGCGGGATGGGGGTCACGTCGCGGATCGACTTGATCTCGATCCCCGCGGCCTGCAAGGCCCTGATGGCCGACTCTCGGCCGGAGCCGGGTCCCTTGACCCGGATCTCCACCGAGCGCAGGCCGTGGTCCTTGGCCACCGTGGCGCAAGCGGAAGCAGCCTGCTGGGCCGCGAAGGGCGTGCCCTTGCGGGAGCCCTTGAAGCCCAGGGTCCCGGCGCTGGACCAGGTGACCACGTTGCCCTCCAGGTCGGTGATGGTCACGTGGGTGTTGTTGAAGGAGGCGTGGACGTGGACGATCCCGTTCACCACGTGCTTCTTCTCCTTCTTGCCCTTCTTGCCGCCTGTGGCGGGCTTGGTCGTCGTCATCCTCGAGTCTCCTAAGCCTTCTTGGCCCGGATCATGGCCCGGCGGGGGCCCTTCCGCGTGCGGGCATTGGTGTGGGTCCTCTGGCCGCGGACCGGTAGGTTGCGCCGATGGCGCATCCCACGATAGGAGCCGATCTCCATCAGCCGCTTCACGTTCATGGCGATGTCCTTGCGAAGATCGCCCTCCACGCTACCCTCGGCCTCGATGATCTTGGCGATGCGGCTGGCCTCCTCCTCCGACAGGTCCTTGACCCGCATGTTGGGGTCAATGCCGGCCTGGCTCAGGATCTTGTTGCTCCGGGTGACGCCGATCCCGTAGATGTAGGTGAGGCCCACCTCGACGCGCTTCTGTCGCGGAAGGTCAATGCCTGCGATGCGTGCCATGGCTTACCCCTGCCTCTGCTTGTGCTTCTGATTGCTGCAGATGATCCGCACCACTCCGTGCCGGCGCACCACCTTGCACTTGACGCAGATCTTTCTGACCGACGACCTTACTTTCACGTTCGTTCCTCGCTGCCTACCGAAAACCTAACGCCGCCTCACGATACGTCCGCGGCCCATGTCGTAGGGCATGAGCTCCACCACCACCCCGTCTCCCGGCAACACCCGGAGCAGACTCGACCCGCCAGCCAGGTGCACCAGCGCCTGGCCCCTCTTCTCGGTCTCCAGCTCGACCCGGTACATCGCGTTGGGCAATCCCTCGATCACCCGGGCGTTCACCACCATCACGTCCCGCTCCGCCTCAGCCATGAGCCGCCTCGGCGTAGGGGTAAGGCTCGGAGAGCACCCAGGGGCCCAGGGCCGTCACCGCCACGCTCTCCTCGAAATGCGCGGAGAGGCTTCGGTCCACGGTGACCGCCGTCCAGCCATCCTTCAGCGTCTTCACGTCCGCCCGGCCGCAATTGACCATGGGCTCGATGGCGAGAACCATGCCCGGCAGCAGCCGCTCGCGCCGGCCAGCGGGACCGTAGTTGGGCACCTGGGGCTCCTCGTGGAGGCTGGTGCCGATCCCGTGGCCCACGAACTCCCGCACCACCGAGTAGCCGTGGGCCTCGGCGTAGCTCTGGATCGCATGACCCAGGTCACCCACCCGCTTGCCGGGCCGGCAGAGATCGATGGCGAGTCGCAACGCCTCCTGGGTGATCCCCATCAAACGGGTCGCCTGCTCGGAGATCTTGCCCACCGCCACCGTTCGCGCGGCGTCGCCGAAGTAGCCGTCCACGACGCAGCCGAAGTCGAGGCTAACGATGTCCCCGGGTTCCAGCGTGCGATCGCCGGGGATCCCGTGGACCACCTGTTCGTTGATGGAGACGCACACGGTGGCCGGAAAGGGGCGGTCGCTGCGGCCCCGATAGCCGAGGAACGCCGAGCGGGCTCCGGCCTTGGCCAGCATGTCGCGGGCGATCTTGTCCAGCTCGCGGGTCTTCACCCCCGGCTGGCAGGCCTGGGCCAGAGCCTCCAGCACCTCGGTCACGATGACGTTGGCGCGGTGCATCTTGTTCAGCTCGATCCAGGACTTCTGAACCGTCATGCCCGCTCCTGGAGGATGCGCCGGAGATCCTGGAAGACCGTCTCCACCGGACGATGGCCGTCGATGTGATGGAAGCGGGAGCGAGTCTCGTAGTACTCGCGCAGCGGAGCCGTCCGCTGGTCGTAGACGTCCAACCGCCGGGCCACCGACTCTTCCTTGTCGTCCTCACGCTGGATGAGCCGGGCACCGCATTGATCGCAGGTCGAGTCGACGCGAGGGGGCTTGTTGTCGAGGTGATAGGTGGCCTGGCAGGCCGGGCACCAGCGCCGGCCCGAGAGTCGCCGCAAGAGCTCCGCGCGCGGTACCTCGACATCGAACACCAAGAGCGCGGCGGCCCCTCCCCTCACCATCCCGGCGAAGCTCTCGGCCTGGCCCAGCGTCCTCGGAAAGCCGTCCAGGACGTAGCCGGGAGCGCAGTCGGGCGCCAGCAGCCGCTCACGAATGATCCCGATCAGAAGCTCGTCGGGGACCAACTGGCCCTTCTCGATGAGCGGCGCGGCCTGCTGGCCGAGCGGCGAGCCCTGGGCAATCGCCTCCCGCAGAATGTCCCCGGTCGACACCCGAGGCAATCCCAGGTGAGCGGCCAGGCGCTCGGCCTGCGTCCCCTTCCCGGCCCCCGGAGGGCCCAGGAAGACCACGCGCTTGCGGTTATCGGCGCCGCTCAGCGCACTAGCGTCGGCCACGAATTCTCCGACCTCCCTTGCCCGTGAAGCCCTCGTAGTGGCGCATGACAAGCTGCGCCTCCACCTGGGCCACCGTGTCCATGGCCACGCCCACCACGATCAGCAGCGAGGTGCCGCCGAAGTAGAAGTTGACCCCCAGACCTTCGGTGATCCAGGACAGGCCGTTCTCGGTGAAGAACATGTCCAGCGGAGCCCCGATCACCGGAATCGGCGCCACCTTGAACCCGGTGTACAGGAACTCGGGCAGGATGGCGATGATCGCCAGGTAGATGGCTCCCCCGAAGGTGATCCGGCCCAGGATGTGGTCCAAGTACTCCGCCGTCTTCTTGCCGGGCCGAATGCCGGGGATGAACCCCCCGTACTTTCGCATGTTCTCGGCCACATCGTCGGGGTTGAAGACGATGGCGGTGTAGAAGTAGCAGAAGAAGATGATGAAGGAGATGTAGAGCAGGTTGTAAAGCGGCATGCCCCAGGTGAGCTGCTCGGACAGCGCTCTCATCCAGGGGTTGTTGGCCTGAAAGAAGGAGGCGATGGTCTGCGGGAAGGCGATGATCGAGGAGGCGAAGATCACCGGGATCACGCCCGAGGTGTTGACCCGGAGCGGCAGATGGGTGGACTGCCCGCCGTACATGCGGCGGCCCACCACCCGCTTGGCGTATTGCACGGTGATGCGCCGCTGCCCTCGTTCGACGAAGACGATCACCCCCACTACCACCACCATCATGGTCACCAGGACCAGGGCGGCGAACAGCGACAGATCGCTGCGGCCGATCCGCTGCGCGGTGTCGATCAGGGCGCTCGGGAAGCCCACCACGATGCCGGCGAAGATCAAGAGGCTCATGCCGTTCCCGATCCCGCGCTCGGTGATCTGCTCACCCAGCCACATGATGAAGGCGGTGCCGGTGGTCAGGGTGATGACCGTCATCAGCTTGAAGCCGAGGCCGGGGCTGTCCACGATCCTGAACTTCTCGGACAGCGTCATTCGCTCCAGGTAGGCGGCGATGCCGAGAGACTGGATGACGGAGAGCAGGATGGTGCCGTACCGTGTGTACTGGGTGATCTTGCGCCGGCCCAACTCGCCTTCCTTGGACAGCTTCTCCAGGTAGGGCCAGACCACGGTCAGCAGCTGCAGGATGATGGAGGCCGAGATGTACGGCATGATCCCCAGGGCGAAGATGGTGACCCGGGCCAGGTTGCCGCCGGAGAACATGTCCACCAGGCCGAACCAGTTGCCCCGATTCTGGTCGAAGAAATCGATCAGCGCCTGGGCGTTGATGCCCGGGGTGGGGACGTGGTTGCCGAGGCGGTACACGGCCAGCAAGCCGAGGGTGAAGAGCACCCTCTTCCTGAGGTCGGGGACGTCCCAGATGTTCCTGAGGCTCTGCAGCATGGCTTAAGCCCTCACCTCGCGTGTCAAGCTTCGATGACCTCGGCCTTGCCCCCGGCTCCGGCAATGGCCTCCTGGGCCTTGGCGCTGAACTTGTGGGCCCGCACCGTGAGCGCCTTGGTGAGCGCACCCTTGGCCAGCACCTTGACCCCGTCTCGGAGCTTGCGGATCACACCCCGTTCCAGCAGCACCTCGGGGGTTACGATGGTCCCCGCCTCGAAGCCGTCGAGGCGGGCCAGGTTCACCAGCGAGTACTCCTTGCGGAAGCGAGCGTTGGTGAAGCCGCGCTTCGGCACCCGGCGGTGCAGGGGCATCTGGCCACCTTCGAAGCCCGGCTTCTGGCTGAAGCCGCTGCGGCTCTTCTGACCTTTCTCGCCCCGTCCCGACGTCTTGCCCAGGCCGCTCCCCGGCCCGCGGCCCACCCGCTTGCGTCCCCGGACCGCGCCCCGGGCCGGCTTCAGATTGTGAAGACCCACCGTGATCCCCCTACTCCGCACCGTCTGCGACGCGGCCGGTGCCCCAAGCGCCACCGGCCACAGCCGATGCTCGGGTTATGCGGCGCCCCGGACGGTCGATCATTGAACGATGGCCACGAGGTGGGGGATCTTCTTCACCATCCCCCGGATCTCGGGCGTGTCCTTGCGCTCGACCACCTGCTGCATGCGGCGGAGGCCCAGGCCCCGCACGGTCTCGCGCTGCTTCTCGGGGCAGCCGATGACGCTGCCGATCATCTTGATCTTGATGGTGCCGGCGGCCGGCGCCTGCTTCTTCTTGGCCATGACCTTCCTTCCGTCTCCCTAGGCTTCGGCCACCGGCTGAGCTGCCGGAGCCGGAACCGGCGCCTCCGGCACCGCCTCCGGCGTCCCCATCAGCTCGGCCATGGACTTGCCGCGCAGCCGGGCCACCCGCTCCGGGCGCTTCAGGCGCAAGAGCGCGTCCACCGTCGCTTTCACTACGTTATGCGCAGTGGTGGAGCCCAGGCTCTTGGTCAGGATGTTCTGGATGCCTGCCGCCTGAATCACCGCTCTCACCGCGCCGCCGGCGATGACGCCGGTACCTTCAGAGGCCGGCTTCAAGAGCACGCAGCCGGAGCCGAAGCGGCCGGTGACGGTGTGGGGGATGGTTGCCCCCTTGTCGGTCAGGGGCACCCGCACGATGTTCTTCTTGGCCGCCTCGATGCCCTTCTTGATGGCCGAGGCCACCTCGCGGGCCTTGCCCATGCCGAAGCCCACGTGCCCCGACCCGTCGCCCACCACCACCAGGGCGCTGAAGGAGAGGTTCTTGCCTCCCTTCACCACCTTGGTGACCCGGTTGATGGCCACCACCTGGTCTTTGAGGTCCAGGCTGCCCACGTCGATCTTCTCGAACAAGTGCTTCATTGAACCCTTCTCAGAACCTGAGCCCGCCCTCGCGAGCGGCGTCGGCCAGGGCCTTGACCCGTCCGTGGTACTGGAAGCCACCGCGATCGAAGACCACGGCAGCGATCCCCTTCTCCTTGGCTCGGTTGGCGATCAGCAGGCCCACCGCCTGGGCCGCAGCCACGTTGGCGCCCCGCTTCCACTTGCTCTTGAGCTCCTGGTCCAGGGAGGAGGCGGCGCACAGGGTGCGACCGGCCTCGTCGTCGATCACCTGGGCGTAGATGTGGCTCTGGCTGCGAAACACCGCCAGCCGCGGCCGCTCTGGGCTGCCGGAGAGCTTCCTCCGAATGCGGGCCTTGATCCGCTGCCTCACGTCCTCTTTGGTCTTGACCTTCATCCTCGAAACCTCGCGGGCGTTCCCTGCGGGCCCTTCTCGGCCCCAGGCGTCCCCGCCTTACTTGGCACCGGTGGCACCCGCCTTGCCGGCCTTCTTCTTCAGCACCTCACCCACGTAGCGAATGCCCTTCTGCTTGTAGGGGTCGGGCTTGCGGAGGCTGCGGATCTCGGCCGCCACCTGACCCACCCGTTGCCGGTCGATGCCGGAGATGGTGAGCCGGGTCTGCTTATCCACGGCGATCTTGATGCCCTCGGGGATGGGGAACTCGACGGGGTGGGAGTAGCCGAGGGCAAACACCACCTTGTTGCCCTCCAACTGCGCCTTGTAGCCGACGCCCACGATGTCCAGCTCCTTGCTGAAACCCTCGGTCACGCCCTTGACCGCGTTCTGGGCCAGGGCTCGCGCCAGACCATGGAACGCCCGCTGCTGGCGTTCGTCGTTGGCGCGGGCGCACTGGAGCTGCCCCCCCTCCAAGCGGAAGGAGATGCCCGGGGGCACCGGGGTCTTGAGCTTCCCTTTGGGGCCCTGGATCTCGAGACCGGCGGCGCCGATCGAGACCTTGACCTCTCCGGGAACCGGAATGGGCTTGCGTCCAACGCGAGACATGGCTACTCCTTTACCAGACGTTGCAGAGGATCTCGCCGCCGACGCCTTCCCTGGCCGCGGACCTGCCCGTCATCAAGCCCCTAGAGGTGGACACGATGTTGATGCCCAGGCCACCGTAGACGCGAGGGATCTGGTCCTTGGCGCAGTAGATCCGACAGCCGGGTCGGCTGACCCGCTGCAGGTCGGTGATCACCCGCTCCATGCCCGGGCCGTACTTGAGGTACACCCGGAGCATCCCCTGCTGCGGGTTCTCCACCAGCTTGAAGTTGGCGATGTAGCCCTCGTCCTTCAGGATCCGGGCGATCTCACCCTTCAGCTTCGAGAAGGGGATGTCCACCTTGGAGAGCTTGGCCCGCACTCCGTTCCGGAGCCTGGTCAGCATGTCCGCGACGGGATCGGTCATGTTCATTCTCGTTACCCCGCTCCTACCAGCTCGCCTTGATGACGCCGGGGATGTCCCCCGCCAGGGCCAGCTTCCGGAAACAAATCCGGCACATCTCAAACTTCCTCAGGTAAGCCCGGGGACGGCCGCACTGGCGGCAACGGGTGTACTTCCGCACGGCGAACTTCGGCGTCCGCTGAGCCTTGGCTATGAGAGACAGCTTCGCCACGCTCCTCGCCTCCTTACTGGTTCCTGAACGGCATACCGAGATACCGAAGCAGAAGCTTCGATTCCTCGTCGGTTCTGGCGGTGGTCACGAAGGTGACGTTCATGCCGCGAAGCTTGTCGACCTTGGCGTAGTCCACCTCGGGAAAGATGATCTGGTCCCGAAGGCCCAGGGTGTAGTTGCCTCGTCCGTCGAACGCACCCGAGGGAACCCCCCGGAAGTCGCGAACTCGGGGCAGGGCGACGTTGAACAGGCGATCCACGAACTCGAACATGCGGTCGCCCCGCAAGGTCACGGTGGCGGCGATGGGCATGCCTTCGCGCAGCTTGAAAGCGGCGATCGACTTCCGGGAGCGGCGCATGGCGGGCTTTTGGCCGGTGATCCGACCCAGCTCGTCCATCGCCGCGTCCAGGAGCTTGATGTTCTGGGTCGCCTCGCCGACGCCCATGTTGACCACGACCTTCTGCAGGCGAGGCACCGCCATCACGTTGGGGTAGTCCCGCTCCTTCATCAGGCGCGGCGCTATCTGCTCAACGTAGGTGGCCTTGAGCCTGGCGCTGACCTTGCTCCCGCTCATTTGTCGAGCACTCCTTCACAGCGGCGGCAAATGCGGACCTTGCGTCCGTCCGCCAGCGTGCGCGCCCCGATCCGGGTGCGTTTGCCACATTCGCCACAGACGACCATGACGTTGCTGGCGTGGATCGGGGCCTCGCGTTCGGCGATGCCGCCCTTGATGTTGCGCTGGGGGTTGGGGCGGGTGTGCCGCTTGATGAACCCCACCCCCTGCACGATCACCCGGTTCTTCTCCGGGATCACCTTCAGGATCTTCCCTTGCTTGCCCGCATCCTTGCCGGCGATCACCAGCACGACGTCGTTCCTTCGAAGTCGGGTGCGGACCTGCTCCTTTGCGGCGCTTGCAGGCATCTTTACAAAACCTCCGGGGCCAGGGACACGATCTTCATGAACTTCTTGTCCCTGAGCTCACGGGCCACCGGCCCGAACACGCGGGTGCCCACCGGCTCCCCGTCGTCCTTGATCAGCACCGCGGCGTTGCGGTCGAAGCGGATGTAGGTGCCGTCCCGCCGCCGCTGTTCCTTGGCGCAGCGGACGATGACCGCCTTCACCACCTTGCCCTTGCGCACCGCGTCGGGGGCGTCGGGAGCCGACTCCTTGACGTTGGCCGTGATCACGTCCCCCAGCCCCGCATAACGGCCCGTGGATCCGCCCAGGGGCAGGATGCAGGAGATCTTGCGGGCTCCTGAGTTGTCGGCCACGTCGAGGATGGTTCGCATCTGGATCATGGCGAGCCTCTCCTACCCCTGGACCGCGGCGGCCACGGCCGAGCCCCGCTCCAGGATCTCCTCCACCCGCCAGCGCTTGAGCTTGGAGAGCGGGCGGGTCTCGATGATCTGCACCTTGTCGCCCGCCTTGGCCCCCTTCTCGTCGTGGGCCAGGAAGGTGGAAGTCCGCTTGATGGTCTTGCGGTAGACGGCGTGGCGCACCAGGCGCTCCACCGCCACCACCACCGTCTTGTGCATCTTCGCCTTCACCACCACACCGACCTGCCGGTTGCGCCGGCGCTCGGGGTCCTTCTCGTTCTCACTCATGGGACCTTGGTCTCCCAAAACCTGCTAGCTCCGCGCCGGCGCGGTTGCCTTCATCTGCCGCAAGACCGTCTTCACCCGCGCGATGTCGCGCCGGGTGTCCCGGATCTTGAGGGCGTTGTCGAGCTGGCCCAGTGCCTTCTGGAAGCGGAGCCGGAACAGCTGTTCCATGAGCTCCTTCTCCTTCCCGGAAAGCTCGGACTCACTCAGCTCCCTGAGCTTCATAGCCTTCACGACGCCACCTCCGCCTCCAGCCGCTTCACGAACCGGGTCTTGATCGAGAGCTTCTGGGCCGCCAGGCGCATGGCCTCACGAGCCTCTTTTTCGGGGACGCCCTCCATCTCGTACAGGATCCGCCCCGGCTTGATCACCGCCACCCACTGGTCGGGGGCGCCCTTGCCCTTGCCCATTCGAGTTTCCTGCGGCTTCTTGGTGATCGGCTTGTCGGGGAACATGCGGATCCAGACCCGGCCGCTCCTCTTCACGAAGCGGGTGATGGCGATTCGTCCCGCCTCGATCTCCCGGTCGGTGACCCAGCCGCACTCCAGGGCCCGCAGGCCGAAGTCGCCGAAGGCCACCCTGGACCCGGTCCAGGCCTTGCCCTTCATGCGTCCCCGCTGCTGCTTCCGGAACTTGACCTTCTTGGGCATCAACATGTCGACTGAACTCCCCGTGGTTGCGTTCTACAGCCCCTTGGCGGGACGGATGGCGTCCTGCTCTCCCTTGTAGATCCAGGTCTTGACGCCGATCTGTCCGAAGCTGGTGCGGGCCTCGGAGAACCCGTAGTCGACGTCGGCGCGAAGGGTGTGCAGCGGCAGTTGGCCGTGCAGATACCACTCCGAGCGGGCGATTTCGGCTCCGTTCAAGCGGCCGGAAACCCGCACCTTGATGCCCTTGGCGCCGAAGCGCAGCGCCGCATCGACCGCCTTACGCATGGCGCGCCGGAAGGCGATGCGCTTCTCGAGCTGCAAGGCCACCGACTCCGAGACCAGTTGGGCGTCCAGCTCGGGCTTCAGGATCTCCTGGATGTTGACGAAGACCTCCTTGCCGGTCTTCTTCTGGATCTCCTGCTTCAGCTTGTCCACTTCCTGGCCCTTGCGCCCGATGATGATGCCGGGGCGCGAGGTGAAGATGGTGATCTTCAGCTTGTTGGCCGCCCGCTCCAGCTCCACCCGCGAGACCCCGGCGTGGTTGAAGCGCTTCTTAAGGTCCTTCTTGAGCGCCAGGTCCTCGAACAGCAGGTTGGCGTACTCCTTCTCGGCATACCAGCGGCTCCGCCAGGTCTTGTTGAAGCCCAGCCGGAACCCGATGGGATGAACTTTCTGGCCCATTAATTCGACTCCCTTTCGGCCACCCTCACTGTCAGGTGGGTGGTGCGCTTGATGACCCGGAAGGCGCGGCCCATGGGGGCCGGGCGCACCCGCTTCTGGGACGGTCCCGGGTTGGCATAGCAGGCGCTCACGAAGAGGTCGTCCTCGTCCAGGCGTCGCTTCTGGTTCCGGTCGGCGACCAGCACCGCGTTGGCGATCGCCGAACGCAGCGCTTTCTCGATGTCCCGAGCCACCGACTTCTTGGTGAAGCGGAGGATGGCCAGAGCTTCCGAGGCCTGCTTGCCTCGGATGAGATCCATGACCAGCCCCGCCTTCTGGGCCGACGTCCTGACGTACTTGGCTTCCGCCTTGGCCTCGAACATGTCTTTCCTCTATGCCTTCGGGCCCGCCACCTTGGCCACCTTCTCCACCTTGGAGGAGTGGCTCTTGAACTGCCGGGTGGGCGAGAACTCCCCGAGCTTGTGGCCCACCATGTTCTCGGTGACGTAGACGGGGATGAACTTCCTGCCGTTATACACGGCCAGCGTGTGGCCCACCATCTCGGGAGTCACGGTGGAGCGCCGCGACCAGGTCTTTACGACCTTGCGTTCTCCGGCCGCGTTCATCTGGTCGATCTTCTTCAGCAGATGGTCGTCGACGAAGGGGCCCTTCTTG
This sequence comes from Vicinamibacteria bacterium, assembly GCA_035286745.1. GTDB lineage: Bacteria > Acidobacteriota > Vicinamibacteria > Fen-336 > Fen-336 > DATECU01. The sequence continues at coordinate 3,162 of DATECU010000325.1, read as the reverse complement.
AGCGATCGTGCCATGACTACTTCCGCCTCTTGACGATGAACTTCTGGGTCCGCTTGTTGTTGCGGGTCTTGGCGCCCTTGGTGGGCTTGCCCCAGGGCGTCACCGGGTGACGGCCCCCCGAGGTCTTGCCCTCGCCGCCGCCGTGCGGGTGATCCACGGGGTTCATGACCACCCCGCGGTTGTGGGGCCGCCGGCCCAGCCAGCGGCTGCGCCCCGCCTTGCCGAAGGACACGTTCTTGTGGTCGATGTTGCCCACCTGCCCCACCGTGGCCTGGCACTCCAGGCGGACCTTGCGCACCTCACCCGAGGGCAGCTTGATCTGGGCGTACTCGCCCTCCTTGGCCACCAGTTGAGCGGCGCCCCCGGCCGAGCGCACCATCTGCCCGCCCTTGCCGGCGCGCAGCTCGATGTTGTGGACCATGGTGCCGGCGGGGATGGCGCGCAGGGGCAAGCAGTTGCCGGGGAGGATGTCGGCGGTCTCGGAAGCCACCACCGTCGCCCCCAGCGCCAGGCCGAGAGGCGCCAGGATGTAGCGCTTCTCGCCGTCGGCATAGTGCAAGAGCGCCAGCCGCGCCGAACGATTGGGGTCGTATTCGATGGCGGCCACCTTGGCGGGCACTCCGTTCTTGTCCCGCCGGAAGTCCACCACCCGGTAGCGCTGCTTGTGCCCCCCGCCCCGGAACCAGATGGTGATCTGGCCCTTGTTGTTGCGACCGCCGGTCTTCCTGAGCGGCTCGGTGAGGCTCTTCTCGGGGCTGCTCTTGGTGATCTCCTTGAAGTCGAGAGTGGTCAGGAAGCGGCGGCCCGGCGAGGTCGGATTGTATTCCTTGAGTGGCATGATGGTGACTCTGCGCTTTACCCTTCGTTAGGCCTGATCGAAGAACTCGATCATCTTCTCGCCCTTGGCCAGCACCACGTAGGCCTTCTTCCAGTCGGGGCGGCGCCCCATCGAACGTCCCTGGCGCTTCACCTTGCCGTGCATGTTGGCCACCCGCACCGCCCGGACCTTGACCCCGAAGAACTGCTCGACCGCCTTCTTGATCTCGGGCTTGGTGGCCTCGCGGGCCACCTCGAAGCAGACAGAGTGGTTCAGTTCCTTGAGCGCCGTCGTCTTCTCGGTGATGAGGGGACGCCTCAGGACTTGGTACAGGTTCTTCATGATGCAAGCCGCTCCTCGAGCTTTTGCAGGGCATCCTGCGAGGCGAGCACGGTCCGGCAGTCGAGCAGGTCGTAGACTTGGAGGTGGCTGACGTCCACCACTTTGACGCCGGGGATATTGCGGCCCGAGAGCAGCAGCGCGTCGGCCGGCCGAGTGTCCAGGATCAGCGTCTTGCCGGTGAGCCCCAACTGATCGAGGAGTCCCTTGAGGGCCTTGGTCTTCGGCTGCTCGATGCCGAAGCGATCGATGACTCGGAGCGCCCCCTCGTTCACGCGCTGAGACAGAGCGGAGCGAAGCGCCGCAGCCCGGGCCTTCTTCGGCATCGAGTAGGAGTAGTCTCGCGGCACCGGTCCAAAGACCGTCCCTCCGTGGCGCCACAGGGGGTTTCGAGCCTCGCCGGCCCGAGCCCGCCCGGTACCCTTCTGCTTCCAGGGCTTCTTGCCGGTCCCCGACACCAGGGCCCGGTTCTTGGTCATGTGGGTCCCGCTGCGGCCGCCCGCCCGGTAGTGCTTGACCGCCTCGTACAACAGATGGTCGTTCACCTCGACCCCGAAGACGCCAGGGTGCAGGGCGATGTCGGTCAACTTCCGGTTCTGCGCGTCCACCACGGCGACGCTGGGAACCGAGGGGCCCTCGGGCTTGGACTTGGCCCCTGCATTCGTGGCCTTCTCGGCCGGGGCCTTCTTCTGCTTCTCGGGCATGGTGCTCATCCCTTCCTGATGACGACGTAGCCGCCGCCGGCTCCGGGCACCGCGCCCTTCACCACCAGGATGTTGCTCTCCGGGTCCACCCGGACCACGGTGAGGTTCTTCACGGTGACCCGGTCCTGGCCCATGTGGCCGGCCCCGCGCATCCCCTTCAGCACGCGCGACGGGTAGGCCGAGGCGCCGATGGAGCCGGGTGCGCGATGGAACATGGAGCCGTGGGTGGCCGCGCCGCCACGGAAGTGGTGCCGCTTCATCACGCCCTGAAAGCCCTTCCCCTTGCTGACCCCGACGATCGTCACCTTGTCGCCGGGAGCGAAGAGGCCCACCGAGACCTTGTCGCCGACCTTCAGCGAGGCGTCGGCCGCCACCTTGAACTCGCGCAGTACCCGACAGGGGGGCAACCCCGCCTTGTCGAAATGCCCCTTCATCGGCTTGGTGACCCGCTTCACCTTACGGGCCTCCACGAAGCCGAGTTGCACCGCGGAATAGCCGTCCTTCTCCTGGGAGCGGCGCTGAACGACCACGCAGGGCCCCGCCTCCAGAACCGTCACCGGAATGGCCCGGCCGTCCTGGGCATAGGCTTGGGTCATGCCGACCTTGCGCCCGATGATTCCTTCCACTGACATCGCGTCTCTCTCGCTTCCTTGATTCGAGGCCGCCGGCCTTCTCGGGGTCGCCTCTAGGGCGTCGCCCCTCGGTCCTTAGCCTCGTCGACTGCTACTTCGCGTGCTCCTTGCCGAAGGCCTTGATCTCCACGTCCACACCGGCAGGGAGATCCAGCTTCATCAGCGCATCGACGGTCTGGGGCGTGGGCTCGAAGATGTCGAGGAGCCGCTTGTGGGTCCGGATCTCGAACTGCTCCCGGCTCTTCTTGTCCACATGCGGTGAACGGTTCACGGTCCATCGGTTCTTCACCGTGGGCAGCGGGATGGGTCCGGCCACCCGGGCGCCGGTCCGCCGCGCGGTGTCCACGATCTCGGTAGTGGACTGATCCAGGATCCGGAAGTCGTACGCCTTGAGCCGGATCCGGATCTTCTCGTTCATCAACATGTCAACACCCTCGAAACACCAGCTATCAGCGGTCAGCTATCAGCACACAGCTACGGCAGTTGTCCTCGCCTCCGTGGCTGACCCGCTGACTGCTGATCGCTGACCGCTGCCGTTCTTGCCGCACCTACTCGATGATCTCCGCCACCGTCCCGGCGCCGACCGTCCGGCCGCCCTCCCGGATGGCAAAGCGAAGCCCCTTCTCCATGGCGATCGGCGTGATCAACTCCACCGTCACGCTGGTGTTGT
>DATECU010000324.1:0-6764 GCA_035286745.1 Vicinamibacteria bacterium | reverse complement strand
GTGGGAGCGGGGGACGGTCACCGGCGGCGACGGCAGCTTCACCATTGCGGGCCTCGGTTTGGGGTCCTGCGATGTGATGGCGGGATCGGAAGCGGTGGGCTTCGCGACCCAAGCCGCGGTGACCCCGGGCGAGGAGCCGGTGCTGCTGCGCCTGACGCCGGGCGGCCGGGCCCAGGTGAAGGTGTGGGACGAGGCTGGGCAACCGGTGGCCGGGGCCACAGGTGTCCTGACCAGCGTCTTCGGGGTGAAGACCTCGGGCCCGGGGGTGGCCGCGAGCGATGGCCAGGGAACCCTGGTGATGCCCACCCCGGCCGGCGCGGTCGCGCTGCGCGTGATGAAGGGCCCCCGCTGGGCTGACGTCCTGGTCGAGGTGCCGAGCGGTGGTGTGGGAACCGCCGAGACGGTGCTGGCGACGCCTCCCCGCTGACCGGGCAAGCTGGTCAGACCGTGCTCGTGAACGTGTCCCGTCCGTTCCGTGCCTCACCCCGGTGGTAGTACGGCTGGCCAATCGCGGTCTTGCCGCGATGGCGCGATTCAGGGCTCCCCGCTCAGAGGTACGCCAGGAACACGTCGGCCGGCGAGGGCAAGTCGGCCACGCGCTGGCAGTAGGCGTGCTGTCGAGATCGGAGGCTCTCGCGCGCCACCGGATCGAAGAGCAACCTTTGACAGGCGGCCATGAACGCGTCGTGATCGAGGATCTCGACTCGGCACAGGGCGTCGAGGTACGGGTTGTCCCTGAGAACCGGCGACAGGAACTCGTAGAGCCCCAGCGGCCAAAGCAGAAAAGGATAGAGAGGCACCACCGTGGAAAGCCAGTCCCGGAGGGCGGCGGGAACTGGCGCCGGGAGCATGGCCACCACCTCCTCGACGGTCTTGCCGCGCCGGGAATTGACGCCCAGCAGGACCGGGACGCCGACGGCGACAGCGGCGACCGTGGAGACCCCGGTGGCGTTGAAGCTCAGCACCACGTCGGCCGCCGCCAGCAGTTCCTGGAAGCGGGCCGGGGCAAGCTGGCGCAGCCAGTGGCAGCGGGGGCCCAACGCTCCAGGCGACGCAAACTCCACCGGACTCACGTGCGCCAGATGGACCCGCTCCCCCAGTTCCGCGAGCCGCGCGCACAGCAGAGACGGCAAGCCCCGCGCGATGCGGGCGTGGTGCTTCCAGTTCTGGACCTCGGGGTCTTGCCAGCGGCTCTGGGCGAAGAGAACCAGCCGATCCTGCACGCCCAAGCCCAGCTCGGCACGGACCGCCTCACGATCCCGGGCCGTCTCGATGGCCTCGGGCAGCGCCCTGAAGGCGCCCTTGGTGCCGTCAGGCCGCACCACCGGCACCGGGACCAGACGCCGCTCGATCTTCAATACGTTGGACGCGATCATCGAGGCGTCGGTCCCAAAGTCCCAGCGCAGGCCCGCCTCGGCCAAGTTCCAGAAATCGAGGGCCAGCACCGGGATCGGCAGATCCTGCACGAAGCCGATGTCGATCCCCAGGGCATCGAAGGTGAGAGCTGACGAGGCCAGATCCACCAAGGTCAGGCTCGCCAGCCCATCGGCCTGAACCGCGGTCCGCAGCACTTGGGGCAGGCTCAGCAGATCGTCGTCGTTCGGGCGGTAGGCGACCGCCTCTCCTTCGAAGAGCACGGCCAGCGCAGCGGGAGCGGAGAAGACCACGTCCTCCCCACGCCGAACCAGATCCCGAGCCACCCGCAGGCCCTGTTGGACCTCACCGAAAGCGGCGCCGCTGGGCGCCAGCATGAGATGCCTGCGCCTCGTCATGCCAAGTGGATTTCGATAGCCGCCATGAAGCGGCACTACGTATAGCACGCACCGGCCGTGGCCGCATTCCTTGGAACCCAGGGCTTGCGGAGCCCGTTATTAGGGCTAGGCAGCCGACCGAGCGCCGCGACCCGCGGCAAGAGGAGACCGATGGCAAAGGGCAAGCGTTCCAAGAAGTGGTGGTTTCTCGGCGGGGCCGTGGTCCTGGTCCTCGCGGTCGTGGTGGCCGGTCGGCCCAAGACGCCGGTCGAAGACGAGAAGGCCAAGATCAAGACCACCAAGGCCGAGGTCGCAGACGTGCAGGTCCGCGTCACCGAGGTGGGCTCGGTCGAACCCCAGGTGAAGGTCGACGTGAAGTCGGTGCTCTCGGGCAAGGTGGTGGAGCTTCTGGTCCGCGAGGGCGATCGGGTCAGCCGCGGCCAGGTGCTGGCCCGGGTGGAGCCCGACGTCAACCAGGCGCGCGACCTCTCCCAGGTGAAAAACGCCGTCCACGAGGCCGAGATCGCGCTGAATGACGCCAAGACCAACTTCGAGCGGAACCAGAGCCTGCTCACCCAGGGACTCCTGTCCCAGAAGGACAACCTGGAGACGGAGACGCGCTACCGTTCGGCGAAGGCCAGCCACGACGCGGCCCTCGAGAAGTACAAGATCGTGCAGGACAGCGGCGTGCCCATCGCCATGGCGGGGGCGGCGACCGCCCAGCACCTGAACGTCACCTCTCCCATGGACGGCGTGGTGATCCGCCGCAACGTCGAGTTAGGCGACACGGTGACCTCGGGCGTGTCCTCCTTCAACGCCGGCACCGTGCTGGTGACGGTGGCCGACGTGGGCACCATGATCATCAAGGCCGGCATCAACGAAGTCGACATCGGCAAGGTCCACCTGGAGCAGGCGGTGAAGATCTCGCTGGACGCCTATCCCAAGGTCAAGTTCGCGGGCGTCATCAAGCGCATCGCCCCGGCGGCTCGCCTGGAGGACAAGGTCAAGGTGTTCGAGGTGGAGATCGCGGTGGATCGCCAGGGCGCCGAGCTCCGGACCGGGATGACCGCCAACATCGACGTGCTGGGCGAACGGCGCGAGAAGGTGCTGACGGTGCCGGTGGAGGCGCTGTTCCGGAAGGAGGACAAGGAGATCGTCTATGTCAAGAGGGCAGCGGCCGCCAAGCCCACCGCTTCAGGCGGCTTGCTCAGCAGCGTCTTCGCATCCGGCAATAGCGACGCGCCGGTCGCGCCCAAGCTGGAGGAGAAGGACCGCTGGAAGGAGAAGTTCGAAGCTCGCGAGGTGGAAACCGGCCTCGCCAGCTTCGAGAGGATCGAGATCGCCAAGGGCCTAAAGGCTGGGGACGAGGTCGCGGTCGAGGACCCCACCCGCCCGAAAGAGAAGAAGGACCGTGAGTAGCCAAACCGCAGGCCTGGTCCTGACCTTGGGCGCGGTCGAGACCTTCCCGACCGCCGCCGCCGTCAGCGCCGGATCGCTGCTCTCCCTCACCGGGGTGACCAAGGTCTACGACGCGGGCGAGCTGGCCGTCACCGCCCTGGCCGGCGTCGATCTGGAGATCGAGCGGGGCCAGATGGTGGCGGTGATCGGCCCTTCGGGCTCGGGGAAGTCGACGCTCATGCACATCCTGGGCTGCCTGGACGCCCCTAGCGAGGGCACCTACGTGCTTGACGGCCAGGACGTGTCCACCCTGTCCAGCTTCGCCCTGGCCGGGGTCCGGAACCGGAAGATCGGGTTCGTCTTCCAGACCTTCAACCTGCTGCCCAAGGCCTCGCTCCTGCGCAACATCGAGCTGCCCCTGCTCTACGCGGGCCTCGGCAGCTCGGATCGGCGAGAGAAGGCGCGTGAGGCGCTGGCCCGGGTGGGGCTGGCGGATCGCGCCAAACACCGGCCCTCGGAGCTCTCCGGGGGCCAGCGACAGCGGGCGGCCATTGCCCGAGCGTTGGTGAACGGCCCCTCCATCATTCTCGCCGACGAACCCACCGGCAACCTCGACAGCAAGACCGGGGTCGAGATCTTGAAGATCTTCCACGAGCTTCATGACCGCGGGGAGACCATCGTGATCGTCACCCACGACCCCCGGATTGCCGAGCAATGCGAGCGGGTGATCGAGATCGTCGACGGCCGGGTCGTCAACTGAGGGGACGACCGCATGAAGAAGCACCTGGCATCGTTGTGGGAATCCGTGGTCGACGGCGTGGTGGACATCGGCAGCCACCGCGCCCGGAGCCTGCTCCAGGTCGTGGGCATCGTCCTGGGTGTGGCCTCGGTGGTCGCCACCTTCGGCCTCATCGACGGCGGCAAGCGTCAGATGACCGAGTTCTTCGACAAGACCGGCGGCATCCGCAAGATGTTCATCCGCAACCTGGACACCCGGCAGGCCCGGGAGAGCGCGACCCAGAAGAGCTCCAAGGGCCTCACCTACGAAGACGCCATGGTCCTGGCGCGCGAAGCCAGGACGCTGGAACTGGTGGAGCCCACGGTGGAGCGCCGCGAGCTGGTGAGAGCGCCGGGTTTCGAGAAGAGCCTCGAGATCTCCGGCGCCACCCCCGCCTACCAACCCATGTACGACTTCCGCCCGGTGGAGGGCCGCTTCATCACCCAGGAAGACCTGACCGCCAGCGCCAAGGTGGTTGTGTTAGGCGCCACCCGCAAGGACGAGATCTTCGGCGGGGGCTCGGCTCTGGGCCGAAGCTTGTCGCTCGGCGGATCCACCTACACGGTGGTGGGAGTCATGGAGCGCAAGGAGTTCTTCTGGAACTCCGCCAACGACAACTCCCTGGAGTGGATGAACCGGTTCGTCTTCGTGCCGGTCACCACCATGCTGAACCGGCTCTCCGGCGATCGCACCGGCCAGAAGGTGGCCTACATCAACGTGCAGGCCCTGAGCGCCGCCGAGATGGACCGGTCCACGGCGGAGGTGGAGACCATCCTCCGCCGTCTCCACGGCGGCGTCCAGGATTTCGAGGTCATCAACCGCGCCGAGCGCATGAAGCAGATGGAGGAGCAAGGCGCCATCTACGACATCACCTTTCTAGTGTGCGGCACCATCTCGCTGCTGGTGGGCGGCATCGTGATCATGAACATCCTGCTGGCCTCCTTCAACGAGAGGGTACGCGAGGTCGGCACTCGTAAGGCGCTGGGGGCCACCGGACTCAACATCATGGCCCAGTTCCTGGTGGAGAGCGTGGTGGTGACCATCCTGGGGGGCCTGCTGGGGGTGGCTCTGGGAGCCGGCTTCACCAAGGCCATCTCCGATCTGATCCAGCAGCCGGTGGTGCTCTCGCCTCGGATCGTGCTGCTGGGCCTCAGCTTCTCGGTCGCGGTGGGGATCTTCTTCGGCTTCTACCCCGCCATCAAGGCGGCACGGCTCAATCCCATCCAGGCGCTGAGGTACGAATGAACGTCCTGGAATCCGTGCGCACCTCGCTCACCGAGATCCGCAGCCACAAGCTGCGCTCGTTCCTGACCCTGGTGGGCATCATCTTAGGCACCACCTCCTTGGTGGTGATGGTGTCCGTGATTGGGGGCGCGGCGGTGGCGGTTCAGAAGGGTCTCACCGACCTCGGCTTCGACGGCGTGCTGTTTGTGACCGCGGACACACCCAAGGAGCGACTGGAACAGAAGAAGGCCGGCTACTCCCGCGGCCTGCGCAGGGCCGACCTGACCTTGATCGAGAGCGGTCGAGAGCTGGTCAGCGCGGCAGCGCCGGTGGCCGGGCTCTCCGAGATCGCCCGGCTCAACGGTCGTGAGCTGCGGCTCAGCATCGAAGGCGTCACCCCCGCCTACGGCGAGATGCGCGGCCGGCAGGCCGAGGTAGGCCGCTACCTGCTGGACCGCGACGTGGAGACGACAGCGCCGGTCTGCGTAATCGGCCACGACCTCAAGGAAGACGTCTTTGGGAGCGAAGAGGCGGTGGGCCGCGAGGTCTTGATCCGCGGCGTGCGCTTCCAGATCGTGGGTGTGCTCAGGCCGCTGGGGAATCGCCAGGTCAACAACCCGGCGACGCGCCGGGACAATCAGAAGGTCTACCTCCCCATCACCACGCTCCAGAAGCACTTCCTGGGCAGCGACGCCGTGCAGGCGTACGCGTTCAAGGTCGGGGATCTCGAGCGGCTGGCCGACGGCGAAAAGGAGGTCACCGCCCTGCTGCGGCGTGGGCACCGTGGCATCAGCGACTTCAAGGTGAACAACATTGGCGAAGAGATGCTGCGCATCCGTAAGGAGGTCGACCAACTGCTCTCCAACTGGACCGTGGTCCTGGCCTCCATCGCCGGCATCTCGCTCCTGGTCGGGGGCATCGGCATCTTCTCGGTGATGCAGATCTCGATTTCCGAGCGGGTCTACGAGATCGGCCTGCGCAAGTCCATCGGGGCCAGCGACGGGGCTATCTTCGGGCAGTTCCTGATCGAGTCGGTGTCGCTCTCACTGGTCGGCGGTCTTCTCGGAACCGCGCTGGGCTTTGGCATCACCATGCTTGCCAGCCAGGCCTTCCAGGATGGCTTGAGCGTGTCCCCCGGGGCCCTGGCGCTGGCCGCGGGCTTCGCGATCGCCATCGGGCTGGGCGCCGGCGTCTATCCCGCCTTGCGGGCCTCGCGGCTCACGCCCGTCGACGCCATCCGGGCCCTGTAGCGGCAGTCGTAGCAGCTCCCCCAGTTGACCCGCGTCGCGACCGCGTAGCATCCTACGCGCCACGGCCGGCTCCCTCCCGCAGTCTCCCGAGATCCGGGTCGCGAGCGAGCGAGCCCCGAGGTGTCCATGTCTGAAGCCGATCCCAAGGAAGCGCTGGTGCCGCGGGTGCGCGACGCGCTGAGAGAGGTCATCGACCCCGAGCTGGGCATCAACATCGTCGACCTGGGCCTCGTCTACCGCATCGAGGCCGAGGCGGGCCGGCTCTCGGTGGCGATGACCATGACGTCCCCCGCCTGCCCCCTGGGCGAACACCTCTCGGCTCAGGCCGAGGCTGCAGTGCGGCGGGCCGCGCCCGAGGTCCCC
>DATECU010000323.1:0-11050 GCA_035286745.1 Vicinamibacteria bacterium | reverse complement strand
AGCGCACGGGCCCGAAGTGAATTCGGTCGCCGCTATGAAGGGCGGCGGGCTACCGCCCCCCGAGCCCCCGGCCCCGAACCGCGGCGCAGGGTGGTGACTTCATTTAACCAGTCATCGCTTCTCTCGCCCCCGCCGCCCCGGTAGCATCGCGCTCACGTTGTTCGCAGGAGGCCAGCATGAAGCGATGGATCTCTTTCCCTCTGGCCGCCGGCCTGGCCCTCGCGACCTTGGCGGCGGTCGCTCCCGGGGCGCGCGCCGCCAAGCCGGCTGCGCCCGCCATCGACCCGAGCCTGCTCCAGGCTCTCGAGTGGCGCTCCATCGGGCCCTATCGCGGGGGGCGCGTCACGGCCGTCGCCGGCGTGACCAGCGAGCCCTCGGTCTTCTACTTCGGCGCCACCGGCGGCGGCATCTGGAAGACCACCGACGCCGGCGCCCGCTGGACCAACCTGAGCGATGGCCAGCTCGGCACCGGCTCGGTGGGGGCGCTGGCGGTGGCCGAGTCGGATCCCAACGTCATCTACGCCGGCATGGGCGAGGCCTGCATCCGCGGCAACGTCTCCCACGGCGACGGCGTCTATCGGTCCACCGACGCGGGCAAGACCTGGACCAACCTGGGCCTCCAGGCCACCCGGCAGATCGGCCGCATCCGGGTTCACCCCTCGAACCCCGACCTGGTCTACGTGGCGGCGCTCGGCCACACCTTCGGTCCTAACGCGGAGCGGGGCGTCTACCGCAGCCGGGACGGCGGCAAGAGCTGGGACCGGGTCCTCTTCGTCGATGACAAGACCGGCGCCGTCGACCTGGCCGTGGATCCCAGGAACCCGCGCATCCTCTATGCGGCCTTCTGGCAGGCGCAGCGCACGCCCTGGAGCCTGGAGAGCGGGGGGCCGGGCAGCGGCCTCTACAAGTCGCTGGATGGCGGCGAGAGCTGGGAGAAGCTGACCGGGGAAGGGCTGCCCAAGAAGGGCGTCTGGGGCCGCATCGGGGTCGCCGTTTCGGGGGCCAAGCCGGACCGGGTGTGGGCGGTCATCGAAGCCGAGGACGGCGGCGTCTTCCGTTCCGACGACGCCGGCAAGACCTGGACCCGGCTGAACGAAGAGCGCAAGTTGCGGCAGCGGGCCTGGTACTACACCCACGTCTACGCCGATCCCAAGAACGCCGACACCGTCTACGTCCTGAACACCGCCTTCTTCCGCTCCCAGGACGGCGGCAAGACCTTCACCAGCATCCCGGTACCCCACGGCGACAACCACGACCTGTGGATCGCACCTACCGACTCGCAGCGGATGATCGGCGGCGACGACGGCGGGGCCATGGTCTCGCTCGACGGCGGCCTGACCTGGTCCCGGCAGGACAACCAGCCGACCGCCCAGATGTACCACCTGGCCGTCGACGACCAGTTCCCCTACCGCATCTACGGCGCGCAACAAGACAACAGCACCGTCTCCATCCCCAGCCGCAGCGCCGAGGCAGGAATCGACGCCACCCAGTGGTACGACGTGGGCGGTTGCGAGAGCGGCTACGTGGCTCCCCGGCCCGACGGCGAGGTGGTGTTCGCCGGCTGCTACGACGGGTACATCTCGCGCTGGGATCGACGCACCGGTCAGACGCGTAACGTCACCGTCTATCCCGACAACCCGATGGGGTGGGGGGCCGAGGGCATGAAGTACCGCTTCCAGTGGACCTTCCCCATCGTGATCTCGCCCCACGACCCCGGCACCGTCTACGCCGCGGGAAACCTGCTCTTCAAGTCCACGAACGACGGACAGAGCTGGCAGGCTATCAGCCCCGACCTGACCCGCAACGATCCCAAGACGCTCGGTCCCTCGGGCGGGCCCATCACCAAGGACAACACCAGCGTCGAGTACTACGGCACCATCTTCGCGCTGGCCGAGTCGCGGCTCAGCAAGGGCCTGCTGTGGGCGGGCTCCGATGACGGCCTGGTCCACCTCTCCCGCGACGGTGGCGTCAGCTGGGCCAACGTCACCCCCAAGGACCTTCCCGAGTGGAGCCTGGTCAGCCAGGTCGAGCCCTCCCCCCACGACCCGGGCACCCTGTACCTGGCGGTCAACCGCTACAAGCTCGACGACTACCGGCCCTACATCTACGCGACCCGCGACTACGGCAAGACCTGGCGCAAGCTGGTGGACGGCATTCCCGAAGGCGCCTTCGTGCGCGTGGTGCGCGAGGATCCGGAACGGAAGGGTCTGCTCTATGCCGGCACCGAGACCGGCGTCTACGTTTCCTTCGATTCCGGTGAGCACTGGCAGAGCCTTCAGCTCAAGCTGCCGGTGGTGCCGGTGACCGACCTGGTGGTGAAGGATCGCGACCTGGTGGCCTCCACCCAAGGCCGCAGCTTCTGGATCCTGGACGACCTCTCCCCGCTACGGCAGCTCTACCCTGAGCTGGCCAAGAAGCCGGCTCACCTCTTCGCACCCCGCCCCGCCTACCGCTTCTTTGGCGGGTCCGTGGCTCGCCCGGGGATGGGTCCAAACCCGCCGAACGGCGCCATCGTCTACTACACACTGGCCGCCGCACCCAAGGAGGGCGAGGAGGTGACGATCGAATTCCTGGATGCCGGGGGGAAGTCGATCCGCAGGTTCTCGAGCCAGGGAGACCCGGAGGAGGAGCCTTTCCGCGCCGAAGGACGAGGCCGGGAGGGACGCGACGCGAGCAAGGTGCCGGCCAAGCCCGGGCTCAATCGCTTTGCGTGGGACCTGCGGCATCCGGACGCCAGCCGCTTCAAGGGCATGATCCTGTGGGCGGGAGGCGTCCGCGGTCCGGTGGTCACCCCCGGCACCTACCAGGTACGCCTGACCGCTGGCGGCGCCGCCCAGACGCAGTCCTTCGAGCTGCGGAAGGACCCGCGGCTGGCCGTTAGCCCGGACGACTACCAGAGGCAGCTCGACCTGTCGCTCAGAATCCGCGACCAGCTGAGCGCGACCCACGACGCCGTGAAGCGCATCCGCGAGCTGCGGGAGCAGGTCAAGGCGGCCCTGGAGCGCGCCAAGCTGGCGGCTCCCGCCGAGCAGGGCATCGCCGATGCTGGCGAAGCCCTGCTCAAGAAGATCACCGCCGTCGAGGAGGCGCTCTACCAGACCAAGAACCAGAGCGACCAGGACCCGCTCAACTTCCCCATCCGACTCAACAACAAGCTGGCCTCGCTGGCGGGGGTGGTGGGCAGCGCCGACGCGGCGCCCACCGCCCAGGCAGAAGCCGTCTACGCGGACCTGGCGGGGAGGATCGACGAGCAGTTGGCTGCGCTCAAGAGCGCGCTGGAAACGGACCTGGCCGCCTTCAACGACCTGGTGCGGGAGAAGAAGGTCCCCGCGGTGGCGGTGAAGTAGCGCCCGACGCGCGACTCGCGAGGCCGGGAACCTGGCGATCAGCGCTCAGCACTCAGCAGTCAGCGACGGATGGCATCCTAGGCTGTGGAGAGCGAACGGCTAGTCGTTCAGTAGTAGACGATCACCCGGAAGTTGCCGGAGTTGTCCTGCAGGAAGTCGTCGTTGATCCCCAGGAACAACCGTCCCGACGAACGAATCCGAATGGCGCTCTCGTCGCTGCCCACGAAGAAGGGGTCGCCGGAGCTGCCTACCTTGGCGATCAGCGCGGCCCCGGGCCGGTTGGGGATCGGCCGGCCCGGGTTGCGCGGCGAGCCTCGCTCGCCCTCGGGCCCGTCCCGGCGATCCTGGCCCCAGGTCACCCGACCCGAGGCGCTGAAGTAGATTCGCTGGCCCGATCGGACCTCGATCCCGGTGTCCGTCCATGGTTCGGAGGCGGAGACAGAGACGCTGCGCTCCCGCATGCCCCGAGGCCGACCCGTTTCGTGAATCACCTCGTCATCGTCGCGCCGGTAGGTGGTGTCCCGGTCCCGATAGCGGTCCCGGCGCGAATCGAACTCGATCCGGTCCACCTCGTCGGTGTCGTAGCGAAGACGCCGCCCGTTGTCCTCATCGAACTCGATCCGACCACTGCGAACGCTCACCAGCTCTCCGCGAACGCGGCGCCCGTTGCGCAAGACCAGGGTGTCGGCGACCACCGTGGTGGCGCCGAGAACCACCAGGGCGCACAGCCCGGCCCAGGTGGGCGGCTTTCTCTTGATCATTATGCGAAGCCTCCGGGTGCCTCCGTCCTGCTCGAGCGACGGGGCCTTTCCAACCAAGGGTAGCGCGAAAGGCCATCTCAGGTGAAGCGCGGGTAAAATGCTGCGGCGAGGCCGCGAGCCGTCCCCGGAGGCGGCCGGCCCTGCCCGCACCCAGTGAGGAGAACTGAGGATGAGCCAGGCCAAGACCCGCACCGAGAAAGACACCTTCGGGCCCATCGAGGTGCCCGCCGACCGCCTCTGGGGCGCCCAGACCGAGCGATCGCTCGGCAACTTCAAGATCTCGGGCGAGCGCATGCCCCGGGCGCTGGTTCACGCGCTGGCGCTGGTCAAGAAAGCCGCCGCCCTGGTCAACATGGACCTCAAGACCCTGGACCCCAAGAAGGGGGAGGCGGTCATCCGGGCCGCCGACGAGGTGCTGGCCGGCCGCCACGACGACGAGTTCCCGCTGGTGGTGTGGCAGACCGGCAGCGGCACCCAGAGCAACATGAACATGAACGAGGTGCTGGCCAACCGGGCCTCCGAGATGCTGGGCGGGGAGCGGGGCGAGAACCGCTTGGTGCACCCCAACGACGACGTGAACAAGGGCCAGTCCTCGAACGACGTGTTCCCGACCGCCATGAGCGTGGCCGCGGTCCGCGCTCTGCGCGAGGAGGTGATCCCCAAGGTCCGCGGCCTCCGGGACGCCTTCGCCGCCAAGGCCGAGAGCTTCATGGACATCGTGAAGATCGGCCGCACCCACCTCCAGGACGCCACCCCCCTCACCCTGGGCCAGGAGTTCTCGGGTTATGTGGCACAGCTGGATCACGGCCTGGCGCACCTGGAGGCGGCGCTCCCGCATCTTCTGGAGCTGGCCCTGGGCGGGACCGCGGTGGGCACCGGCCTAAACGCCCACCCCGAGTACGCGGTGCGGGTGGCTCGGAAGCTCGGCGAGCTGACCGGCCTGCCCTTCGTGACCGCACCCAACAAGTTCGAGGGCCTGGCCGCCAACGACGCTCTGGTCCACGGTCACGGTGCGCTCAAGACGGTGGCCGCCTCTCTCAACAAGATCGCCAACGACGTGCGCTGGCTGGCCTCCGGGCCCCGATGTGGCATCGGCGAAATCTCGATCCCCGAGAACGAGCCGGGCAGCTCCATCATGCCCGGCAAGGTGAACCCGACCCAGTGCGAGGCCGTCACCATGCTGGCGGCTCAGGTGATGGGCAACGACGTGGCCGTGAACCTCGGCGGCATGAGCGGCAACTTCGAGCTGAACGTCTTCAAGCCCGTCATCATCTACAACTTCCTGATGAGCTGCCGCCTGATCGCCGACGGAAGCGAGAGCTTCCGCGAGCACTGCGTGGTGGGCATCGAACCCAACCGCGAGCGCATCGACGCCAACCTCAGGAACTCGCTGATGCTGGTGACGGCGCTCAACCCCCACATCGGCTACGACAAGGCCGCCAAGATCGCCAAGACCGCCCACCGGAGCGGCAAGACCCTCAAGGAGACCGCCCTCGAGCTGGGCTTCGTCACCGCCGAGCAGTTCGAGGAGTGGGTGCGGCCCGAGAAGATGGTGGGTCGCTAGGCAGAGGATTTCCCCTCCCGCTCACGACTCGTTCATCGCCTCCGCTCTGAGGCGAGCGATCTCACCAAACACCGGGTGCAGCTCGACACCGATGCGGAGATCCAGACGCTCGCCGATGCGGGCCAGCGCCAGGTCGCCAGAGGCCGGGGGAAGCGGCCAGCAGAGGGCCAGCTCGTTGATTCCGGGCTGGAGCGCGGCCTGGGGAAGCAGAGGGCGGGCCCGCGTCCAACGTGAGCTGAGAAGAACGCGGGCGACCTCGGTCCCGTTGACGGCCACCGCCACCTCCTCCTGCCGGGGTCCGTCGAGGCTGGGCAGGCGGGCCACCAGGTCCAGGTGCAGGTCCCTCGAAGCGTCAGACACCAGGCAGAAGCGCGCCACCGGCCACAGCGCGGGGTAGTAGGCGAGCCGGTTGTCGGTGGCGCTGGTGTTGGCCTTGGGCTGATCGATGAGACGCCAGTGATGCGCCTCCTGGAGTAGATCGACCCGGCCGCGCGCCTCGACGCCGTGGTGGGGCAGCAGAGCGGCGCCGGGGTCGCCGTTCCCTATCCCAGCACGGGCCATGGCGCGGAGCGCGTCGGGGTCGAGGGTCAGGGCGCTCCAGATGTGGTGCTCGGCGCGGCCGGGCTGGGCAAAGACGCGCTGCTGCTCGGCGGAGACCAGCAGCACCTCGACCGGCGCCGCGCGGCTGCGCGCATAACCCTCGATCAGCTCGCGTGCGCCTCCCCCGGTGGCCAGGGCGGCGTCGATCCAGGCCTCGATGGCAGGCGCGCCGCCATCGGCCGGGGAGGCCCAGTGGGCGCCATAGAGAGCGGCCATGACCTGAGCGCGAGCCTCTAGCTCCGCGGGCACTACGGGATCGGACACCTTCGCCAGCAGCTCGCGCCAGGCCCCGCTTGGCGGCGCCTGACTCATGGCCAGGACCTCGGCGGCCACCGCCGCCATCGAAACCTTCATGCCCTGAAGGCTCAGGTGGCAGTAGTCGAGGAAGAGCCGGCGCCCCGGCAACGGTGCCTCGGCCTGCTCTGCAAACACCTCAGGCAGGTCCACCAAACGAAAGCCGTGCTCGCGAGCGGCGCTCCGCAGCAGCGTCTGGACCGCGGAGGTGAGGCCCGGCATTTGCGGGGTGTTGTCCCAGGCCCGGGCATCCACCTCAGCGCGGGCGGCCTGGGCTGCCTCCCGGTGACGGCCCAAGCCCAACCAGGCCTGCGCCAGCAGGCGATGGGAGGTGGGGCAGAGGCCTTGATCGAGGTCGATCATGCGCTGGGCCGCCTCGGCCGTTTCGGCGAGCCGACCATCGCGAAGCAGACCCACCACCTCGGCATGCATCGTGTGCCAGCGCCGGCAGCCATCGCCGGCCAGCCACACCGGGGGTCGCGCCCGCTCCCAGGCGCCGAGATTGACCTCGGGGACCACCAGAATGACGGCAGCTCCCACTTCCTTGGCCGCGCCCGCCAGGCGGCGCAGTGCCTCTTCTCCCGCTCGGAGCCCCGCCTCCTCGGCCAGCCGGGCCAGGCCCCGCATCCCATCGGCGCGGAAGGCCGCGGCAGCCTCCAGCGAGCCGGCGAAGCCGGGAGGCGGCTGGTTTCGGAAGCGCTGTGGCCAGTTGTTGCCGGCGTAGACGAGAAGAGCGTCGGGGCGGAGCTGGACGGCCGCCGTCGCCAGGGCCATCAGCTCGCCGGCGGTGAGGTCGACCTTGGCCAGGTTCAAGACCTCATAAGCGTTAGGTCCAGTCAGTTGCGCAAGCTGCTCCTGGAGGACCCCGGCCGGAGTCATCTGAGGCGCATAGAACCAGCCCGCCGCCGCCGATTCGCCCAGCAACACGATGCGAAAGGGGCCGCCGGGCGCCTTGGGGCGAAGCTCCGGCTGGGGGGGCCAGGGATCGCCGAGACCCGGACCCTCGGCCCGCACCCAGACCACCTGGTCTCCCTTTCCCTCTGGCTTCCAGGGGCCGATAGGCGTGGGAGCCGGGGCTCGCGGGCTCCTGGCCCGCAGCGGGGGCGCTGGCGGGCCGGGGAGCGCCGGCTTCTCCGGCTTGGGAGCCAGGAAGTCGATCAGTTGGCGAAGCCGGGCGGCCCGCAGCCCGTCTTCGGTGGCCAGAAGACGCGCCAATTGGTCGCACGCCAGGCGGCGGGGATGGTCGCTCATGTCAAACGAAGGTGTAGAGGGTCGAGCTGATGCCGCCGTCGCCGCGCCCGAAGAGGGCGCGGCTGCGGTAGCGGAGCAGGCGCACCAGAGTCTCGCTCAGTTGGCTGCGGTCGATCAGGAAGTCCTCCAGCACCAGGCTATCGATCTCCGACTCGGCGAAGCTGGTGAGGGCGTCCAGAGGAGTGCACACGATCGGCTCGCCCTTGACGTTGAACGAGGTGTTGACCAGCAGCGGGCAGCCGGTGCGACGGTGGAAAGCGGCCAGCAGCGCCGCATAACGCGTAGCCCGCTCGGGATCCACGGTCTGCGGCCGCGCCGAGCCGTCCACATGGGTGATGGCGGGCAGCGAGAGGGGCGAGCGAACGGCGCAGGTCTCCAGCATGAACTCCGAGGGGTGGTCGAGGTCGAAGTGCCGGGCGGCTTCGGAGGCAAGCACGCTGGGGGCGAAGGGGCGGAAGGCCTCGCGCTTCTTGACCAGGCGGTTCAGCCGCTCGCGCATGTCGGGGTCGCGAGGGTCGGCCAGGAGGCTCCTGGCCCCCAGCGCGCGAGGACCGAATTCCATCGCGCCCTGGAACCAGCCGACCACCTTGCCCGCGGCCAGACGATCCACGGTGGCTTCCAGCAGATCCGTCTCTCGGCCCCGGAAGTCGAGGGCCGGAATGCCAAGCGAGCCGATCTGCTCGGCCACCTGCTCGACCCCAAAGCGCGGGCCGAGGTAGGCGTGACTCAGGCGCCCGCGGTCGGGGCGCTCGCCCAGAAGCTGGGCATGCGCCAGCGCCGCCGCCCCCAAGGAGCCTCCCGAGTCGCCGGCGGCCGGCTGGACGAACAGCCGCTCGAAGGGGCCCTGGCGGAGGATGCGGCCGTTGGCCACGCAGTTGAGCGCCACGCCCCCGGCCATGCATAGGTTAGGCGCATCCACCCGGGTCCGCAGATAGCCCACCTTCTCCAGCAGCGTCTCTTCCAGGACCACCTGCAGGCTCCTGGCCAGGTCTTGGTGGCGCTGCTCCAGAGGGGCCTCCGGCAGTCGCGGGGGAGCCTTGAGCAGCTCCGCCAGCCTGTCGCTCCACATGCGCCGCCCGCCCAGGAAATCGAAATAGCCGAGGTCCAGGCGAAACTGGCCGCCGGGTCGGCTCAGCAGGACCTGGCGCAACTGGTCCACATAACGCGGCGATCCGTAGGGCGCCAGGCCCATCACCTTGTACTCGCCGTCGTTGACCCGAAAGCCCAGGTAGGCGGTGAGGGCGCTGTACAGCAAGCCCAGCGAGTGGGGAAACTCCACCTCTTCGAAGATCTGAAGCTGCGAGCCGGCGCCCCGGCCGTAGGTGGTGGTGGCCCACTCGCCCACTCCGTCCACCGTCAAGACCGCGGCCTCCTCAAAGCCCGAGAAGTAAAAGGCGCTGGCGGCGTGGGACTGGTGGTGATCGAAGCACAGGACTTCGCCCTCGAAGCCCAGGACCTCGCGGATCTCACGCTCGGGTCGGCGGGCGTCGAGCCAGGGTTGCCCGGAGACGGCGCCTGCCGGCTCGCCGGCCCAGAGCTGTCGCGACAGCTTCTTCACCGGCGACTCGTAGTAGGCGACGCAATCGAGGTCGGCGACGGTCAGCCCCCCGGCCTCCAAACAGAAGGCGAAGGCCGACACCGGGAGCCGGGCGTCATGCTTGATTCGGGAGAAGCGCTCCTCTTCCGCGGCCGCCAGCAGCCGGCCGTCCTGCAGCAGGCAGCAGGCGGACTCGTGATAGTAGGCGGAGAGGCCGAGGATGTTCATGTCGCGGGCGGCCCATTGTAGCCGCCTTGCGCTTAGACTGGGCGTGCTCATGGGCTCGCTTCTGTCGCTGCTGCGGCTTCGCTCTTTCGATACCGCCACCCGGGAAGGTCGTTCCCGCGAGCGCTATCGGCGGGTCGCGCTCACCGCCATCACCTCGGTGGCGGCTCGCGGCGTGGCGCTCCTGAGCCTGGTGATTTCGGTGCCGCTCACCCTGAGCTACCTGGGCACCGAACGCTATGCCCTGTGGATGGCGGTCAGCTCGCTCTTGGCCGCGCTGGCCTCGCTGGACCTCGGGATCGGCAACGGCCTGGTGACCGCGGTCGCCGAGTCGCACGGCCGCGGCGACCCGGAAGGAGCGCGCGGCTACGTCTCCTCGGCCGTCTTCCTGCTTCTGGGCCTGGCGGCCCTGGCCCTTCTCGGCTTTGCCGCTGCCTACCCCTTCCTTCCCTGGAAGACCCTCTTCCGCGTAAGTGACGCGTTAGCCGTACGGGAAGCCGGCCCCGCCACGGCTGCCTTCTTCGCCGCCGTGGTGCTGAGCGTCCCTCTGAGTGTCGCCGCTCGAGTTCGTGCCGGCTATCAACAGGGCTTCGTCTCTGACCTGTGGACACTCCTCGGCAGCCTGCTGGGTCTCCTGGGGTTGCTGCTCGCGGTGGGATCCCGGGCCGGCCTGCCCTGGCTGGTTCTCGGTTTCTCCGGCGGGCCGGTGCTGGCGGCTCTCGCCAACGGCGGTTCCTTGTTCGGGATCGAACGCCGCTGGCTCCGACCGCGCTTCCGGGATGTCGCCAGGCTCAAGGTCCGGCGGCTGCTGCGCACCGGCCTGGCTTTCTTCCTGCTCCAGGTGGCGAGTGCGGTGGCCTTCTCCTCGGACAGCCTGATCGCCGCCCAGGTGCTGGGGCCGCAGGCGGTGACCGAGTTTGCGGTGACGGCTCGTCTTTTTTCCATTGTGGCGGTCGCCCTCGGCATTGCACTCACCCCGCTCTGGCCCGCCTACGGTGAGGCGGCGGCTCGGGGCGACGTGGCCTGGGTGCGTAAGGCGCTGCTGCGCTCTCTGGTTGCCACCGGCCTGGGGTCGCTGGCCCTTTCCATCCTGGCCGTGGTCTTCGGCAGCAGCCTGCTCCGGCTGTGGGTGGGGTCGGCGGTCCATCCCTCCTTCGCCCTGCTGCTCGGCCTGGGCGTGAGCACGGTGCTGATGACGGCGGGGAGCGCCACCGCCATGTTCCTGAACGGCGTCCAGGCTTTTCGTTTCCAGTTGCTGACCGGAGCCACGCTGGCCGTGGTCAAGGTGGCCCTGGCGGTGCTGCTAGCCCGGCGCCTGGGAGTGGCGGGCCTGGCCTGGAGCACGGTGCTTGCCTACGGGACGGTGGTGGCGATCCCGATGGCGATCTTCATCCCCCGCCTGCTGGCCTGCTTGGCGCGGATGGCGCCTAGCCAGACCCGGAGGGCGTGACCGCCATCGGCTGGGGGGCGA
>DATECU010000322.1:0-63009 GCA_035286745.1 Vicinamibacteria bacterium | reverse complement strand
CCGGAGCGGCGGTCCGCCTACCGTGCCGACGTTACGTACCTGACGGCGAAAGAAGCGGGCTTCGATCTCCTGCGCGACGGTCTTGCCCTGGAACCTGCCGACTGTGTTCACCGTCCCTTTCACTTCGCTCTGGTCGACGAGGCCGACTCCATCCTCGTCGACGAGGCGCGGATTCCGCTGGTGATCGCCGGCGAGACGGGGGAATCAGCGCCCGGTCCCGAGCGCCTGGACGCCCTGGTCCGCGGGCTGCGCCCCGGCCTCGACTTCGACACCGACGAGTACCGGCACAACATCGCCTTGACCGACGCCGGAACCGAGCGCGTGGAGAAGCTGCTGGGCTGCCACGACCTCCAGGCCCCTGAGAACCTCGCCTTTCACGCCCAACTTCTGAGCGCGCTCCACGCCGAGTACTTGCTGGAGCGCGACGTCGACTACATCGTTCGCCGGGGCCGCGTCGAGCTGGTCGACGACTGCACCGGCCGGGTGGCCGACAAGCGCCATTGGCCCGATGGCCTGCACGCCGCTGTTGAGGCCAAAGAAGGCCTGCGCCTTACGCCCGAGGGCGCCGTCCTGGGCTCCATCACGCTGCAGCACCTGCTGCGCCTCTACCGTCGCCTGGCCGGCATGACGGCGACCGCCCAGGCCGCGGAGGAGGAGATCCATCAGTTCTACGGCCTGCGGGTGGCGGTCATCCCCACCCACCGCCCGACGGCGCGTGAGGACCTGCCGGACCTGGTGTTCACGCACCGCGAGGCCAAGCGCGCCGCCCTGGTCGAGGAGATCGGCCGCCTCCACCGAAGCGGCCGCCCGGTCCTGGTGGGCACCGCCAGCGTGAGCGAGTCGGAAGCGCTCGCCCTGGCCATCCGGGAGGCGGGCATTCCCTGCGCGGTGCTGAACGCGAAGAACGACGAGGTCGAGGCGGAGATCGTGGCCGGGGCGGGGGCGCTGGGCGCGGTCACCCTCTCCACCAACATGGCCGGCCGGGGCACCGACATCCGCCTGGGGGGAGCGGACGGATCGCAGCACGCCGCGGTCGCCGCGCTGGGTGGGCTCTATGTTCTCGGCACCAACCGTCACGCCAGCCTGCGCATCGACCAGCAGCTTCGGGGGCGGGCAGGGCGGCAGGGCGACCCGGGGACCTCACGCTTCTTCACAAGCCTGGAGGACGATCTCATCCAGCGCTACGGTGTCGAACGCTTGATCTCCGCCCGGCACCTGCCGCCGCGGCAGGACCCACCCATCGCCCACCGCCTGATCGGCGCCGAGATCGCCCGGGCGCAGCGGATCGTCGAGGACGAGGGCTTCCAGATCCGGAAGACGCTTTGCGCCTACTCCGATATCGTGGAGAAGCAGCGCCGGGCCATCCAGCGGTGGCGGCAAGGCGTGTTCGACCGCACCGCCCCCTTCGACCGACTGACCGAGCGCTCGGCCCGCCGGGTGGAGCTGGAGTCGCTCTTGGGGGAGGATCTCCTGCTCGAGGTCGAGCGGCGCGTCGCCTTGGTGACCATCGACCGCTGCTGGAGCGAGTACCTGACCGAGGTGCGCGAGATGCGGGACGACAGCCACCTGCTGGCTTTCGCCGGCAAGATCCCGCTGGCCGAATTCCACCGTCAGGTGGGGCTCGGCTTCCTGGCGCTCGAGGAGCGCATCGAGGACGAGGCGGTGCGGACCTTCGAGGCTCTCGAGATCTCGGCTGGCGGCGTCGACTGGGATCGGGCCGGCCTGCGCGGCCCCTCGGCCACCTGGACCTATCTCATCGGGGACAACCCGTTTGGCGCCGGTGGCCTACTCAACCCCGCCCACCGCCCGGTCGTGGGCCTGGCCGCGGCCGCCTTCCCTTTCCTCCTGCTGTTGCACGGCTTCGGCCAGTTCTGGAAGCGTCGCCGTGATCGCCGGGCTCGGACCGCGGCATCCTCCCCGGCCTCGAAGTCGCGTTGATCACGCGAGTCCGGGGAGACCGGTGGATGGGGTGATGTTCCTGGCGGAGTCCCCCGTCCGCACGGTTTGCCACCAGCACCTGTGGCCGCCGGTGCTCGCCCGAAGCCTTGCGCCGAGCGGAGGCTACCGCTCGTTCAGGAGGACGAACACGCCGTGAGAGTAGGTGTCCCGATCTTCTTCGTTGGTGGCCTGGGCCTGGCGAAGCCAGAGGTCCCAATAGGCAAGCAGCTCCTGGTAGCTCATGGTCTGGAGGTCGAGGTCTTCCTCGCTCAGGAACTCATCCCTGATCTCGGTCACCGGCCACTCTCCGCGGAAACCTGAGGTGGCAGCAGATCCTCCGCGCCCTGGGCGACAATCGCGTGGGCTTCCATCAAGGGCAGGCCTGCGATTCGTCGCTCCACCTCGGGCCATGCCTGGCGCCAAGCCTGGGCCGCTTGCAGGTAGGCCTGGAGCCGAGCCTCGTTCTTGTGCATCAGGGTCCGTCGCTCGGCATCCAGGGCGGCTTCGAGCGCGGACAGACCCGCGTCGATGCTGGCGAGCGCGGGGCGTGTTTCCGCCAGCTCGCTCGCCAGCGCGGGCCAGCGGCGGGCCAGAGCCAAGATGTCCCGGGCGCTGCGGGAAAGCAGCAACTGGTCGCGGGGCTCCGGCAGGCGCCTGGCCAGCTCGCCAATCACCGCGTAGTCCTTCTCGCGGTTGGTCTTCTTGATCTCGGCCAGCCGCCGCGCATCGAGGTGGGGAATCAGGTTGCCTCTGGATTCCTGCCACAGAGCTTCGAGATCCGCGACCGGAAGGCGAGGCGGCCGAGTGACGAAGTCGGTTCGAATGCGCAACGGTCGGTCGGCGAACTCCAGGTGGGCGCTCCAGCCACCCCGCATCCAGCGCAGGTCCAGAGGTGCACCAAACCGGTACCGGGCCTGACGTCGGTCCAGGACCTGAAGCACATGACTCAGGGCTTCGGCGTCTTCGCGCAGGATCCAATCGCCGTCCTTGCTCATGATGGCGAGGCGGTGCAGGACCGCGGCCTGCCCGGAGCTGAGGATCGCGCGGAGCGCGCCCTCGTTAAACTGCCGAGTCAGGTCGAGGTAGATGCTCATCGAGCGCACCTTGGGACGCGAAGCGCGAGATGGCGGATTCTAGCACTCCGATTCGCATTGGGCCCACGAATGTGAGATACTGGTCGGGCTTCGCGCTCCACTAGGGAGCCGCGCGGACGGCGGCTTCCCGGCACCCCCCCGTTCTTCAAACCAACTAGCCGGTCATGTCGAAAGGCCCTACCGCCTTGCCCTTTGCACAACTCCGTCTCCACGACAACCTGGTGCGCGGCGTCCGCACGCTCGGCTTTCCTCGTCCCACACCGATCCAGCAGCAGGCCATCCCACCGGCCCTGGAGGGTCGCGACGTCCTCGCCTGCGCCACCACCGGCAGCGGGAAGACAGCCGCCTTCCTCCTGCCGATCCTGAACAGCCTCTCGGGCAAGCCCAGGGGAACCACGCGCGCTCTGGTGCTGACCCCGACCCGGGAGTTGGCCCAGCAGATCGCCGACCACGCCAAGGCCCTTGCCGTACACACCCCCTTCTCGGCGGCCGCCATCTACGGAGGCGTCGGCATGGGCCCCCAGGAGCAGGCCTTCCGCAAGGGGGTCGACGTCATGGTGGCCACCCCCGGCCGGCTGCTCGATCACTTCCGCTTTCCCTATGCCCGCCTCCAGGGCCTGGAGGTGCTGGTCCTGGACGAGGCCGACCGCATGCTCGACATGGGCTTCATTCCCGACATCAAGCGGATCTTGAAGCACATTCCGGCCAAGCGTCAGACGCTCCTGTTCTCGGCCACCCTGCCGCCGCCGATCGTGACCCTGGCCCGAGAGATGCTTCGTGACCCAGCCACCATCAGCCTCGAGCGTAAGGTGACCCCGGCGGTGAGCGTCACCCAGGCAGCCTACCCGGTACCGGCGGAGCTGAAGTCCGCTCTGCTGGTCGAGCTTCTGAAGCGGGGCGAGATCCGAAGCGTCATCGCCTTCACTCGGACCAAGCACCGCGCCAACCGTTTGGCGGAGTACCTGGCCCGCAACGGCGTGTCTGCCGGACGCATCCACGGCACTCGGAGCCAGGCCCAGCGGACCGAGGCCCTGGGCGCCTTCAAGGCCGGCAAGTTCCCGGTCCTAGTGGCCACCGACATCGCGGCCCGCGGCATCGACGTGGAGGCGCTTTCCCACGTCATCAACTTCGACGTCCCCAACTCCCCCGAGGACTACGTCCACCGAGTGGGCCGGACGGGACGGGTCGAGCTGACCGGCGACGCCTTCCTCTTCGTGTCACCGGAGGAAGAGGCCGACGTGAGGCGCATCGAACGGGTCCTGGGCACCCGCCTCCCGCGGGTCACCCTCTCCGGCTTTGACTACAGCAAGAGGCCGGCCGAGAAGCTCGAGATCCCGCTGGGCCAGCGTCTGGCCGCCATGCGCGAGCAGAGGGCCCGAGGCCGGAAGAAGCCGGGCCCGCCCGCAGCCCGAGGGAACTGGGGCAGACGCTCCTTCGCGAGATAGCAGGCGCGCCGCCGAGCGCGGTAGGTTACGCGTTCGGCGGCAGTGATCGCCTCGGCTTCGGCTCAGCGGCCCTCGGGCTCTCGGGCCGGTGGCTCGGGCGCGGGCTGGGGTTCCGCTAACGCGGGGTCGGTGGGGGAGAGGGCTTCCGTGGAGGCGAAGGCCGTCGGCTCGGGCGGCGCGGGAGACTCCGCCGGCACCGGCTCGGGTCGAGCAAGGCGGACCGGCGTGGGCGGAGCCATCCGCTCCCAGAGGGCGATCTCGCCGGCCCACAGGCCGACGCGCAGCCCGGCCCGGCACAGCATGACCGCCTGTTGCACGATCACCATGGCCAGGATGAAGCGGCCGCGAGTGGCGGGGAAACCAGAGCAGTAGGCGAGATAGGCCAACATCACGCCGCCCAGGACCACGCTGTTCACCGCCCACAGCCCCAACACCTTCACCGGGTGGCGCAGAACGAATGTGAGGGACCGGAAGAAGAGGCGAATCGCCTGCCGGCTGTCTTCGAGAACCATGCGGACGCGGGCCAGATCGAGGGCCATGAGGACGACGAGCACCACCAGGGCCACCAGGCCGAACCGGACCAGGGCGACCAGGAACCCCATCGGCTCCCAGGCCGAGTCCTCCAGACGGCGGCCGATCCACCTCACCAGAGCCGCCAGCACCCCGGCAACCACGAGCCCCACCAGCCCCGCCACCAACCCGGCACGGAAGAAGCGGCCGAAGAAGTGGCCGGCGCCGCGCCCGAAGCGGTGCAGCAGGCGGCGGTCGTCTTGAGCCGTCAGCACCTCGAGCACGCCGCCGCTGATGAGGGCGTTGCCGAGCAGCGCCACCGCGGCGAGCGGCAGCAGCATTGACATGAGGATGCCCGCCCATGCCCCCTGGTAGTGGCCCAACTCGGCCATCAAACCGAAGGAGAACCCGTCGAGCAGCCGATCACCCTCGGGGCGGCTGCCGAGCGCGGAGCTGAGATGGAAGAAGGCGGGGATGGCGGCGATGGCGGCCACCCCGGCGTTGACCAGCCAGAGCAGAACCGCCAGTCGAGGATTGGCCAGGGCCCGGCCCAGGCCACGGAGCGCGCAGGTGATGAACATGGCTGCTCTCCTCAGAGCCCGAGAAGGGCCAGCGCTTGCTGGACCCAGAAGAGGTATCGAGCCGACCAACTGGCGGCGGCCCGCCTGTTGGGTTCGACCCGCTTGCCGTTGTTGAGCCAGCTGGCGTCGAGCGGCACTTTCCGGTCGGGATCGATGCGGGCCGAGACCAGCTTCTCCGGCCGCACGAAGTCCCAACGCACCCAACGATCCTTGCCGTCCCAGGTGCGCCGCTCCGGCGGCTGGCCAAGGAAGAGCAGCTCCACTTCCACCGGGAAGGCGACTTCACCCAGGCGCCTCAGTTCCACCCGGCTCTCGTATTGGCGGGTGCCCTTCTTGTCGGCCTCCTTCTCCCGCCTCTTGGCCTCCTTGCCATCCACGATGTCCGGCTTGCCTCCTCGGTCGAAGGCGCCGGTGGGTTCGGGCAGCTTGCGTGAGGTGATGCGGGACACCTCGTAGTCGAGCACCCCGCTCTGCTCCACCACCTGGTCGAAATACCACTTGAGGTCCTGGCCCGAAACCTCGTTCACGACCGCGTAGAAATCGTCGCTGGAGGGATGGCGGAAGCGCCAGCGCTCGTGATACGTGCGCATAACTCGTGCCATGGTCTGCTCGCCCAGGTAGGCCTCCAGGGTGCGAAGCACCAGCTCCGGGCGGGCATAGGAGTTGAAGCCGTAGTCGCTGCTGGTGAGATACCCCCAGGAGGGCGTGCGGATCTTGCCGAAGCGGCGCTCCGGGTTGTTCTGCAGGCGGGTGGTCTCTACCTCGCCCAGTCTCAGGCCCAGGAAGGAGACGTTCGAGGTCTCCTTCCCATAGCCGATCTCCATGATCTTGCCGGTGGAGTACGAGTTCACGCCCTCGTCCAGCCAGGCCTCCTCGAACTCGTTGTTGCCCACCAGGCCGTACCAGAACTGATGGCCGAACTCGTGCACGGTCACCCCTTCCGGGGCGCGGATCTTGTCGAAGGGCCAGTGCTGGAGCAGGAAGGAGGTGCCGGCGGTGATGAAGGTGGGGTACTCCATGCCCCCCGATCCGCCCGCGCCCGGAGCCGGATCCACCACGGTGAGGGTGGGATAGGGGTAGGCCCCGTACCACAGCCCGAAATGCTTGATGGCCAGGACCGCCGAGTCCACATAACGCCCAGCCTGGGGCAGATGTCCCGGCTGCACCAGGACCGTAATGTCGACGTCCCGCAGCCGGACCTCTTCCAGGGTGCGTCCCAGGAGCCGAGCCGTGTCCTCGTATTCCTTGGCCGTCACGTCCTTGCCCGCCGAAAAGGTCCGCTTCACCTCGATGAAGTGGGGGGACGCGGTCCAGGCGAAATCGTGGACGTCGCCTTGCTCGAAGACGTGGGTGGAGGTCCCGTCCTTGTTCTCACGGCGCTCCTTGCGCTCGCCGGTGGCGCCCACCACGAAGCCGGCGGGGACCGTGATCTCCACCTTGAAGCGGCCGTAGTCGGCGTAGAACTCGCTGTGGGCGTGGAACTGATGGCAGTTCCAGCCACCCGTTTGGCGGCCGCGGGTGCCGGCGGGCTCGTAGACGCCCAGCTTGGGAAACCACTGGCCCACCAGGAAGTAGTCGCGGCGGAAACCGGTGCGGGCGAAGACCTGGGGGAGCTGAGCCTTGAAGCCGATCTCGATTGTCAGGCTGCCCCCAGGCGGCACCGGCTCGGGAAGGCGCACCCGCGCCACCGTCTGGTCCTCGGCGTTGTCGTCGTCGGGGTGCTCGAAGCCGAGCGACGGCAGGAGATCGGTGCCGTCGGGGAGCTTCATCGAGGTCACGTCGATCCAGCCCCACTTGTCCGAGGTCGCCCGGTCGCCGCGGAGCTGGCCGCCCGACTCGCGGAAGAAGGTGCTCCGCGTGTTCTTGAAGGCGTTCAGGTAGAGATGGAACCAGAGCTCGGAAACCGAGTCGTCGGAGGGGTTGCGCCAGGTGACGCGCTCCTGGCCGTAGAGCTGCTTGGCGGTGGCGTCCAGGCGAACGTTGATGGCGTAGTCGACAACCTCGCGAGCGCGCTCCGGCAGCCGGTCAGCCCGGGCGTCGGAACCCAAGGCGAAGACGAGCGCCAGCGTGGGCAGGGCGGCAAGGGCTGAGAGGGATGAGCGTTGCATGGCGGGCACTCTCCAACTTGAGGCTTCGGTTGTCAAGCGCCTGGACGTTGTCCCGTTGTCCTTCTCTGGTCCGGTGCCGCAAGCACCCAACCAGGGGGTAGCGGCGGACCCGCTGGACTTCGGTTCACGGACGGGGGGGGCGCCGTGCTACGGTGAAACTCGAGCGAACAGCTATGGGGATTCGACTGCCTCTTCTCGCGACTCTGCGCGGCCTGTTCTCCGAGGCGGCTCTTGGGCCGACTATCGGGGAGGGCGCTGACGACGCCAAGTGGCCCGGGCTGGTCGCTGTTATGGTGGCGGGCGCCGCGGCCTATGGCGCGGTCCTGGGCAGTTGGCACGGGTCGTTGCTCGCCCTCTACTCCGCCATCAAGCTCCCCCTGGTGCTGCTGGTCACGTCGTCTCTGACCCTGCCCCTGGCGTGGATCGGGGCCTCCCTGCTGGGCCTACCGTTGCCTGCGCGCCGCGTCGCGGCCGTGACTTTTCGCAGCCTCGGCGTGGCCAGCGTTGCGTTGGCGGCGCTCGTCCCCGTGGCTGCCCTCTTCACCCTCAGCGCGCCGCCACCGTCGCCGAGCGCGCGCACCGCCCACAACCTCCTCTACCTCATGCACACAGCCTTCACCGCCGGCTCGGGGCTCATCGGCACGCGAGCACTGTGGCGGGGGCTCCGGACACTCGCTCCCTCGCGGGCAACCGCAGTGGTCGTCTACGTGCTCTGGGTGACGGCATTCGCCGTCGTGGGTGGAGAGGTCGCCTGGGCGCTGCGACCGTTCGTCGGCAGCGTCTACATGCCGGTAGTCTTCCTGCGCAAGGACGCCCTCGACGGCAACGTCTACGAGTTCATCATTGCGGACATCCTGCCCCATCTAACGGGCAGCCTGGAGTGAAAGCCAAATGACCGACCCAACGAACCCGCCCATCCTCTCACCCGGCGCCGCGAAGACCAGCGAGCGGCGATCGCTGGTCGCTGTCTTCAACGAGCTGCTCGGCGAGCCGACCGCGTCCCTGCGGCACGCGTGTCAAGATGGACCATCGGCCCGGCGGCTTTTCGCCGGTGCGCTGGCGGGCGCCGTGCTGTACGGCGCGGTGGCGGGCTGTTTCCAGGGCGGTACGCAGATGCTCGTAACCGCCATCAAGGCGCCGTTGATTCTGTTCGGGGCGTTGGCGCTCTGCCTGCCCAGCTTCTTCGTCCTCGGCGCCGTGGCCGGCGTCAACTGGTCGGGTGCCAAGCTGCTGGGCACGCTGTCGGGTTTGGCGGCCACCCTGGGGCTGCTCCTGGTCGGCCTGTTGCCCATCACCTGGCTGTTCTCGGTCTCCAGTCGCCAACTGGCCTTTGTCACCTGGATCCACGTCTTTGCCTGGGGTCTTGCGCTCGCCTTCGCACTGCGCTACTTGCGAATGGCGCTCCCGGAGTCTGGGGGCATGCTGCCCTTGTGGCTAGCGCTCTTCGCTCTCGTCTCTCTGCAGATGGCCACGCTCTTGCGCCCGGTCCTCTTGCGGGAGGCGGGCGCGCCGATCTTCGCTTCCGAGCGACTGTTCTTCATCGAGCACTTCGCTCGCATTCACGATCACTCTGGTTCTCGATAGCAGGACCGCCGTGATCAGTCGTCGCCGGGGGCGACGTTCGCGATAGATGCCTAGCGGGGTAGTGCCCATCTGGGCAGCCTGGCGTCGTTCCTACCTTACGAACGTGGCTTTCGGAGTCGCGGGGGGGCGTCGCAGGGCATTGGTCTCAAGCACCCCCGCCCAGTGTTCGTCGCCTGCCGGAACCCAGTTGCGTCGCACGATCTTGGCCCGCGCCCTGAGCCAGCCGCCTTGGTCCCAACGGAGATAGAGCCCCTCGGCAGGTCCGCTTCCCAGACGGGAGGCGCCGAGCAACGCGGTGAGGCGCTTCCGATCGAGAACGCCGGCGGCCAGCAGCGGAGGGACGGCGAGGCCCAGGCTCTGTGCCCAGGCATCGCGGCGTTCCCGCGACCAGAACCGCTTCTCCGCCCGCTCGTAGACGTCGAAGAGCAGGAACCAGTCCGGCAGCGCGTCGTAGGCCATGGTGTGGCGCGCATGGCACCACTCGCCGAAGGCCAGGAGGCCGGTCCCGAGGGCCGCCCGCAAACGCTCGTCGGCAAGCGCCAGCCACCGCCACAGCGGCTGGTACTGGCCGCCGGTGCCGGCCTTCAGATAGTGCCCGCGGCTCTGGGCGCGCAGGCGGCCGTTGGCGCCCACCGACAACCCCAGGTTGGAGCCGTCGATCTTCTCCTCGATTGCCACCGGCTGGATCATCAGGCGCCGGGCCGCGGCCGGCGCCAGGAGCCTGTCGCCCCGTGGCGCTCCCTCACCCAGCCAGAACAGATGGGGCGTTCTTGGGAACTTGGTGAGGCCCTCAGCCGCCATGCCCTCTTCCTTCTGCCTCGGGAGCACGCGCTACAGCACCGCCGGGAGCTCTCGGATGTCGTCGATCAGCAGGTCCGGGCCTTCGCGAAGCAGCCCCTCGGGGTCAAGGCCGTAGGTCACGCCTACCGTGCGCACGGAAGCGGCGCGACCCGTCTTGACATCCACCGCGGAGTCGCCGACCAGCACGGCAGCAGCGGCCGGCAAGCCGTTCTCCTCCAGCAAGCGCAGCAAGCCGACGGGATCGGGCTTGCGCGCGGGCAGGTCGCCGCCACCGTAGATGCGGGCGAAGCGGGAGGCGACGCCCAGGCCCTCCAGGATGGTCCGACTGAGGTCCCCCGGTTTGTTGGTGAGCACGGCCAGCGTGCGGTCGCCCAGTGCGGCTAACGTATCCTCGATGCCGGGATAGAGGACCGTGGTGTCGAGCAGGCAGCCCCGATAGCACTCGAGGAAGACCGGCAGCACCTGTTGCAGGGGAAGCTCCACCCCGGCGAAACCCAGGCTGCGGGAGACCAGGAGCTGCGCGCCTTCACCGATGAAGCTCCTGACCACGGCCTCCGGAATGGCAGCGGTGCCGGGGACCAGCTTCTGGAGCGCCCGGTTCACGGCGGTGGCCAGGTCCCGGGTGGCGTCGATCAGGGTGCCGTCGAGGTCGAAGACGACCAGGCGCGAACCCATCCGCCTAACCCGGACAGCTCTGAACGTAGCCAAGGGCCTTCAGCTCCTCGCAGCGCTCCTTGTTGCCGATGTCGAGCGGCGTGTAGGCGTGGGTCATGGTGAGCCAGATATGGATGCCTGGCCTCTCCGATCGGGGTGCCGCGAAGATGTTGGTGGAGAGCCTTTCCTTGTCGTCGTCGCCCAGGGGTTCGATTTCGGGCAGCCGCCAAGGCCAGGCGGCGTGCTTGGGCTGCACCCCCTCCTCGGCGACCCACAGGTCCTTGGCGGAGAGCGGCCTCCCGTCCTTGGTGCCCTCGATGTAGACGGGCGCCCCCTGGGGTCGCACCCCGAAGACCAGCTCCCGAGGTCTGCCCGGCTGCGGCCTCACCGTCAGGCTCAGCTTGCGGCCGCTCCCCTCGACGTCCAGGCGCTCACCGGTCCCGAACCCGATGGGCTCCGCTCCCAGCAGCCAGCCCCCGGTGCGCAGTTTCAGGTCGTAGGCTCCCGGGCCCACCAGCCTCAGATGGTGGCGGAAAGGGTTGGGCACCATCACCGCTTCCACCCCGGCCCGCAACAGGCGCACCCGTTCCTTGTTCTGCTCCAGGCGGCTAACGACCTCTTTCGGATCCTGGAGCAGATCGAAGTACAGCTCGTCTTCCTTGGGGCTGAAGCGCTGAACGTACTTGTCCTTGCGCGTGCGCATACCGTTGGCGACGAACCCGCGGTGGCTGATCTCCGAGACCACCGGCGGCTCCGGCGCCCCTCCGCGCACCACGGCCTGCAACGGGTGCCCCACGATGGTCGGCGGCCGGGGCACCTCGAGCCCCAGAGCTTCGAGCAGGGTGGGCAGGATGTCGCCGGTCTGCACTTGCTGCTTCACCCGCTTCCCGGCGTCTTGCCGGCGCGGGAACTTGACCAGCAGCGGCACCTGGATCAGCTCGTCGAACACCGTCTTGCCGTGCAGGAACTGGCCGTGCTCCTGGAACTCCTCGCCATGGTCGGCCACAAAGGCGATGGTGGCGGGGTCGTAGAGCCCACGCTTCTTGAGCTCGGCCAGGAAGCGGCCGAACTCCTGGTCGCCGTAGGCGATGTCGCCGTCGTACTGCGCCATCAGCCGGTCCCGGTCGAGCGGCTCCAGGTAGTCGGTGCGGGGATCGACGCCGGGATGGCCGGGCGTCGGGTGCGGCTCGTACTTCCGGTCGAAAGGCGGCGGCGGAGCGTAAGGCACATGGGGATCCATGGTGTGGATGTAGAGAAAGCGCGGGAAGCCGCGGCGGCTGTCCAGGAAGCGCAGGGCCTCGTCCACCACCACCTGGGCCTCCACCAGCTTGGAAGGGCGGTTCTCCGCGCCATGCAAGCCGGCGAAGTGAGAAAAGCCCTGCTCGAAGTTGGTGCCGGCAGAGTAGATCACGGAGTTGGCGATAGCGGCACCCGTCGCATAACCCTTGGCCTGCAGCATCTCGGCCAGGGTGACCAGGCCGGGGTCCAGCGGATCCCGGAGCTGGACCGCGCGATGGCGGCCGGGCAAGAGTGAGGTCAAGATGGAAGCGACCGAGGGCTTGGTCCAGGAGGAATGGGAGATGGCCTGCTCGAAGACCACCGCGTCCTTCGCGAACTCCAGGAGCTTGGGGGTGGTGTCGCGGAAATAGCCGTAGGGTTGGGTGTGGTCGGCCCGCAGGGTGTCCACCAGGTAGATGATGGCGAGCGGAGCCTGGTCCTCGCCGACGGTCAAGACGGGGGCGCCCCAGAAGGCGCGCTTGGGATCGTCCGCCTTGTCGAAGCCGCGCGTCTCCAGGATCAGCCCCACACTCTTGCCGGCGTGCTTCGAGAGATCCACGTCCTCGAAGACCCAGCCGCGGTGAGAGGGGCGTCGCAGGGGGTCGAGCAGGTCCGAGAACACGACCCTCTCACGCCCGTTCTTCACCACCTTCACCACAAACTCCACCCCCGGCTCGTCGTGGCGCTCGGGCCAGATGCCGCGGGCGAAGTTGAGGTGGGCCCCCTTGGGGATGTCGAGGTCGAAGCGGAGACGGCTGGGGGGCGAGGCAGGGAGGGTTTCAATCGCAACGTCGTTGATGCGAACGTGCTTGCCGAGCTGGGTCACCACCCAGGCCCGGTCGCGAACGCCGAGGCTGGCCTCGACCAGCGCGGATTGGGCCCCGACCAGATCGAGGGGCTTGGGCGGGGGCGTGCAAGCCGCCAAGGCGGAGGCCGCCGCCATCGCGAAGGCCATTCTGGATGAGGGCTGAAGCGGCAAGCTGCCTCCGGGTTGCGCCATCCGGGCCGCGCCAAAGCTACACTTCTAGCACGCCCCGCGACTCCCGACCAAACCGCGGCATCCCGGGACTACCAGCTCACCGGAGGCCGTGCTAACGTCGCCGCGGTCTGTTTCGACGCCGCTTCACAACATGAGCAACCACGCCGACGAGCATATGGTGACGCCTGCCCACGAGGCCAGAAAGGCCCTCTGGGTCATTGCCGCGGCGGCGCTCGTGCTGCGGGTGGCCTTCCTACTGCTGGAACCCGCCGTCGGACCGGTGGCCGACGAGCGGACCTGGACCGACGGGGCCAGGCAGGTGGCCAGTGCCCGGGTGGGCCTGGACGCCTTCAAGACCCACCTGCTGATCTTCCATCCTCCGCTCTACACCTACTTTCTGGCCGTCCCCTTCCGGGTCTCGGGCACCTTCGAGGCCGTCAAGTGGATCCAGGTGGTGGTCACGGCGCTCCTGGTCCTGGTCCTGGGGCGCCTCGGCTTCCGTGTCTTCGGCCCCCGAGTCGGCCTGGTGGCGGCAGCCATGGCCGCTCTGTACCCGGAGCTCGTTTGGTTCGCATCCCACTTCTGGGTGGAGAACCTCTTCGTGGTGCTGCTGTGGTGGGCGATGGAGCGGCTGTTGGCCGCGGACGAGGAGGGCCGCTGGCCTATCGCAGCGGTCGCCGGCGCCCTCTGGGGGCTTGCCATCCTGGCCCGGGAGACCGGCCTCTACTTCATCCCCTTCGCGGCTCTCTGGCTGGCGCTTCGTGCTCCCCGCCCCGGGGGACAGGCTCGGGCCGCGGCTTTCGCCCTGGCTGCCCTGCTCACGGTGGCCCCTTGGACCTACCGCAACTGGGTGGTGTTCCACGCCTTCGTCCCCGTCTCCACCGCCGGCGGGCTCAACCTGTTCCAGGGCAACGCTCGCCTCAGCCGGCAGGAGGTGTACGACATCTATTACGCGGTAGAGGGCAAGATCGAACAGTATCGTTACGCACGCCGAGAAGGCCTGAGAGTCGTCCGCGAGCGGCAGCCCACCTGGTTCTTCGAGAAGCTCCGGGAACAGATGCCCCGGTTCTGGGAGGCCGAGAGCATGGCCGTCATTCACGTCAAACGTGGCGCCTATGGGGTGGTGCGGCCGTGGGTCGCCATCGCCATTGCCGGCGTCATGCTGGCGCCGTACCTGACGATCCTGGCCCTGTTCGTGGCCGGGCTGGCGATCGGCCCCTACGACCGGGTCAAGGTCTTGCTCCTGGGCTTTCTCCTCTACTACAACCTCATCCACGTGGCCACCCACGGCTTCAACCGCTATCGCCTGCCCGTCATGCCGGCAATCTTCCTGTTCGCAGCGGTAGGCTGGGTGGCCGTTCGCTCCAAGAGCTTCCGGGTTCCCGGCTGGCGGCGCCGGCTCGCCGCCCTCCTGGTGGCGGCGGCCCTCGCCCTCTCGGTCGCCCCCAGCCTCCGCATGCACCTCCGCCACCCGGTGTTCGGTTTCGCCGGGCCCGCGCCGGCCCTCACGGATGAGGCGCCGCCGCCATGAGCCGGCGCCTCCATCTCCCCTTCGCCCTCTTGGTCGGGCTCCTGGTTCGCGTTCCCTTCTGGATCGAGGCCCTGAAGACACCGCCGGACGGCGACACCGCCATCGTCGGTCTGATGGCTCGCCACCTGGGCCGGGGCACCACCCTCTGGGGCCAACCCTATGGCTCGCCCCTCGATGCCTGGGTGGCGGCCCCCTTCGTGGCCGCCATGGGGCCCACCACCGAAGCCCTACGCCTACCGTACTTCCTGCTGGGCCTGGCGCTCATCCCCCTCGTCTACTTCCTCGCCCGCGGTCTCGACTCGCGAGCCGCCCTGCCCGCCGCCTTGCTCATGGCGTGCCCGCCGCCCTACTTCTTGCTGCTGTCGTCGCTGCCGCCGCCGTTCTATGCGACGAGCCTGGTGCTGGCGGGCCTGCTCCTGGTGTTGACCCTGCGCCTGGGCCTGCTGCTGGCGGTGGGTGGTCGTCCCCTCCTCTGGCTCGCGGTCTGGGGCGCCCTGGCGGGGCTCGCCCTGTGGACGCATCTGATGGCCACCAGCGTGGTCTTGGCAGCGGCGGCCTATCTCGTTTGGCGTGGCCGGGAGCACCCGCAGGGCCTCTTCCCCGCCGCTCTGACCCTGGTGGCGACCAGCGCTCCCTGGTGGACCCGAATCTGGCGGGAGGCCGGCCAGGCCACCCAGGTCCTGCGTGCGTCCAGCGGCCAAGAGACCATGCTCGGCCATCTGGCCGAGGTGCTGCCGCGACTCCACGAGCCACTCGGCGGACTGCTGGGTGCTCGTGTCCATCTCCTGGCCGACGACCCGGAGTCCATGATCTACCTGTCGGGGTGGATCGCCTTCAGCCTGATCCTGATCTACGGCGTCTCCATGATCCAGGCCGTGCGTTCGGCGCGTGGCAAGCCCACCGCCCTGTTGTACCTGGGCGTGATCGCGCTGGCGCTGGCCGCCTTCCCCTTCCCTTTGCGTTCTTCGCCCACCTCGCTCCGCTTCCTCTCGCTCCTCTACCTCCCCTGGGCCGCGCTCACCGCCTGGGCGCCGGTGGCCCGGGTCGGCGTCCGGCGCGCCTGGGTGGTGGTGCTGCTTCTGGCTTGCCTGCATCTTCTCGGTGGCTTCCGGCTGCTCAGCGCCTGGCGCATCGCCGACCGTTCGGCGCCTCCCTATCTCGTCCCCGACTTGGCGCCGGTGCGCAAGCTGCTCGCCGCCCACGGCATCCGCCGCGCCTACGCTTCCTACGGGATCGCCTACCGACTGACCTACGAGAGCGGCGAGACCCTGCTGGCGTCCCAACCGTGGAACGAGCGCTTCCTGCACTACCCGCTACCCTACCTGGACCAGGTTCGCTTCGCGAAGAACGTGGCCTGGGTGCTCACGCCAAGAATCCCCAGCGATCTGCCGCCGCCCCGGTCCTTCGAGGAGGCGCTGGGCCCACTGGGCGGCGACTGGAAGAGAGCGCAGGCCGGCCCCGCCGTTGTCTACCACGACTTCGTTCCGCCCTTTGCACCGACGGTCGAGCTTCTGGCGTCAGCGGGCTTCGCCGGTGACGGGCGCCTGGAGACGCGCCTGATGCCAGATCCACTGCGTCCGTCGACGGTCACCATCGCGCCGCCCCGCGCCCTAGATGCGGTCACGCTGCTGGCTGGTCTCGACGGCCCCCGCCTGCTGCGCAGCATGGACATCGAGGTGAGTGCCGACGGGGCCGCCTTCGAGGCGGTGGCGCGCCGGCGGCGGCGTGAGGAGCGCGCGGACCTGCGCTGGGTGAACGGACACCCGCAGTACGTCCTTGACCACGACGTGCTGGCGATCCCCCTTGGCGGTCGCGTGGTGGGTGCCGTCCGGATCAGTCCGGTGGCGTCCACCGACCCCTGGGCCATAGGCGAAATCCTGCTGCACCCCGCCACGCCTCGCGCAGAACGCAGGCCCTGGGACGAGTGGCTGGATCCCAACCTGAGCTGGGACCAGCGCCGCGAGGCCCTGACCGTTAGGCCCCTGCCCGCCCGCGAGGACTGGTACTCGCGAACCCTCCTGGCCGCGCGCGCACGGTGACGAACAACGAACAGCCACCACAAAGGCACAAAGAGCACAAAGAACGGAAAGAACGAAGAGACAACCACAGGAGGATGAGAGCAACGAGTCGCGGCGGGGTAGCGACGGCAGCAAGCTGCGAAGGCGACAGAGGATAGCGGAGAGGCACGCGGCGGAGGCCTCGGCAAGAGAAGGCGCCTAGCGGTGGCTGACCCGGAGCAGGAATGTGCTCTCCTCCTCACGGGTGCTGCGTGGCCGCGAAGGTCCTGTCGGAGCTTCCGCCGGCGCCAATCCGTTGGCGGTTGGCGTGACCTATGTGTCACACGCAGCCCTCAACCCTCTGGTCCGTTCCTGTTCTTGTGCGCCGTTCTTTGCGTCCTTCGTGTCTTTGTGGTGAATTGCGTCGTCTGGGTTCGCCTATCGCAGCAGCCGGGCGATGGTGTCGTAGGCTTGCTCGACCTTGTCGCGGTGGCGGGCGGGACTGTACGCCCGTTCGATCAGCGCGAGGCTGCGCGAAGCACGCGCGGCGGCCTCGGCCGGATTCGCTAGCGCCTGACGAATGCCACCGGCCAGGCCTCCGGCCGTCGGCTCGACCAGGAAGGCCAGGCTGTCGTCGAGGAGCTGGGTGTGGGTGGGGATGCGGGTGGCGATCAGGGGCTTGCCCGAGGCCAGGTAGGTGTAGATCTTGAACGGCGTGTTCTCGCCCTTGGAGCGCGGGGAAGCCACCAGAGCCGCCAGCGCCAAGAAGACCGGTAGCTCGCTAGGCGACCGCTTGCCCGAGAAGAAGCACCGATCGCCGGTTCCCAGCTCCCGGGCGCCAGCCCTCATGGTCTCGATCTCCGAGGCTTCACCGCCCATGAACAGGAACTGCGCCTCAGGAACCTGGGCGGCTGCCTGGACCAGGAGCGGAACGCCCTGGTAGGGCTCGAAGTTCCCGGAGTAGAGGATGACGGGGCGCGCGTCGAGACCCAGGCTCTGCCGCAGTTTCGCGACCGCCTCGTCTGGTGGCGGCCGTTTCGGATCCACGAGCGGCGGGTCCTCGATCTGGAAGACCAACGCCTCGGGCGCGCGTGCCTTCACCCCTTGCGTCAGGCTGGTGCACACGGTGACCACGGCGGCGGCTCGGCGCAGCGCATAGCGCTCAAGCACCTCGGCGGCCCACAGCAGCGGGCCTCGGCTGGCGAACCCCGAGTAGCGCAGCTGGTCGGGAATCGACGAGTCGACGTCGACGATGAGCGGCAGCCCCAGCAGCCGCGCCAGCGGCGCCGCCGCGTGAGCCGCCTCTTCCACCGCGTGGACGACGTCATAGCGGCCGGTGGCCATGCGCCAGTAGGCCTGAAGCATGAACGGCAGGTCCAGGAGCAGCTTGGTCAGCGACGGCCCGGCCTTCACGCGACCGACCGGTAGCTTCAGGCTGCGGCGATGGCGAAGGCCGGGGACATCCACGTCCTCACCCTGGGGGTAGGTGAGGAGGTCGACCGCATGTCCCAGCTCGCTGAGCGCCCGCACCATGGCCAGGACAGCCAGTGGCGTGCCGCGAACCTCGAAGAACGGCTGAGGGGCGAGGAAGAGAACGCGCATGGAACGAAGCGGTCGGCGATCAGCTCTCAGCGCTCAGCCAAGTCCGGCTGTTCCGTTGCTGACCCCCGACCGCTGCCCGCCGAATCGGCGAGGGTTGCCAGCTCGCCATCAATGGCTCAGGAACCGCTCGGCGTCGATGGCGGCGGCGCAGCCGCTGCCGGCGGCGGTGACCGCCTGACGATAATGGGGGTCGGCCACGTCGCCGGCGGCAAACACGCCGGGCACGCTGGTGGCGGTGGCGCCGGGCTTCGTCACCAGGTAGCCGGCCGGGTCCATCTCCAGCTTGCCGCGGAAGGGCACGGTGTTAGGCTCGTGGCCGATGGCCATGAAGATGCCCCCGCACGCCACCTCGCCCACGGCCCCGGTCTTCAGGTTCTTCACCAGGGCTCCGGTGACGCCCTTGCCCGGGCCGCCCAGGATCCTCTCGATCACGCTATCCCACAGAAAAGCGACCTTGGGGTTGTGGAAGGCGCGGTCCTGCATGATCTTGGAGGCGCGCAGGGCGTCGCGCCGGTGGACTACGGTGACCTTGCTTGCGAACTTGGTGAGAAAGTGGGCTTCCTCCAGCGCGGTGTCGCCGCCGCCGACCACCAGCACCTCCTTGCCCTTGTAGAAGAAGCCGTCGCAGGTGGCGCAGGCAGAGACGCCGCCGATCTTGGTACGGAACTCCAGCTCTTCGGGCAGGTTCAGCCAGCGGGCCTTGGCGCCGGTGGCGATGATGAGGGTCTCGGCGGCGACGCTGCCTTCGCCGAAGCTCAGCGTGAAAGGACGCGTCTCCAGCTTGGCCTCGACCAGCACCCCGGAAGCGAACTCGGTCCCGAAGCGTTCGGCCTGCTTGCGCATCCGCTCCATCAGCTCGGGGCCCAGGATACCCTCGGGGAAGCCGGGGTAGTTGTCCACCTCGCTGGTGAGCATGAGCTGGCCGCCGGGGACGTCGGTGGGATCGTCACCCCCGCCTCCCTCCACGACTAACGGTTCCAGGTTTGCGCGGGAGGCGTAGATGGCCGCGGTTAGGCCCGCGGGCCCCGAGCCCAGGATGACGACCTTGTAGCGGTTGTTCTTCGGCATCCGGTCTCCTTCAGCCGAGCGAGAGGCGCTTCACTTCAGCAGATCGAGGGCGGCCTCGGCCGGGCGTGCGATCACGGCCTTGCTGCCTCTCACGATTATGGGACGCTGGATCAGTCCCGGGTTCTCGGCCATCAGCTTCAAGAGCTGGGTATCGGTTTTCCCGCCTGAGCCGAGGTCGTGCTGGGCAAACGCCGGATCCTTGCTGCGCAGGATCTCTCGGGGCGAGACGCCCAGCTTCTTGCAAAGAGCGCCAATCTCGGCGGCGGTCAGGGCAGCCCTGGTAAGGTCCACCACCTCGAAGCTGGCCTTCTTCTGTCTCAGGAAGTCGACCGACTTCCGGCACGAGGTTCAAGTGGGCTTGACGTAGACGGTGATGGTGGCCAAGGGACTCCTCCAGAGAGGGACAGCAAACCCGGCCAGTATAGCGCCGGTCCCGAGCGGGCTCGCCGCTCCCCTCCTGGGGACGCTACTTCACGTAGAAGATGGCCCCCAGGTGGGCACCGAAGGTGGAGACGCTCGACGCGTCGACCCGCCGGTCGCCCCCGCTGGTCGCGTAGCGGAGGCCCGCCTCCGCGAACAGGCTGAAGCGTTTTGCGGGTGCGTACTGCATGCCGAAGAAGCCGCTCCAGGTCCAGAGGTGCCCCTTCATCGAGTAGCGGACGCTGCCGTTGCGCATGGGGACGATGGGTGTTTCGCTGGTCTGTCGCCCGTAGGCCCCCGAAGCCCCCAGGTAGCTGGAGAAGCCGTCCCTCTTGGAGAGGTAGGCGAGGCCGGCCAGTCCGGCGTTCCAGCTGGTGGAGGTGGTTTGGCCGAGATCCGGCATCACCGGCTGGATCGGGCAGGATTCTCCGCAAGCGGGCCTCATGCCTGCGTTCGGCGGCGGGTAGTCGCCGCTATCCCAGCCCATGTCTTGCTCCATGCGGGCGTAACCGAAGGTCGGTCGCAGGGCGAATCGTTCGGTAACGTGATATTGGAGCCCGATCGACGACTCGCCCCCGCTCGAGCCCCAGCCCACCAGGGCGGTGAGCCCCAGTTGCTTCTTCTCCTGGGCGTGAGCGGTGGTTGCAGTGGCCAGACCCAGCCCGATGACAAGCAGTGCCTTCTTCATGCAGTTCTCCCTTCCAAGCTTCGCCGCTAGTGGCCCCGAGGCCCTCGCCAGCGCAACCAGGTTAGCATCGCCCGATCGAGAGCGGGTATCGCTCGCTCGCTCGCTCGGCCGACCTTGACACCGCCGCGCACCGCGGGCTACGGTCAGCCGATGACCGAGACGGCATCCCGCATCGATCTTCTCCTCTCCACGCTGAACGCCGCCGACGTGGGCACCCTGGACAGCATTCGGGCCAAACTCGAGCAGGTGCGCCAAGAGCTCGAGCAGATGGGACAGGCCGAGCTGGCCACTCGGGCCGCCGAGACCATCGCCGCGCTGGCTCGCGGCGATGTCGCCGAGTTCAAACGCGGCCGCGCCTTCCTCCAATCCAAGATCGGCCACCTCCGGGGGTAGGCCTGCCCAGCCACCGCATCCGCGCCCGCAAGCCTCGGGGGGCCCTGCGCCTGCCTGCCCTCTTGCATGGCGAGGAGGTCGCCTCGTACTTGCAGGACGCGGCGCGCACGCCCGGCGGCCACACCCCGGTGGTGGCTTTGCCGCGGGACGAAGCCGAGGTCGCAGCCGTCTTGCGCGAGGCGCCCGCGGTGGTCCCGGTCGGGGCGCAGTCGTCGCTGACCGGGGGGGCCACACCGTTTGGCGAGTGGGTCCTTTCCCTGGCACGCATGGACCGGATCGAAGCGGCAGGGCCCGATCGGGTTCACACCCAGGCGGGGGTGGCGCTGTCCACCCTGGAGGACCACCTGCGGCTCCAGCACCTCTTCTATCCGCCGGTACCCACCTTCCGGGGTGCCTTCGTTGGCGGCGTCCTGGCGACCAACGCCGCCGGCGCGGCCACCTTCAAGTACGGCTCCACGCGGCGCTGGGTAAAGGGCCTGACGGTGGTGCTGGCCAGCGGTGACATCCTCGATCTGGCTCGCGGGGCCTGCGTTGCCGATGGCGATGGCTTCTTCGAGATCGAGGGGGCCGATGGCAGGGTGTTTCGGGTGCCCATCCCCACCTACCGAATGCCCGAGGTTGCCAAGCGCTCGGCCGGGTACCACGCCGCGCCAGGCATGGACCTGGTCGATCTCTTCGTCGGCTCCGAAGGCACGCTGGGGGTGATCACGGAGGCGACTCTCGGTCTGCTTCCCGAGCCGGGCCGGTTCTTGGCCTGGGTGAGTTTCGCCGAGGAGGCGCGCGCCCTGGCGGCCGTGGCTCGCTTGCGTGAGGTGTCCGGGGCCGGCAGGGGACTCGAGGTTGCCGCCATCGAGTCCCTGGACCGCCGCTGCCTGGAGTTGTTGCGGGAGGACGGCGCCGATCGCGAGCACGGGGTGCGCCTACCGGACAATGCTGCTAGCACCCTGCTGATCGAAATCGAGTTCCCGGCGGCGGCTGGCCCCTCGGCCGCGCTCGAGGAGTTGAGCCGTCTGCTGGAAGCCGAAGCGGCGCTCGACCCCATCGAGATCGCCCTGCCCGAGGAACGGACCCGGGCCGAGCATCTGCTGGCCTTGCGCGAAGCCGTCCCCCTGGCCGTCAATCACCGAATCGCCGCCCTGCAGCAGGCGGGCGAGCCGGAGGTGCACAAGACGGCCGCCGACATGATCGTGCCCTTCGAGCACCTCCCGGCCATGATCGCTCGCTACCGCGAGGGCTTCTCGCGCCGCGGCCTGGATCACGCGCTGTGGGGGCACGTTTCCGACGGCAACCTCCACGCCAACGCCATCCCCAGGTCGAGACGCGATGTCGAGCTAGGGGAGGAGGCGATCCTCGAGTTCGGCCGGGAGGTGATCCGGCTGGGGGGATGTCCCCTCTCGGAGCACGGCGTGGGCCGCAGTCCCGTCAAGCAGGCTCTGCTCCGCGAGCTGTACGGCGAGCGGGGAATCGCCGAGATGCGTCAGGTGAAGGCCGCCCTGGACCCCAAAGGGAAACTCTCGCCGGGAGTGCTGTTCCCGCGATAGGCCCGGTGGGGCGCAGCATGCTGCGCCCCTACACCTCGCTGGCCGCCGACTGCCGACCCCTGTCGGGAATAGCCTCCCTACCCCGCCTGTACCCCTCGCGGGTTACTCTTGACCGCAACCGACCCGACGGTTCCGGCGTCGGAACCCTCAGTGCCCCCGGAGGTGCCCATGACACGAGCCCTGCTCCTTGCCGCCGCCCTCGCCTCCTCCCCGGTCTCGGCCCAGGAGTCCCCGCGCTCCGAAGGCTGGGTCGTGCTCCCGGTCGAGGACTACCGCGCGCTACGCAGCAAAGCCTATCCCCGAGACCCCGAACCCTCGCCCCCTCCCGTCGACGCCGCCTTCACCCGCATCGAATACGACCTCAAGGTGGTGGCGGAGACCGCCAGCGGCGAGGCCCGGGTCACCGTCGACGTGTTCAAGGAGGGCTGGGTGAAGGTGGCCATCCCGGACGGCCTCTTGGTGCGTGAGGCGCGCCTGGACGGCCGACCGGTCTCGCTGGTGGAGGGCGCTCCCGGGAAGGGGGAGTCCGCGCCTTACGTTTTGCTCTCGAAGCCGGGACGCGCCACCCTCAGCCTGGAGGTGGCGGTGCCGGTCTCTTCTTCCGCGGGCACCGAGACGATCAGTCTCCCGGCCTCCACCGCCGCGCTGTCACGGGCGACCTTGAGCCTGCCCCGGCAGGGGATCGACCTCC
This sequence comes from Vicinamibacteria bacterium, assembly GCA_035286745.1. Lineage (GTDB taxonomy): Bacteria > Acidobacteriota > Vicinamibacteria > Fen-336 > Fen-336 > DATECU01. The sequence goes on along the minus strand of DATECU010000322.1, from coordinate 40,106 downwards.
GGCTGACCGGCGGCCTTCTGGCCGAGAAGACCGAGACCGCCGAGGGCGTGCGCTTTCTCGCCCACGGCCGCTCCGGCGAAGCGCTCACCTTCTCTTGGCGGCGCAAGCGGGAGGAACGCCGGGCCACCCAGGCGTTGCGCTTCCGGGGCAGCGTGACCGAGCTGGTGGGCTTGAGCGAGGACGCAGCCCAGCTGAGCGCCAGCGTACGGCTGGAGGTGATCCAGGGCGCCGCCGCCGCCGTCAGCGTGGCCGTGCCCGAGGGCTTCGTGGTCAACGAGGTGAGCGGTGCCGCGGTGGGGGACTGGGATCAGAAGGCCGGCAGCCTGGTGGTCAAGTTCCTGGAGCCCGCCGAACGCGAGGCCGCTTTCGTGGTAACGGGCGAAAGCCGGGCGCCACGCGACGGCGTTCTGCCGGTGCCGCTTCTGCGGCTGCCGGCCGCCGAACGTGAAACCGGCGGGGTGGCGGTGGAAGTGCTGGGGGCGGGCGAGATCAAGGAGGCCCAGCCCAAGGGCCTCGACACCGCCGATCCGGTGGATCTGGGCGATCCGGTGGCCGGGCGCGACTCGCCGTCCCTGGTCGCCTACCGCTTTCGGCCTCAGGACGGCAAGGCGCCTCGCGGCCTGACCGTCGCCGTCTCGCGCTACACCCCCCAGGCGGTGTTGGTGGCGGCGGTGGAGGAGGCGCGCTACCAGGCGCTCCTCAGCGAGGAGGGCAAGTGCCTGATCCGTGCGCGTTACGCGGTGCGCAACAACGCCAAGAGCTTCCTGGGCCTCACTCTGCCCGAGGGAGCGGCACTCTGGAGTGCCTCGGTGGCCGGCCGGCCGGTGCGTCCGGGCCGCTCCTCCGACGGCGTTCTGCTCCTGCCCCTGACCAAGAGCCGGGTGGGCGAGGAGGCCCCCGCCTTCGCGGTGGAGATCGTCTACTTCGAGAAGAGCGCGAGCTGGCCCGACAAGGGGCGCGGACGAGTGGGGCTTCCGGCGGCCGACCTGCCCGCCAACCGCAGCGGGCTCGAGATCTACCATTCGCCGCGCTTCAAGCTGGCGGCGCAGCCGGGTGCGTTCCGGGTCCAGCCTCTGGAGCCACCCAGCTCGGCCGCGCTTCGGGAGCAGGTGAGTTATGCGTCCCAGGCAGGACTCCTGGAGCACCGACCGGCGGCCAAGGCGCGAGAGGAGGACAAGGCCGGGGCGGATCTTCAGGCCCTGGTCGACCGCTTCCAGAAGTCGGGCCGGGTCAACCGGGTGGCGGGGACGCTCCCGGTCCAGGTGGCGGTACCCCAAGTCGGTCGCAGCCTGTTCCTGGTGTCGGAGCTGACCGCCGAGGGTCAAGCTCCGGTGATCGAGTTCGCCTACGCCCGCGTGGGGAAGTGAGGAGGCTGCCATGCTGAGGCCGATTGCCATCACCGCGGTCGCTCTGGTCGCCAGCCTCTCCACGGCCGAGGAAAAGCCGCGCCCGCCCCAGGCCCCTCCCGGAACCGTCAGCTTGCCGCTAGGCGAGTACGATCGGCTGGTGGAGCGCGCGGCCCGGCCCCCCAAGCGGCCCGAATCGCCGCCGCTCTCAAGCGTTCTCTCCCGGGCGGATCTCAAGCTCCGGATCACCGGCGAGGGCGCTCGCGGCGTTGTCACCCTCGACGGCGAGGTGTTTGAAAGCGGCGCCACCAAGGTGCCCTTGTTCAGCGGTGCCACCGTTCTGGACGCGCGACGGGAGGGCAAGACGTTGCCGCTGATCGTCGAGGGCGGAAGTCACGCCGCAATCCTGAACGGTCCGGCGCCCTTCTCGGTCAGCCTCGACTGGGGTGGCCCGGTGGTGTCGGAGCCCGGTCGCGCCTCCTTCGTAGTACCGGTGCCGCCCGCGGGCAGCGCCCGCGCCAGCTTGGAACTGCCGGGAGAGCAGGCCGAGGTGCGGGTCGAGTCCGGCCTCATCACCAAACGCACGACTGCGGCCGGCAAGACTCTGGTGGAGGCCACGCTGGAGCCGGGTCGGGCCGCTCGCTTCTTCTGGTCGGCCCGCGATACCGCGACCACGGCGGCTCCCCGTGAGGTGCGGTTCCTGTCCGACGTGAAGACGCTGCTGACCGTCGGCGAGGCCGACTTGCAGATGGCGATCCTGGTCGAGGCAACCCTGCTCGACGGCGAGCCGGCGACCTTCGACCTGCAGATCCCGAGCGGCTTCGAGGTCACCGGGGTTTCGGGGGCCACCCTCGACGCCGCATCCGAGCGCCCGGGCCTGCTGACCCTCACCGTACGCGAACCCGGCAGCAGGCGGCATCAGTTCCTGGTCGGGCTGGCCCGCTCCACGCCGGACGGCTCCTACCCCATGGACGCGCCGGTGGCCTCTCTCACCGGTGCCCAACGCGAGACCGGCGAGGTCGCGGTGGAGGGCGTGGGCACGCTGGAGCTCACCGCCACCGAGAGCGGCACCCTGAGGCGCATGGATGCGAGCGAGGCCGCGCCCTCCCTGCGCTCGCTGGCCAAGGAGCCGATCCTGGCGGCTTTCCGCTACCACCGGCGGGCCGGCGAGGGACCGGGCCTCCGGCTCGACGTCAAACGCTTCCCCAGCGCCTCCGTGCTGGCGGCGGTGGCGGAGCGTGCCGCGGTGACCACGCTCGCCACCAGCGAGGGCCGGCGGTTGACCGAGGTCACGCTCACCGTGCGCAACCACGCGCAGCCCTTCCTGAAGGTCGCGCTGCCCGCCGGTTCCACCCTGGTGTCGGCCGAGGTGGCCGGCGAGCCCGCCAAGCCGGTGCAGGGCGAGGACGGGACCCGGGTGCCCCTGCTCAGGGCCGGCTTCCGGCCTAACGGCCCTTACGCGGTGTCGTTTGTCTACCTGGAGCCGGGAACCCCCTTCGCCAAGAAGGGGGAGGCCGAGCTCAAGCTGCCCCGCCTGGACATCCCCATCACCCTGCTCACCTGGGAGCTGTTCCTGCCCGACCGGTACCAGGTCAAGAAGTTCGAGGGCAACGCCATCCCGGGGATGGCGGTGGCCGACCTCGGCCTGACGGTAGCGGGCATGAAGGTGGCGGGCGTGGAGGAAACGATCACCGTCAACGCTGAAGCGCCACAGATCGACACCCGGCAGTCGGCCACCGAGTGGAGCTACCGGACCCGCGACCAGGCCGTGAACGCAGCGGAGCCCGGCAAGCGCAAGGATGAGGTGGCCCCGCAGGCGCCCTCCTCGAACGTGGCCAACTTGCAGCGGCGGGTGGCCGGCGTGTTGCCGGTGCGGGTGGACGTGCCCAGGGCCGGGGCCTCCTTCCACTTCCTGCGGCCGCTGGTGATCGACGAGGAGACCACGGTGCGCTTCCGCTACCGCACCCGCTAGGGCTCACCGGAACTTCCGGTAGGCGCGGCTTGAGGTATGATCGGGCCGCTTGACGGGGAGCGGCGGTTGGCCGCTCCCCCCTCCGGGAGGTGGCGCAGATGGCACTCTGCCCCGAGTGCGAGGCGGACATCGAAATCGACGAGTTCGATGTCGACAAGGGTGAGGTGATCAGTTGTCCCGAATGCGGCGTGGACCTCGAGGTGGTGGGGCTCTCCCCCCTGGAGTTGGATCCGGCTGCACAACAGGAGGACGACTGGGACGAGTAGCCGCCAGGATCGATCCGGAGACCAAGCAGCAGGCGTTGGACCTGTTGCTGGGCGAGATGGGTTCGGTGGTGGTCGCCTTCAGCGGGGGCGTGGACAGCGCCTACCTGGCGCTCAGGGCGCACCAGGTGCTGGGCTCGCGGGCGCTGGCGGTGACCGCCGACTCCGCCTCGCTGGCCGGGATCCAGCGCTCTCAGGCGGCTTCTCTGGCCGCCGACTTCGGCTTCGCCCACCGCTTCTTGAACACCGCCGAACTGCAAGCTGACCGTTATGTGCAAAACGCCCCGGACCGCTGCTACCACTGCAAGGCGGAGCTGTTTCGGCGGCTTTTGCCGCTGGCCCAGGCCGAGGGCTACGCCTGCGTCGCTTATGGCCTCATCGCCGACGATCTCAGCGACGTTCGGCCCGGCCACCAGGCGGCGGTGGAGGCCGGCGTCCGCAGCCCGCTGGCCGAGGCTGGTCTCGCCAAGGCGGAGGTCCGGATCCTCTCCCGGGCCCTGGGACTGCCGACCTGGGACCTGCCGGCTTCACCCTGCCTGGCCTCACGCGTTGCCTTCGGCATCCCCGTCACCGCCGAGGTTCTGGGCCGGGTGGAGGCCGCGGAAGCCCGAGTCCGCGCCCTGGGCTTCCGGGAGTTCCGGGTTCGCCATCGCGGCGACCTGGCTTCGATCGAGATCGCCGGCGGCGAGATGGGCCGCCTGAGCGACCAGGGGCTGCGAGAGGCGCTGCTGTCGGCGGTTCGGGAGACCGGCTACCCCGAAGCCGTTCTCGACCCCCAAGGCTATCGGCGAGGGCGTCTCCACGAGGCCCTGCGCGTGCTCCCGGACGAGTCTGGGGTATGATTCGAGCGAGCCAAGCCAGGCCGTCGCCGCATTTCGGGTTTGGTCTGGCTGCGGAGGACTCATGTTCGGTCTGGGTGTGCCCGAGATACTGCTGATTCTCCTGATCCTGATCCTGATCTTCGGTGCCAGCCGGATTCCCGAGCTCGGCCGTGGGTTGGGCGAGGGCATCAAGAACTTCAAGAAGTCCTTCAAGGGCGAGAACGACGAGAAGAAGCCCTGAGCGGCTGCTTCCTCGCGGCCGTGTTTCAACGACTGAAGGGGTGAGTGGAATGAGACAGACAGCATTGGTTGTGACCCTGGTGGCCGCGACGGCATTCGTGGCCTGCGGAAAGAAGACGCCGCCACCGCCGCCCTCCGCGCCCGTGGTGGCCCCCGCCGCGCCGCCTTTGGCCCCGCCTCCAGCGGCCACTCCCGACACGGTGCGGCAGGAGGACGAGTACACACGCCTCTCGCAGATGTCCACCGACGAGATCGAACGGATGGGATTGTTCAACGACATCCACTTCGACTACGACAAGGCGGACCTTCGCGAGGGCGATCGCCAGATCCTGGCCCGCAACGCCGACGTGCTGAGGAAGTTCGACTTCCTCAAGATCACGATCGAGGGCCATTGCGACGAGCGGGGCTCGGTGGAGTACAACCTGGCTCTGGGCGAGCGCCGCGCTCGTGCCGCCTCCGACTACCTGATCTCTCTGGGCGTGCCGGCGGCGCGCCTGAAGACCGTGTCCTACGGCAAGGAGGTCCCGCTGTGCCAGGAGTCCAACGAGGACTGCTGGGGCCGCAACCGCCGCGACCACTTCGCCGTTACCGGCAAGACCAAGTAGCTCCGGGCTTCGGCTCGCCGCGGGGAAGCCTGCGGCGGGCCCTGCCTTTCGGTAATGAGACGCTCCTCGCGGTGGGCCGACTTCGCGGTCTGACGCTCGCCGCCTTGATGGCCGTCCCGAGCCTCGCCGGGTCGCCGATCCCTGATCCAGCACCATCGCAGGAGGAAGGCGGCTCGGCAGGAGCGGAGGCCACCAGGGTCGGGCGCGGAACCGACGGGACACGCTCACCCGCTCGGCCTGCGTCTGACAGCCAGACCCTCGCCGCGGAATCGCCGATGGCGACCCCATCCCCGTCGCCCTTGACCATGCCTCAGCCCGCCAGCCCCTGGCTGCCCAAGCTCCGGGGCCCCCTCGTAGTCCTGGCTCTGCTGCTGCTGGCAACCGCCTTGGGGTTCGAGATCAGGCGGCTGTGGCCGTCCCGGACGCCACCGTGATTCGCAGCGAGAGCTACGGCGAGATCGGCTTCCTGCGTATGGCCAGGCGCTTCCTGGGCCGGCCCCTCTACTGGACCGGCGCCTACCTGGTCGATGGCGTGCTGGTCGACTGCGGGCCCCCGACGACCTGGCGCGAGCTGCTTTCGGCCCTGGAGGGCCAGCGCCTGGAGGGGCTCATCCTCACCCACCACCACGAGGACCACATGGGCGCGGCGGCGGCTCTCTTGGCCCGGCGCCAACTGCGACCGCAGGTTCATCCCTTGGGGGTGCCGCTTCTGGAGCGGGGCTTCGTGCAGGAGCTCTACCGGCGCTTCGCCTGGGGCCGCCCACCGCACGTTGTGGCGGAGCCGCTGGGCAAGGAGGTGGCGACTCGCCACCTCCGATTCCAGGTGATCCACACCCCTGGGCACAGCCCCGACCACGTCTGCCTCTTCGAGGCCGAGCGCGGCTGGCTCTTCACCGGCGATTTGTTCCTGGCCGAGAAGCTCCGCTACCTGCGTTCCGACGAGGATGTCTCCGGCCTCATCGATTCGCTGGACGCGGTGGGTCGTTTGCCGGTGCGCCAGGTCTTCTGCGCTCACCGCGGCCTCCTAGAGGACGGGCCCGCTTCTCTGCGCCGCAAGGCCGATGGCCTGCGCAGCCTGCGCGAGCGCATCCTCGACCTCTTGGCCCAGGGGTTGCCCGAAGCCGAGGTGGCGCGCCGGGCGGTGGGTCCCGAGGGCTTCCTCACCTGGTTCAGCCGCGGGCGCTTCTCGGCCCGGAACTTCGTGCGCGCGGTGGCGTTCCACCTAACGGCATAACCACAGAGACACCGAGGCACCGAGAGCGACCTGGGCCGAGGAGCGGGGAGTGCCACCAGGGGGCAGCGATCAGCGATTAGCTTTCAGCTACGACGATCGGCGAGAGACTGGAGCGCGGTGTACGTCCGTTCCGCTTGCGGCCGGCGGTCTCTTCTCTGTGCCTCTGTGGTGTCCGTTCGTTTGGGTGCGGCCCTGGCCGCGCTGGGCTCTTGTGGTTGATGTCGTTTCCGTTGTCAGAGGCTCCCACCGGCCTTCTGAGCCCGCTTCCAGAGACCGTGGACGCCGCCCAAGGTCAGGATCAGAAACACCCCGTGCATCCAGCCGGGCATCAGCGCCCAAACCTCGTGATGGGAGCCGGCGACCATCCCCATCAGCATGGGGGCGGAGAGGAACAGGTTGATCCGCGACACCAGGGTGACCCGCGCGGCCAGCTCCGGCGGTGCCGGCGAACCCGCCGCCAGACCGCCGAGGATCTTCTTCTGCACCGGCCAGATCACCAGCCAGACGTTGGCGAACATCACGGTGCCCAACACCGCCCCGATCAGCATCCAGACGCCGCGGGCCGACAGGCCCCCTTCGGGAGGGAGCAGCGCGGCCCCGAAAGGCCAGTAGAGGAGGCCGAAGAGCACCCAGCCGGTGAGCAGCGTGAAGACCGCTCCCCAGCGGAACCAGTACAGGGCGCGCAACAGCAGGGGCGGGTTGACCCGCGGCTTCAACTCCTTGTCCAGCACCGCCTGGAAAGGGCCGTTGACGAAGTTGAAGAAGTAGAGATGGCCCAGCCAGACCACGCCGAACAAGATGTGGAAGAAACGCAGCAGCAGCTGCGTGACCGCACTCGTCTCTGGAGACATGGGAGTCCTCCCGACTCAGCAAGCCTGTAGCGTATGCGGGCGATCATAGCACCCTGCCGGGACGTCGCTCGAAGGCCGGCTTGACACCGCTTCCGGCCACGACCTATGGTGTAGCTGGAATGGAGAAACGCAAGGACTACTACCGCATCCTCGGGGTGCCCCGCGATGCGACGACCGACGCCATCAAGCGGGCCTACAGGCGCCTGGCCCGAAAGCTGCGTCCGGCCAAGCAGGCAGGGACCGGGGACATCGATGACCTGCGGGTCGCCTACGAAACGCTGGCCAACGCCGAGGCCCGCCGTCGCTATGACGAGACCCTCGGCCAGGGGGACAGGCGGTTCGACGCCGCGTCCTGGTCCTTCTTGAAGAGCCCGGCCATGGGCGAGCTGCGGCGCCCCACCCGCCCTGGCACGCTTTCGGGTGAGATCGTGCTGACCGCCCGAGAAGCCGCCAAGGGGGGCACGCTGCCGCTGGACATCCCGGTGGCGGCGACCTGCCCGGCGTGTGGCGGCACCGGAGGCGCCGGCTTCGACTGCGGCCACTGCGGGGGCGAAGGCCGGCTGGACACTCGGCTGCCGGTGCCGGTGCGGATTCCGGCCGGTCTCAAGGACGGGGCCGTCTTCCAGGTCGCGGTCGACGAGCCTTCGCTCCAGTCGCTCTTGCTCACCGTGCACATCCGCGCCGACAAGCCCTGATCCGCCTTCGGTATGGACGAGCAAACCCTGAGGGCCATCGCCGCGGAGAGCATTGCCCTCAAGGACCGCTTCTTCCGGGAGAACGCGCGGCTGCTGCTGGAGGTGGGCGAGCGGCTCGCGAGCTGCTTGCGCGCCGGCGGCAAGATCCTCTGCTTCGGCAACGGGGGCTCGGCCGCCGATGCCCAACACCTGGCCGGAGAACTCCTGGGCCGCTTCCTCCGGGACCGGGCGGCCCTGCCCGCCCTGGCCCTCACCACCGACCCCTCGGTGATCACCGCGGTGGCCAACGATCTCGGCTACGACGCGGTCTTCCGCCGGCAAGTGGAGGCCCACGGCCGGCCTGGGGATGTTGCGTTTGGCATCAGCACCTCTGGCCGTTCCCCTAACGTCATCTCCGCCCTGCGGCTGGCCCGGGAGCGAGGTCTGGTCACCGTGGGGTTGACCGGGGCCGGTGGGGGCGAGCTGCCGGGTCTCGTGGACTACCTGATCGATGTCCCCCACCCGGCCACCCCCCGCATCCAGGAGGTGCACGGCATGGTGATCCACCTGCTGTGCCAGATGGTGGAAGAGGCGGTCACGGCGTGAAGCCCGGCAAGCCGCCCCGCCCCCTGGAGCTCGACCGGATCCGCACCTACCCTTTGGCCGGACGCAAGAGCAAGGTCACGCTGGCCCAGTTCGCCCGGCCCCACCTCCCCGGCACCGGACTGGCGGCGTTTCTGGACTCGCTCCCCAGGATCCTGGCTGGGGACTCCCTGCGCGCCTTGGTCCAGGAGATCCTGCGGGCCAGAGAGCGCGGGAAGCCGATTCTCTGGGGCCTGGGCGGGCACGTCCTCAAGGTCGGCTTGTCGCCGGTGCTGATCGACTTGATGGAGAAGGGCCTGGTCACCGGCATCGCCCTGAACGGCGCCGGCGTGGTCCACGACTTCGAGCTGGCCGTGGCGGGGCAGACCTCCGAGGAGGTGGCCGAAACCCTGGGCTCGGGCGAGTTCGGCATGGCCCGGGAGACGGGGGAGGGGATCAACCGGGCGGTGGCCGATGGCGATCGGGACGGCCTGGGCCTGGGGGCGGCAGTGGGGCGCCATCTGGTGCAGACGGCGTCGCCGCACCTTGGTGTCAGCCTTTTGGGCGCCGCCTACCGATTGGGGTTGCCCGCCACCGTTCACGTGGCGATAGGCACCGACATCGTTCACTTGCACCCGGCCTGCGATCCCGCTGCGTTAGGCCGCTCCAGCCATCTGGACTTCCGCCTTTTCGCGGCCCAGGTGGCCGAGCTGGGCGGCGGCGGGGTCTATCTGAACGTGGGCTCGGCGGTGCTTCTGCCCGAGGTGTTCCTGAAGGCGGTCACCCTGGCTCGCAACCTGGGCCACGACCTCCGCGACTTTGCGACCGCCAACCTCGACTTCATCCAGTCCTACCGGCCGCTGACCAACGTGGTCCAGCGACCCACCCGCGGCGTGGGTCGCGGCTACAGTCTGACCGGCCATCACGAGCTGCTGGTGCCGCTGCTGGCCGCCGCCTTGCTGGAGGGCAGCCACTCCTCCTGAGCGCGGTCCGGGGCCCGCTCGATCGATCTCACGGGGCGAGCGGCTGGCCGGAGGGCCGATCCTCCAGGGCAGCGCGCATGGTGCTCACCAGGCACGCCAGCGTGCAGGGCTTTCTGAGAACAAAGCGCACACCCAGGCGCAGGCACTCCTCCGGATCGATCTCGACCCTGCCGCTGCAGATCACGGCCGGCACCCTGGTTCCGGCGGACCGCAGCCTGGCCAGCGCTTGCCGGCCCCGGAGCCTCGGCATGTCCTCGTCGAGCAGGAGAGTGTCGAAAGGACCCTGGCTCCAGAACAGATCGACCAGCTCACCCCCGTCCGCAGCGGCCACTACGTCGAACCCCTCGCCTCGGAGGACCTCGGCCCAGAGGTCTCGCAGCGCCGGATCGTCTTCCGCCAACAGAACCCGTGCCGGCGGCAACGTCGGGAGGGAGGGGTTCATGGGCATGTTCCTGAAATCCGATTTTGGAATATCCGGATTCGGAATTCAACCCTAGGCGCCCGAGTCATGCGCTCGACCTACTCCTCGAAGTACCGCCGGCTGCTGGCGCGCCTCCGCGAGGCGCGGGTCGGGGCAGGTCTGACCCAGACCGAGGTGGCTACTGCGGTGAGCCGCACCCAGTCCTTTGTCTCCAAGTGCGAGTCGGGCGAGCGGCGCCTCGACGTGGTCGAGCTGTCGGAGCTGGGGCTGCTCTACGGCAAGCCCCTTGCCTTCTTCGTGGCGGAGGAGGAGCCAGGAAAGGGCACCGCGTCCCTGAGTGCCGAGGCCCCGGAGACCTACGCGTCGCGGGGTGGGCGGAAGGCGAGCAAGAAGAGAAGGGGAACTGGCTCCCGCTGAGACGGGCTCAGGGGCGGCTGGCGCGCTCCAGCACGGCCAGCAGGCCGGCCGGGTTAGCGATCAGAGCGCCGCGGGATCCCAGCCCGCGCCGATCCTGCCATTCCCGGGGCGGGCGGGCGCCTCTCGGCAGGTCTCGGTAGGCGCGCAGTTGGTCGAGGGGGCGAATCTCGGCCGCAGCTCGGGGGCCGGCGTGCGCGCCTTCCGGCGCCAACTCGATGCGGAGCAGGCGGCTTTCCGGGACCGCCGCCGGGCCCTGCGGATAGCGGCCGCCGCCCCGCGGCGTCCATCGCCCAGCGCCCAACGCATAGAGCCCATGGCCACCGGACTCCGCGAACAGGATGGGACGACCCGTTGGAGTGAGCGAGATGGGGCCTGAGGCGGCACGAGGATGCGCAGCGGGATCGAGTGTCCACAGGTAGAAGAGCTTGTGCGCCTGGGTGATGACGGCCTCGACCCGACCGCTGCGACGAGCCGCCACCACCAGCGCCCCTTCCATGTCTCCGGCGTGGTCGATCCTCGGCTTCCCCGGGGGGCCCGACCAGTCCGCCGGGTAGTAGAGGCCGTAGAAGAGATAGAGTCGTTCGGCGTCTTGGTTCAGGGACGCGTAGAACGGAACCAGGCCCGGCCGCGGCTGCCGCCGCCAGGCCGCAAGGTCGTCGGCCAGGTAGCCTGAGCCCTCGGGATCGAACGGGGTGGGCCGATCGAGGATCGCAGAGGGCCCCGCGGCGAATTCCTGCAGAACGACCGGGGCGCAGGCCAGCAGCGGGTCCTCGGCGGTCGCAGCGCAGGCAGCCGGGGACACTTCTGCCGCAGGGGTGGGAGCGTGCAGGTACCCTGCCCGCGCGCACGAGGCGATCAGAAGCGCGATGGCGCTCACAACGCGCAAGGACACGGGGGCTCCCCGTGTCGACCTCCTGGCCGCGGTTCTGGTCCGCGAGTCGCCCCTCTCCAGTGGGCCAGTAGGACGGCACGGTTGAACCGGCCCGGCCCAGGGACTACCCTGGGAGTCCATGCCGCCCCTTCTCAGTGCCGTCTCCATCACGAACTACAAGAGCATAGCTCGGTGCCGAGTGGAGCTGGGGCCGCTGACCTTCTTGGTGGGACCCAACGGTTCCGGCAAGAGCAACTTCCTCGACGCGCTCAGGTTCGTGGCCGACGGTCTCAACACCACGCTGGAGCAGGCACTGCGCGACCGGGGAGGAATCCAGTCCGTCCGACGACGATCCCGGGGGCATCCCACGCACTTTGGCATACGACTTGACCTAGCTCTGGGGGACGGACGCTCGGCCTCCTACAGCTTCAGGGTGGGCGCCGAACGAGACGGGGCCTTCGTGGTCCAACGGGAGGAGTGCAGAGTCGGTGCCGAGTTCTTCGTGGTCCGGGAGGGCCACATCGAAGAGGCCTCGCGAACCCTGCCGACTGCGTTGGAGCGGGATCGTTTGGCTCTGGTCGCCATCTCGGGGCTTCCGGAGTTCAGACCTCTGTACGAGAGCCTGCGGCGGATGAGCTTCTACAACCTGAATCCCGAGCGAATCCGGGACCTGCAAGAGCCCGATCCCGGCCAGATGCTGGCGCGGGACGGCAGGAACCTGGCGGCCGTGGTTCGCGAGCTGGGGCGTCTTGAAGAGGGCCGCCCGCTGCGGACGATCGCAGAGCACTTGAGGGCGGTGGTTCCCGGAGTGGTGTCGGTCGGGCACAAGACGCTCGGACCGAAGGAGACCCTGGAGTTCCGCCAGGAGATGGCTGGCGATCCCAGCCCCTGGCGGTTCCTGGCCGCGGACATGTCGGATGGCACCCTGAGATCCCTGGGCATTCTGGTGGCCGCGTTTCAGTCCGAGCTGAATGGACAGCGCCGGGTCTCTCTGGTCGGGATCGAAGAGCCCGAGATGGCCTTGCATCCGGGAGCCGCCGAGGTCATGGCCGAGGTCCTGCTCGTGGCCAGCGACCGGGTCCAGGTCCTGGCCACGACGCACTCTCCCGACCTGCTCAACCACAAGGCCATCCGTGAAGAGCATCTCCTCGCGGTCACCGCCGAGGGTGGGGCGACGGTGGTGGGCCGGGTGGATGCCGCCACCCGGTCGGTTCTTCGCGACCGGCTCTATGCGGCGGGCGAGCTGCTGTCACAAGGCTCCATCGAACCGGACCGCGACCTGGTGGAGCAGAACCTCAAGCAGCTCAGGCTCTTCAGCGACCAGGTCGAGTGACACCCTCGCTGGCCTTGATCGTCGAGGGACAGGGGGATGTGGCGAGCATCCCTCTCATCGTGCGCAGGATCGCCGAGGCCGAGGGGATTCACGCGCCTCGGCTGGTGGGGCCCTTTCGCGTGCAACGTTATGCGATCGTGAGGCCGGGCGAGTTGGAGCGCGCGGTCGAGCGTGCTGCCCGGAGCCTGGGAGGATCGGGGGCCATTCTGGTCGTGATCGACGCCGATGACGATCTTCCTTGCAGGCTCGGTCCGTCTCTCACCCAACGCGCCAGCGCGGCGCGACGCGACGTGCCCTCGGCTGTCGTCATCGCCAACCGCGAGAAGGAGGCTTGGTATCTCGCCGCTGCGAACTCCCTTCGAGGCCGAAGGGGAATCCCGCCAGACGTCGATCCACCCCCGGACGCCGAAGGCGTTCGTGGCGCCAAGGCCTGGCTGGCGAAGGTGATGAAGCGACCCTACTCCGAGGTCGCTGACCAGCCAGCCTTGGGCGCCCTCTTCGATCTCGAGCAGGCTCGTACCAACTCGCCCTCGTTCGACAAGCTCTACCGCGAGGTCTGCCGCCTGCTTGGCGCCAACCGGCCCGCTGATCCGCGGGCCGACCCGTGACCCAAGAACCGGCGGGGTCGCACCTCACCGCGCCGCTCGGCGGGGTTTCTCCTTCGGCAGCAGGTCCGCCAGGAAGCGGCCGGTGTAGCTCTCCTTGACCGCGGCCACTTCCTCTGGCGTCCCCACCGCCACCACTCGCCCGCCGTCGTCGCCGCCCTCGGGGCCGATGTCGACGATCCAGTCGGCAGTCTTGATCACGTCCAGGTTATGCTCGATGACCACCACCGTGTTGCCGGCGTCCACCAAACGATCGAGCACCCGCAGCAGCTTCTTGATGTCGTCGAAGTGGAGGCCGGTGGTGGGCTCGTCGAGGATGTAGAGGGTTCGGCCCGTGGAGCGCTTGGACAGCTCCCGGGAGAGCTTGACCCGCTGGGCCTCGCCGCCCGAGAGCGTGGGCGACGACTGGCCGAGAGCGATGTAGCCCAGGCCCACGTCGGCCAGCGTCTCCAGGGACCGCTTGATCTGGGGGTGGTTCTTGAAGAGGGCCAGGGCCTCGTCGACGGTGAGGTCGAGGACGTCAGCCACCGACAGGTTGTTGTACTTGACCTGCAGGGTGGCCTCGTTGAAGCGCTTGCCCTGGCACACCTCGCAGGGGACGTAGACGTCGGCCAGGAAGTGCATCTCCACGCGTTTGACGCCGTCGCCCTCGCAAGCTTCGCAGCGCCCGCCCTTGACGTTGAAGGAGAAGCGGCCCGGGGTGTAGCCGTGCATCCGGGCCTCCGGCAGCATGGCGAAGAACTCCCGGATCAGGTCGAAGACCTTGGTGTAGGTGGCCGGGTTGGAACGGGGAGTGCGGCCGATGGGGCTCTGGTCGATGTCGATGACCTTGTCGATCTCCTGAAGCCCCAGCACCTTGTCGTGGGCGCCGATGGGCAGATCGCTGCCGTGAAGCGCCCGCGCCACCGCCGGATAGAGGATCTGGTTGACCAGGGTGCTCTTGCCCGCCCCGGAGACCCCGGTGACGCAGATGAAGAGGCCTAACGGGAAATCGACGCTCACGCTCTGGAGGTTGTTCTCGCGAGCCCCCGCCAGGGTGATCTGGCGACCGTCGCCCCGCCGCCGCTCTGGGGGGATCTCGATGGCGAGATCGCCGCGGAGGTAGCGCCCGGTCAGGCTCTCCTTCGCCTTCATGACCTCGGCCGGCGGCCCGAAAGCCACCACCTCGCCGCCGTGACGGCCGGCGCCAGGGCCGAAGTCGATGATCCAGTCCGACTCCTCCATGGCCTCCCGGTCGTGCTCCACCACCACCACGCTGTTGCCGATGTCGCGCAGGTGCTTGAGCGCGGCCAAGAGCTTCTTGTTGTCGCGCTGGTGGAGGCCGATCGAGGGCTCGTCGAGGACGTAGATGACGCCGGTCAGCTCGCTGCCGATCTGGCTCGCCAAGCGAATCCGTTGTCCCTCGCCGCCCGAGAGCGAGGGGGCCGGGCGGTCGATGGTCAGGTAGCCCAGGCCCACGTCGCGCAGGAAGCGCAGGCGGGAGCGGATCTCCTTCAAGAGCTCGCCAGCGATGGTGGCCTCGTTGCCCTTGAGCCCCAGGCCCTCGAAGTAGGCGAGGGCACTGTCGACGGAGAGGGCAGTGGCCTCGGCGATGCTCTTGCCGCCGACCTTGACGCCGAGCGCCTCGGCGCGAATGCGTTTGCCGGCGCAGGCGGAGCAGGGCCGGTTGGACAGGAACTTCTGATAGTACTGCCGCATGTCCTCGGAGTGGGTCTCCCGCATCCGGCGCATCATCGAGTTGATGGCGCCCTCGTAGCGCATCTTGAAGGCGCCGGTGCCCCAGGAGCCCTTCATCTCGATCCTGACCCGGTCCTCTCCGGTGCCGTAAAGGATGATCCTGCGCTGCGCAGCCGGGAGCTGTTTCCAGGGCTTGTTGAGGTCGATCCCGTGCTCCCGGGCCACGCCGCGCACGATGTCGGTGCCCCAGCCGGTGCCCTCACCGACTGCGCCTAGCGGCTTGACGGCGCCCTCGTTGATGGTGAGGTTGGGGTTAGGGATCACCAGCTCGGGGTCCATCTCCATGCGGGTGCCCAGGCCCGAGCACTCGGGGCACATACCGAGCGGGGAGTTGAAGGAGAAGAGCTGGGGCGTGAGCTCAGGGAAGGAGATGCCGCAGTGGTGGCAAGCGCGGTGCTGCGACATCACCTTTTCGGGCTGGCCCTCGGGGGCCACCACCACGATGCCACCGCCATAGCGCAGGGCGGTCTCCACCGAGTCGTGAAGGCGCTGCTTGAGGCCCGGCTTGGCGATCAGTCGGTCCACCACCGCGTCCAGCGTGTGCTTCTTCTTCTTGTCGAGGCGGATCTCGTCTTCCAGGGACAGCACGATCCCGTTGACGCGGACTCGAGTGAAGCCCGCCTTGCGCACCTGCTCCAGGACGTCCTTGTGTTCGCCCTTGCGCTCCTTGACCAGCGGCGCCAGCAGCAGGAACTTGGTCCCCTCCGCCAGCTCGGCGATCTCGTTCACGATCTGCTGGGAGGACTGCTGGGAGACTGCCCGGCCGCACTGATGGCAGGTGAGGCGCCCCACCCGGGCCCACAGCACGCGCAGGTAGTCGTGGATCTCGGTGATGGTGCCTACCGTCGAGCGCGGGTTGGAGGAGGCGGCCTTCTGCTCGATCGAGATGGTGGGGGCCAGGCCGCGGATGGAGTCGTAGAGCGGCTTGTCCATCTGCCCCAGGAACTGGCGTGCGTAGGCGGAGAGGCTCTCGATATACCGGCGCTGTCCCTCGGCGTAGAGGGTGTCGAAGGCCAGGCTCGACTTCCCGGAGCCGGAGACTCCGGTCAGGATCACCAGCTTCTTCTTGGGGATCTCGACGGTGACGTTCTTGAGGTTGTGCTGGCGTGCCCCAGTGATGATGACGCGGTCCAGTTCCATGCGCTTGTTTGCCCTCGCCGGCCGCCCCCGAGGCCGAACCTCTCATGATACCGACTCCCCGCCGGCAGGTCGAGCCTCTGGCTCTGGCGCAAACTTGACCCCTTGGGGAGGGGGCGCGTAGCCTTCGCTGGATCCGAAGCCATGAGCACCGAGCCCCTCGCCCCGCGCCGGCTGTTTGCGGCGCTCGCCGTCCTCTACGCCCTCGCCACCGCGACCTACAGCGTGGTCTGGATGCGCGACGTCCGCTTTCGGTCGCGGGCCGAGCTGGGAATCGCCTTCGACTACCAGCCTCGCGACCGCAGTCTGGCCATCATCGGGGTGCGCGCGGGTTCGCCCGCGGAACAGGCCGGCCTCCAGACCGGGGACCGGATTCGAACCGTCGCCGGGCGTCCTCTGTTAGGTCCCTACCTGGAAGCGGTGACGCGGGGCCAGCCCGGGGATTCTGTAGAGCTAGGGGTGACTCGGCACGGTCAGCCTCCCTTCACCGCCCGGGCGGTGTTGGCGCCGCTCCGGCCAGGGGACGCTCCCCCGCTGACACTGGCCCGGCTGGTCGCCATCCGCACCATCAACCACTTCCCGGTGCCCTTCGCCATCCTGGTGGCGGTGCTGCTGTACCTGCGCAGCACGGACCGGAGGACCTGGCTCCTGGCGCTGCTCTTCGGCAGCCTCATCGCCGGCGCCCCCCTGCTGCCCTTCGAAGCCGGCCTCGAACCCGCTCTGCGCGGCTTCGCGCTGGCCTACAAGGCGCTCCTGGGCGGCCTTTCGCCGGCTCTCTTCTACGCGTTCTTCGCGGTCTTCCCCGCGCCGTTGCCACTCGACAGGCGGTGGCCATGGCTCAAGTGGTGGCTCCTGCTTCCACCGGTCGTCATCGCCGCCCCACTGGCTCTCTGCGTGCTCATCGCGGGCGGCTCCTACCCGCTGCTCTGGGTCGCCGACCGGTTGGAGCCGATGGCGTCTCCGGTCGCCTTCGCCTACTCGCTGGCGGGATTGGGGTTGGGGCTCACCTCGCTCTTCATCCACGCCCGTCGCGGATCCCCGGAGGTGCGGCGCAAAACGCGGGTGGTGGTGTGGGGGACCGCCGTCGGCATCACGCCCGCCTTCGTGCTCACCGCCCTCTCCGGCTATCAGCATCGGGAGCTGGGCGAGTTCCCGTTCTGGGTGTGGGTTTCCAGCGTGATCGCGCTTTTCCTGATGCCCCTCTCATTTGCCTACGCCCTGCTCAAGCACCGGGTGCTCGAGGTGCCGGTGTTGCTCCGGCGCGGGGCCCGCTACGTCCTGGTGCAACACGGCTTCGTCGCCCTCACCTTTCTCTTGGGCCTGGGCGCCACCCTCGCCTTCGCCCGGGCCTTCTCCCGATTCGCCGAGCCCCAGGCCGAGGCCACGCTTCCTGTCGGCATAGCGCTAGGTGTGGGCTTGGGCGTGCTGCTGACCTCGGTGGGGGCGGAGCTGGAGCGGCGGGGAATCCGCCGCCTGGACCGCGCCTTCTTCAGGAGCGCCTACGACGCGCGGCAGATGCTGGAGGACCTGGCCCGGAGCGCGCGCTCCGCCGACGACCGGCAGGCCCTGGCTGCCTTGCTCGAGAAGCATCTCCAGGAGGCTCTCCACCCGCGCCACCTGGCGGTCTACCTGGCAACCGCGGGCGGGCGGCTGGAGCTGGCGGCGGGCCAGGCCCCCGAAGAACTGTGGAGCCTGGACGCAAAATCGCCGGCGCTGCGCGACCTGGCGGCGGCCGGGCGGCCGGTGGAGGTCGCACCCGAGAGCGAAGAACAGCCTTGGGCGGGCTTTTGCGCGGCGCCCGAAGTGAATTCGGTCGCCGCTGTGCACCGGGGCCCTCCCGCCCCCCGAACCCCCGGACCCGAAAGCGAAGGACTTCGGACGCTAGGCATGGAGGGGCTTTGTCCCGAATGCCTGGTGCCGCTGCTCGACCGCGCCGATCGGCTGACGGGTTTGGTGGTGCTGGGACCGCGCCGCTCGGAGGAGTCCTATTCGGGGGAAGACAAGCGCCTGTTGGCTGCGGTTGCGCTTCAGGCGGGCCTGGCCCTCGACAACTTCCTGCTGGCGGAGACCATGGCCGCTCGCATGGAGGCGGAGCGGCGCTCCGACCACGAGATCGAAATCGCCCGCCAGGTCCAGAGCCAGTTGCTGCCCCAGCGGCATCCGACCTTGCGGAACCTCGAGTACGCAGGCCATTGCCTGCAAGCTCGAGCGGTAGGCGGGGACTACTTCGACTACCTGGACGGCCAGCCCGGCCGCCTGGGTCTGGTGCTGGCCGACGTGTCGGGCAAGGGCATCTCGGCGGCCCTGCTGATGGCCAACTTGCAGGCCAACCTGAGGAGCCAGTACGCGGCGTCGGCCGGAGACCTGCAGCGTCTGCTCAAGGCGGTCAACCGGTTGTTCTTCGATTCAACGGCGCCGCGGCACTACGCCACCCTCTTCCTGGGGGACTTCGACGACGAAAGCCGCTGCTTGCGCTACGGCAACTGCGGCCACAACCCGCCCCTTGTGTTGCGGGCGGCAGGCGAGGTCGAGACCCTGGAGGTGACGGCGGCCGCGGTGGGCCTCGTCGACGAATGGGACTGCCGGGTCGAGGAGACCCAGCTTCGGTCGGGCGATCTCCTGGTCCTCTACTCGGACGGCATCACCGAGGCCATGAGCGACGACGGCCAGGAGTTCGGGGAGCAGAGGCTGCTGGAGACGGTGCGCACCTACCGTGAACGCCCGATCCAGGAGATCCTGGAGCGAGTGGTGGATGGAGTCCGGATCTGGAGTGGCGTCGAACAGGAAGACGACCTCACCTTGCTCCTGGCGCGGGTCCTCTGAGTCCGCCGACGACGGTGCGGTGCGCGGTCGCCAACAACGTCATAGGGATCGGTCACACTTGACCTCGCGTACGGTCGGGAATAGCCTGCCGCGACTCTAGGACGCTCACAAGCAAGGAAGGAGGTCTCATGCGCGGCTCGTCGCCCCCCGCTCGAACCACCCTGATGGCCGGAGCCGTGCTGGCTCTGACTTCGTTGGCCGCGGCCTCGCCCCAGGACGGCCTTCCCTCGCCTACCGGTGACTCCGGCACGGCGGTCGCCGTGGGCTCTGCTCCTGAGGCCTCCGCCGACGCGCCGGCCAAGGCGGAGGGCCGGCTCAAGCTCCAGGGCATGATCGACACCTACTACGCGTACAATTTCAATCGGCCCCCGGGCGGCGCCAGCTTCGTCCCTGGTCTGGGCAGCTCCGCCAAACGGCATGACGAGTTCAGCCTCAATCTGGTGAGCCTCGACCTGGCCGTCGAGCCGGCGCCTGTGGGGGCGCGTCTCATCCTCTCGGCGGGTACCGGAGCCCAGTTGATCCACGCCGTCGAGCCCGCCGGAGACGGCATCGGTCCGGACGTCTGGCGGCACGTCCAACAGGCCTCTCTGTCCTACCAGACGGGCTGGGGCCGCGGCCTGTTGCTGGAAGCGGGCGTCTTCCCTTGTCACGTGGGCTTCGAGGCCGCGGCGAACAAGGACAACTGGACCTACACGCGCTCCTGGCTCACCGAGTTCTCGCCCTTCTACAGCGCGGGGGTCAAGGCCAGCTACTCGTTCGACGACCACTGGTCGGCCCAGCTCCACCTGCTGAACGGCTGGCAGACCATCGGGGAGACCAACCACAGCAAGACGCTGGGAACCCAGATCGCCTGGAACAGCAAGCGCTGGTCGGTGTCCTTGAACACGCTCGTAGGCCGCGAGCAGCCGGGGAACGACGAGCAGTGGCGCGCCTACGGCGACCTGGTTCTCAGCTTCAAGGCCAGCGACTCTCTGAGCCTGGGGGCCTGCGTGGATGCCGCGCGCGAGGGGCGGGCCGAAGCGGACGCCGCGAGCTGGAAGGGAGTGGCGGGCTATATGCGTTATGCTCCCCCAAAGACCCGCTGGGCGCTGGTGCTGCGCGGCGAGGTCTTCGACGACCCGGACGCAGGCATCTCCGGCCACGCCCAGCGGCTGACCGAGGGAACCGCCACCCTGGAGCTGCGCCCCGCCGACCGCCTGATCTTGAGGCTGGAAGGCCGCTACGACCACTCGGACCGGGAGGTCTTCGAGAGCCGGAGCCAGGACGCCGAGAAGAACCGAGTCTTCAAGAACAACCAGGCCTTGCTGGTCCTGGGCGCGGTGGTGACCTTCTAGGACGAACCCGCTCGCCACGCCGCTCGGGTTAACATGGAGCCGACGGGGGTCGTTAACCCTCCCCCCCGCATGGCGAAGTTATGCCCGAGCGGGGACGAGGTTACGCTGCCCTTCGCGAGAGCTTGCGCACCAAGCTCTTGGTCGTGGTTCTGCTCTGCGTGGTGGCTCCCGTGTTGGGCATGGGGATCTACCTCTTGCAGCGCAACGAGGAGATCCTGGGTGAGAAGGTCCGGGAGACCATCTCCAACCACCTGTTTCGAAGGACCACCGAGGTCGACGAGTGGGTCCTGGAACGGCACCGCGAAGCCTCGCGCTGGGCCGCATCGTTCATCGTCTTCGAGGGCGTCGAGTCGCTGACCCGCAAGGGCGCCGAGGTGGATCGCATCCGCCTGGACCTGCGGGACTACCTGGAGTCGGTGCTCGGCCACTACCAGGTCTATGAGTCGCTCTTCATCGTCGATCTAACGGGTGAGGTGGTTTCGGGGACGCGCGACGAGCGGCTCGAAGCCTGGGGCCGAGCGGCGATCACCAGCGGTCCACCCCTTCGCGACCCCCGGCTAAGTCCGCTCTTTCACTCCGAGTACCTGGGTCGCCCGACCCTGCTGATCCTGAGCCCCATCCAAAGCCGGCTTGACACGACGCTTGGTTACCTCGTCCTGCGCGTCGATCTTCGCGAGTTGGAATCGCTCCTGAGCACGCCGCCGGGAGAGCTGGCGCCCAGTTTCTGGCTGCTCGACGAGAAGGGGCGGCTGCTGGTGAAGGCAGGCCGGGTGGTGGAGCAGCCGGGCGTCGAGAGGTTCCCGGGCTCCCTGCCTCCCGAAAACACCGAGCTGGGACCCGCCACCGAGGGCAACCTGGTCGGCTTGGGCCCTACCGTCTACGGCGTCCGCCGCCTGGGGCGCCTGGAGGGAGAGCACCTGGCCGCCCTGGTCCCCGCCGCCGCCGCCTACCGGCCTCTGGTCGACTCCCGGACCCGCCTGCTGCGGCTCGGCATCCCCATGGTGGTGGTGGTCTTCGCCCTGACCTTCCTGGCCGCTCGGCAGATGCTGCGGCCCATCCTGCTCCTATCCGCGGGCGCCAAACGAGTTAGTGCTGGGGAGCTGGAGGTCCGGCTGCCGGTGCGCGGCCACGACGAAGTCGCCGATCTGACCCGGGCCTTCAACGAGATGGCGGAGCGGATCCAGGAGGGCCGCGTGCGGCTGGAAGAGGCGCGGGACGAGCTAGCCAAGAGCAACGAGGAGCTCAAGTCGGCCAACCGCCGCCTGGAGGAGCTGGCCATCACCGACGGTCTCACCGGCCTCTTCAACCGCCGGCATTTCCAGGACACCCTGGACCGGGAGATGCAGCGGGGTGAGCGCGAAGGCTGGTCGCTCAGCCTGCTGCTTCTGGACCTCGACCACTTCAAGCAGTTCAACGACAAGTGGGGCCACTCCGAGGGCGACAACGAACTGAAGCGGGTGGCCGGCCAGCTCCTGGCCTCGGTCCGCAGCACCGACTCCGCCTATCGCTACGGGGGAGAGGAGTTCGCCATGCTCCTCACCTCCTGCCCCAAGGCCCAGGCGCTCAAGGTGGCGGAGAAGGTGCGTCAGGCGGTGGCGAGTTTGGCGCGGCCAGGCCGCTTCGGCTGGCGCACCACGGTCTCCATTGGGGTCGCCACCTTCCCGGAGGACGGTCGGGTGGCCCGGGGCCTCATCGACATGGCCGACGCCGCCCTTTACGCCGCCAAGGCCCGCGGCCGGGATCGGGTGATTGCCGCCGGCGACGCCGCGATCGAAGATACCAGGGCTGGCGAGTGAGGGCACCCAGGGTTCTTTGAGGCTCCCCCAGTGGCAGCAATCAGCACTCAGCTTTCAGCTACGGCAACAACGCCAGCACGGACCGCTCTCCCGGCTCGGGCGCTGCCGTAGCCGACCGCTGATAGCTGATCGCAGCCGTTCGCCGCGGTCACTCAACCAGGCTCAGGTGAACCCAGCCGGTGGTGCCGCCGTGGCTCACCTTGAGCCACTCCCCACGCATAACGCTGGCACCCAGGACGGTGCCCTTGGCGACCTTGGCGACAACCGCCTCTGCGGTGCTCGGCCCTTGGCGCAGGTTGACGCTTCCGGCCTTCACGACGTAGTTGGCCTTGGCCGCCGGGCGTTCCTCGGCAGCCTCAGCACGTCCCGGGGGCGGTGGGGCTTCCCGGGCCTTCACGGCCATGTCCTGAGCCTTGAGAGCGAAGAACACGGCGGCTCCAAAGTTGTCGCTCTGCATCTGTTGCTCGGCCTTGGTCAGAAGCTCCTGGCAACGGGTCAGGGTCGTCCCCCGGGTCTTGGGATCGAGGCGTCGGGTCAGGATGCGGGCCTCGGCGATGGCGGAAGACGCCTCGGCTTTGGTCTCCATGCCCTTGAGACGGGCCTTGGTGCGGATCACCTCGGTTTCGGTGTCCTCCAGGTCCCGCTTCAAGAGCGTCACCTGCTCCTCCAGCCGGCGGTGGTCCTCCTCGGCCCGCCGCAACCGCGAGCCGAGGCGTTCTTGTTCCTGGGTGCCCTTCTCGGCCTGAGTCCGTTGTTCCTCGGCTCGGACCCCGGCGCAGCGGGCCTCGGCCTGCGCCAACCGCGCCGTACCCTCGGCGCGCACGCCCTCGGTCGCCGCATGCGGCGCCCGGGCTTCGGTCAAACGTTCCGCCTCCTTGAGCTGGCTTTCCGCGCGACTGAAGGTGTCGGGGGCTTTCTCAGGCGCCCCGGATTGGCGCGCCGCCTCGAGGGCTTCGCGAGCGGGGGCCAGGTTGACCGTGATAGGCCCCGCCGAACGACACCCGGCGACGGTCGCAGCCAGGAGGGCCAGGCGCCAGAACCTCATGCCACCCCGGTGGACCCGAATCCCGCTTCGCCGCGGTGGGTTTCGCCCAGCCCCAGGGTCCGCAGGAAGTCCGGGCGTTCCACGCGTTGCACCAGCAGTTGGGCGATCCGGTCTCCGGCCACGATGCCGAAGGGCTCGCGGCCGTGGTTCACCAGCACCACCCTCACCTCGCCGCGGTAGTCGGCGTCGATCACACCCGCCAGGGTATCGATGCCGT
The DNA here is from genome assembly GCA_035286745.1 of Vicinamibacteria bacterium. GTDB lineage: Bacteria > Acidobacteriota > Vicinamibacteria > Fen-336 > Fen-336 > DATECU01. Next base: position 16,799 of record DATECU010000322.1, on the reverse strand, counting down.
GCCGCACCGCCAGGCCGCTCCGCGGCCACACCAGGCCCACGTGGCCGGCCGGGATCTCGATCCTGAGCCCGGTCGGTACCGCAGCCCGCTCGCCGGGGGCCAGCAGCACCGCCTCGCTGGCCCGCAAGTCCGCTCCCGCCGCCCCCGCGGTGGCGTACTCGGGGAGCAGGCCCTCTCCCTCGACCTTCACCTCCAGCTTCAGCATCAGGGCATTATACCGGGCGTTCCGGAGCCGAATGCTATGATGCCCGCACACATGGAAGGGGCTCGCTCCAACGCGTTTGGGCTCGGCCGGACCCAGATCGGGGGGGCTCCGGCCTGGTTGGTGGTGGCGCCCCGCCGCTTCCCGGGCCCGTAAGGCGCGTGTCCGACCCGGCCAGCCCAGCGCCTATCCGCGCCGGCCAGCGCTGGCCCGCATGCTGGCGCTCGCCCTCCTTCCTGCCCGGCGTGCTGGCTCTGGCGTTCACCGCCGCCGTCGGTGCGGTCATGTCCCGCCACGAGATGTGGCGCGACGAGGTCATGGCCTGGCTCATGGCGCGCGACGCCGCCACGCCGTGGCAGGTCTTCTCGATCATCAAGTACGAGGGACACCCCAGCCTGTGGTACCTGCTGATGTGGCCGCTGGCGCGCCTCAGTTGGAACCCGTTGGGGATGCAGGCGCTCCACGCGGCGATCTCCGGGGCTGCGGTCTTCGTCTTGCTCCGCTATGCGCCGTTCTCCTGGGCGGTTCGCGTGGTGCTGGCGCTGGGGTACTTCCTGGCCTACGAGTGGGCGGTCGTCTCCCGGAACTACGCGGCGAGTGTCCTGCTCCTGTTCGCGTTCTGCGCTCTGTACGGACGCCGCTGGAATCGCTTTCCGGCGCTGGCTCTGGTGCTGGCCCTGCTCTGCCACACCAACGTGCACTCCCTGATCCTGGCGTCTATCTTCTTCGTCGTGCTGCTCGCGGAGTTCGCCCTGGCTTTCGCGAGGAGCCGAACCGAGGCGCGCCGCTGTCTCGGGCGGGTGGCTTTGGGCTCTTTCGTGATCGTCTCCGGCCTGACGACCGCGGTGCGCCAGCTCACACCACCCGCCGACTCGGGCACCGCTCGCGACTGGGTCCACGAGTGGCAAGCGGAGCGGTTCGAGAAGGTCGCCAGCATCTTCTGCCGCGCCTACCTTCCCTTGCCCGCGGACCGGGTTGCCTTCTGGAATGGCAACCGCCTGCTGGCGGCAGGCCAGGCGCCCCCACCACGACCCTGGTTCGCGGTGCCGCCGGAAAGAACCGTCCCCTTGGCGGCCTGCATCCTGGGCTTCGGCTGCCTGTTCTTCCTCAAGCGCCCCTGGATGGCCGTGCCCTATCTTCTGGGGTCGCTGGCCCTGGCGGCCTTCTTCTACGTCAAGTACTTCGGCTCCTTGCGCAACCACGGGTTCCTGTTCCTGCTGTTCGTGGTGACACTCTGGCTTTCCAGCTCCTACCGGCCCTGGCGCAGCAGTCGCCCATGGGTCGAGGTCGCCTCCGACTGGTGGGATCGCCATCGCATGAAGGCGCTGCTGTGCCTGGGACTCATCCACGTCTGGGGTACCTCGATTGCGGTGCGTCAGGATTGGCGCCAGCCCTTCTCCAACGGACGCGCCACCGCCGACTGGATCCGTGCCTCCTACCCCGACCGCAGTCGACTGGTGTTCGCCGGGGACCAGTCCGCTCTGGCCAGCACGGTAGTCGGCTACTTGCAACTCGACCGCATCTTCTACCTGGACCGCAAGGAGTTCGGGGCGCACCTCAAACAGGACCGCCGCTTCGGCGCCGTGGCTCGCCCCGACGTGCCGCAGCGGGTCCGCGACCTCGCTGCCCGGGAGAAGAAGAGCGTCTTGCTCGTCCTCAGCTACCGGCTGTCGGCCGAAGAAACGGCGAGCTTGGGAGGGCAGTTCCTGCGAGCCTTCGAGGCTCCATCGATCATCGGCGAGAGCTACTACCTCTACCTGTACCCTCCCGAAGCCGGCCGAGATCCCGAGGGGCCGGATGCTATCATGCCCGAGGCATGAAGCAGGCGCGTCCCAACCTGTTCGGACTGGACGGGGCCGAGATCGGGGCCGCCGTGGCCTCGCTGGCGGAGCCAGCGTACCGCGCCCGGCAGGTGTACTCGTGGCTCTATCGCCGGCGGGCTGGGAGCTTCGAGGCCATGACCGACCTGGCCAAACCCATGCGCCAAGCGCTGGCTGCGGGTTTCGATCTGCGCTGGCCCCAGGTGGCCGAGCGCGCCCATTCGTCGGATGGCACCATCAAGTACCTGTTTCGCCTCGACGACGGTGCTAGCATCGAGGCCGTCTTTATCCCCGAAGAAGAGCGCCGCACCCTCTGCATCTCCACCCAGGCCGGCTGCCCACTCCAGTGCGCCTTCTGCCTGACCGGCATCGGCGGCTACCGGCGCAACCTGAAGACCTGGGAGATCCTGGGCCAGGTGGCCACGGTCATGGACGAGGCCCCGCCAAGCCGGCGCGGGTGGAACCTGGTGGTGATGGGCATGGGCGAGCCGCTCCTCAACTACCAGGCCACGGTGGCCGCGCTCCGGATCCTGATGGACCCGGAGGGCTTCGCGGTGGCTCCCAAGAAGCTCACCCTGTCCACGGTAGGCATCCTGCCCGCCCTGGAGAAGCTGATGACGGAACCGGTCCGCCCCAACCTGGCCATTAGTCTGCACGCGTCTAACGATGCGCTGCGGGAGCGCCTGATGCCCATCGAGGCCAAGTACCCGCTGCCGGAGGTAATCGCCGCCGCCCGGCGGTATCCCATTCCCCGGGGCGGGATGGTGACCTTCGAGTACGTCCTGCTGCGAGGGGTCAACGACGGTCCGGCTCAGGCTCGGGAGCTGGTGCGGCTGCTCCGGGATACCCGGTGCAAGATCAACCTGATTCCGCTGAACCCCGCCCCCGAGATCCCCTTCGAGCCCCCCACCGCCGAGGCCATCGACGAGTTCTGTCGCATCCTGGCGGCGGCCCAGTTGACGGTGTCCGTGCGCAGGCCTCGTGGCCGCGACATCCTGGCCGCCTGTGGCCAGCTCCAGCTGAGACGGCCTGCCCTGGCCCCACAACCGGCGCTCGCCTAACACGCCACCACCGACCTTGAGCTTTCCCGTCCGCCTGCTGCTGCTCTTCGCCGGTTGTGCGCTCTTGCTTCTTCCGGCTCTCGGGGTGGCGCCTCTGGAGCGGGCCGAGATCTACTTCCTGGACGGAGCCCGCTCCATGGTCGAGGGCGGCGACTACCTGGTGCCCCACTATCGCGGCCAGCCCTTCTTCGACAAGCCCCCGCTCGCCTACTGGCTGATGGCGGCGGCCTTCCGCCTCCTGGGCTTCACCCCCGGTGCGGCCCGTCTGGTGCCCGTCTTAGCGACGTTATGCGTACTGGCCGCCACCCTCTGGCTGGGCCGCCTGCTCTTCGATCGCCGAACGGCTCTCTGGGGGGCTGGGCTGCTCACCAGCACCCTGGCCTTCATGGGCTTCGGCCGCATCGCCATGTCCGACATGCTGCTCGCGCTCTGGACCACGCTGGCGGTGGCGCTGGCGGTGCGGGCGCTGGATCGGCCTCCCGCGTCCTGGGCGTTGCCTGCGTTGGGCGCGGTCCTGGGCCTCGGCTTCCTCACCAAGGGGCCGGTGGCCGTGCTGTTGCCGGGCCTGGGCGCCTTGGCACTGGGCTGGCAGCGGCGAAAGGAGCGCTGGCCCATCTCGCTCTCCGTGCTCAGCCTGGCGGTCGCGCTGTTCGTGGTTCTCGGTCTCGGCTGGTTTGCCCTGGTATTCCGGCGGCTCGGCCCGGGCCCGCTCGAGTACTTCTTCCTGCGCGAGAACCTGCAGCGTTTCGCCGCTGACACCTACGATGCCGGTCAGCCACCGTGGTTCTACCTTGCCGCCTACCTGGCGGAGGGCCTGCCCTGGTCGCTCTTCTTCCCGCTGGCCGTCTGGCGCGTCTGGCGCGCGCCACGGGATCGGGCGGGGGCCGGAGGGTTCCTGCTCCTCTGGCTCTCGCTGATGGCGGTCCCGCTCAGCCTGTCCCGGGGCAAGATCGACTACTACCTGCTGCCCTTCTACCCCGCGATCTCGCTGCTCATCGGCCGGGCGTTGGCCGCCCGGACCTGGGGTGCGCTGGAGAGAGGCTGGAGCCGGGTGGTGCTGATCCTGGTGGCACTGGGCGCGCTGGCCATTCCCCTGCTGGCTGCCCGGCTCCCCGAGCCTTGGGGGCCGGCAATCCCGACCCAGCTTGCCCTCTGGCTCTTGGCCACTGCGGCCGGTCTCGCCTGCTGCACCGCCATTAGACGCACCGGACCGGTGCGGGTGACCGCCACCCTCGGCCTCTCCGCCGCCGCCGCCTTTCTAGCTCTGACCGCCCTGGTGTCGCCCGGGTTCCGGCACTCGCAGCCTAACGATACTGTGGTGGCTGACGTGGCGCGGGAGCGGTTCTACCGGCCCGACCTCCGGCTGGTGTTGTGCCAGGATCTGGCTCGGGTTCAGCGCGACGTCTTGTTCCAGGTGCGCCTGGCCGCGGAAGAGCGCTGCGACTTGTGGGCGCCGGCGTCTTCGACCTGGCCCTATCTCTTCCTGCTGACGCCCCAGGAGACCCTCTCCATCTCGACCGCCCCCGGCGTACGCGAGGTGGCCCGCTACCCGCTGCTGCCGGCCACCGCTCTCAGCTTGCGCGGCCTCTTGGCCGGTCCCCAGCCGGGCCAGGTGGTCTTGCTCGCCAACTTCGCGACCCGGGACCCGGTGGCCGAGGGCAAGCGCCGCCGCGAACGCAAGAAGGCGCTGGAACGAGAGTACGGCGGGGCGAGCGAGTAGGCGACGCCTCCCGGGCCAGCCCGGCAGACAAGGGGGGCCGCCGCGGGAGAGAATGACCGAGAGAGGGGGGAGATCGCATGTTCGACCGCATCACGTTCGATCCGAAGATCCTGGGGGGTCGAGCTTGCCTCCGGGGGATGCGGATTCCCGTTTCGCTGGTGGTCAGGCAGCTTGCGCATGGCGCGTCTCGAGAGGAGATTCTCCGCGATTACCCTGACCTCGAGCCTGACGACCTGCGGCAGGCGATGGAGTATGCCGCCTGGCTGGCGAGCGAGGAGATCCACCCCGCCTCGGCTTGACCATGCGCTTCTTGGCCGACATGGGTGTATCCATGCGCGTCGTGGACTGGCTGCGCCAGCGCGGCCACGACATCGTTCACCTCCGCGACCAGGGGCTTCAGCGGCTGCCCGATGGCGACATCTTCGAGAAGGCCGGTGTCGAAGGCCGCGTCGTGCTCACGTTCGATCTCGATTTCGGTGAGATCGTCGCCCTGTCCGAAGGAGCCCGGACGTCGGTGATCCTGTTCCGGCTGAGGGACGCGCGATCAAGCCAGGTGATCGCGAGGCTAGACCGCGTGCTGGAAGACAGCTCTCACGCAATCCTCGGTGGCGCCGTTGTCATCGTCGAGGATGGGCGACATCGCGTGCGCTCGCTGCCGGTTGGGCGGGAGTGAGCATGCAGCAAGAGCCCGCAGGAAGACCCGAGCCGGGTCCGAGGCTCCTCATCACGCCTACCGAATAGCGGCGAGGCTCTCCCGGGCGGCTTTCACGGTCTCGTCGATGTCGGCTTCGCTGTGGGCGAGCGACACGAAGGCGGCCTCGAACTGGGCGGGCGGGAGATAGACGCCGTGCTCCAGCATGGCGTGGAAGAAGCGGCCGAAGCGGCCGGTGTCCGCGGCCTTGGCGGTGGCGTAGTCGATCACCGGTCCCGGACAGAAGAAGAGGGTAATCATGGAGCCCAGCCGATTGACGGTGGCCGAGACCCCGATCTCGCGAACCGCGTCCACGAGACCCGCTTCCAGGCGCGCGGAGAGGGCTTCCAGCCGCTCGTAGTTGCCGGGCCTAACCAGGTGATCGAGGGTGGCGGCGCCCGCGGCCATGGCCAGGGGATTCCCAGAGAGCGTGCCCGCCTGGTAGACGGGGCCTACCGGCGCCACCCGATCCATGATGTCCGCCCGGCCCCCGTAGGCCGCCGCCGGCAGCCCGCCGCCCACGATCTTACCGAGGCAGGTGAGATCGGGCCGGATCCCATACCGCTCCTGGGCGCCGCCCGGCGCCAAACGAAACCCGGTCATCACCTCGTCGAAGATCAGGAGCGCGCCGCAGCCCGTCGTGATCGCGCGGAGCGCTTCCAGATAGCCGGGGCCGGGAGCAACGCAGCCCATGTTGCCGGCCACTGGCTCCACGATCAGCGCAGCCAAGTCCTGCCCATGCGCCGCCACCAGCCGCTCGACGGCGGGGATGTCGTTGAAGGGCGCCACCAGCGTGTCGCTCACCGTTCCCTCGGGCACGCCGGGCGAACCGGGGATGGACAGGGTGGCCACCCCCGAACCGGCCGCCACCAGAAGCGAGTCGGCGTGGCCGTGATAGCAGCCTTCGCACTTCAGGATCTTGGGCCGGCCGGTGAACCCGCGCGCCAAACGCAAAGCGCTCATGGTGGCTTCGGTTCCTGAGGACACGAAGCGCACCTTTTCGATGGAAGGGACCAGGCGTACCACCCGCTCGGCCAGTTCCACCTCGGCCTCACAGGGAGCACCGAACGAGGTGCCGCGGTGCGCGGCCTCCTCCACCGCCTTCACCACCGGCGGGAAGGCGTGGCCCAGGATCATGGGTCCCCAGGAGCCGACGTAGTCGAGGTAGCTGCGCCCGTCGGCATCGAAGATGCGAGCCCCCTCGGCCCGGGCGATGAAGAGCGGCGTGCCGCCCACCGCCCGAAAGGCGCGCACCGGGGAGTTGACGCCGCCGGGAATCACTCGTTGTGCGCGAGCGAACAGCTCAGCAGAGCGGGTCATGGCCAATCAGCGAGAGCAACCACAGAGACACAGAGGCACGGAAGCAATGGAGAAGCACGAGAGGAGGGAGTTGCTCGCGAGTCGCCGCCGCTCAGGAAACAGCGAAGCGGGACCCAGCGACGTTCTCTCCATTCCCTCTGTGTCTCTGTGCCTCTGTGGTTTCTTCGTGTTCATGAGACCCAGCGGGCGAAGTCCTTGGCGTGGTAGGTGAGGATCACGTCGGCGCCAGCCCGACGGATCGAGGTCAGCGTCTCCAACACCACCCGGCGCTCCTCGATCCAGCCTCGCTCGGCGGCGGCTTTGATCATGGCGTATTCGCCGGACACGTTGTACGCGGCCACCGGCCGGTCGCACAGCTCGCGCACCGCCCGGATCACATCCAGGTAGGGCAGAGCCGGCTTCACCATCAGGATGTCGGCGCCCTCCTCCAGATCGAGCCGCACCTCACGCAGGGCCTCGCGGACGTTGGCCGGATCCATCTGGTAGCCGCGCCTATCGCCGAACTGGGGGGCCGAGTCGGCGGCCTCGCGGAACGGCCCGTAGAATCCGGACGCATACTTGGCAGCGTAGGACAGGATGGCGGTGTCGGCGAAGCCGTCCTGGTCCAGCGCCTTACGAATGGCACCCACACGCCCGTCCATCATGTCCGAGGGCGCCACCACCTGGGCCCCGGCGCGCACATGGGAGAGGGCCATCTTGGCCAAGAGGCGCAAGGTGGCGTCGTTTCGGACCTCCTCACCCTCGATCACGCCGCAGTGGCCGTGAGACGTGTATTCGCAGAGGCACACGTCGGTGACGACCAGCAGGTCCTTGGCGGCGCTGCGGATGGCTCTCACCGCCTGCTGCACCACGCCATCGTCCGCGTAGCCCTGACTGCCCAGTGGATCCTTCCCCTCGGGCAAACCGAAGAGGATCACGCCAGCGAGGCCGAGGGACTCGACCTCCTGGGCCTCGCGGGCGGCCTGATCCACCGAGAGGTGGTAGCAGCCCGGAAGCGACGCGATCTCGCGACGCACGCCCTCGCCGGGCACGACGAAGAGGGGATAAATCAGCTGCTCGGGGGACAGCCGTGTCTCGCGGACCATGGCTCGGAGCCGCTCACCCTTGCGCAGACGGCGGGGACGTTCATCGGGAAAGCTCACGAGATCCCTCTTCCCGGCCGGGTGGGCGCCGCTCCGCCGGGCCGATGCTGAGATTGGGCGCCGCTACTCGTCGTCGTCGCCGAAGAAGAACTGATCGGCGCACTTCTTGGTGCAGAACATGCGACCCATGGCGCGGTGCGCGCACTCATCGCAAACCCACTTGAAGCAGATCGGGCACTTGTTGAGGCGAGTCGCTTCGTCGTCCTGGTGACAGCCGACGCACTCCATAGGCCTGACCCCCGGGGCCGGAGTATAGCACCGGGGCCTCAAGCCCTTCCGCGCCGGGTACCCCGCCCGAATCCGTAGTACACTCGGATCGGTACCACGGCCTGCAAGAAGGCCTCTATTGTTTTGTCTCACTCGTGGCGGTGTAGCTCAGTTGGTTAGAGCACGCGGCTCATATCCGCGGCGTCCGGGGTTCAAGTCCCTGCACCGCCACCATTCTTCTTGCCGTCCCTGAGCTTGGAGGCGATGTCCGGTGAGGCGAACCCCCGTCGAAGTGGCGGTCCGAAGGTCCCTTCGGGATCTGGGGTTGCCGTCCGCCGGGCGGGGGATGGTGGTCGGGCTGTCGGGCGGCGCTGACTCGGTCGCGCTCCTCGACGTCCTGGTCTCGCTGGCCGCCACCCAGGGCTTCCCCCTCATCGCTGCCCATCTGGACCACGGTCTTCGCCCCGATTCCGCCGCCGACGTTCTCTTCTGCCAGGCCCTCTGCCAGCGCCTGGGCGTTGCCCTGCGAACCGGGCCCGCCGATGTCCGGGGGCGCGCCGAGCGGGACCGATCGGGCATCGAGGACGCGGCGCGCGTCGAGCGCTACGCTTTTCTGCGGGCTGTGAAACAGGCGGAAGCCGCCGAGTCGATTGCGGTCGCCCACACCCGCGACGATCAGGCCGAGACCTTCCTGCTGCGCCTGTTGCGGGGCGCCGGCAGCGTGGGCCTGGGGGCGATGCGGCCCCGGGCCGGCGATCTGGTGCGGCCGCTGCTCGGCACCTCCCGCCGCCAGGTGCTCCAACATCTGGAGACCAGAGGGCTGCCGTGGCGTCAGGATCCGACTAACGCCGACACCAGTCTCCTGCGGAACCGGGTGCGCTCCGAGCTGATCCCCTACCTGGAGGCGCGCTTCAACCCGGCGCTTCGCGAGACGCTGGCCCGGACGGCTCACCTCCTGGCCGACGAGGCCTGCGCCCTGCTACCGGCAGTCGAGACCTTGTGGTCGCGAGTTGCCACCAAGCAGGCCGAGACGGTGACGCTCTCGCGGGTCGCCCTGGGGGCGGCTCCCAGGGCCCTGGCCCGGGCTGTGGTGCGGCGCGCCATTGCCGAGGTTGGCGGTCTCAAGAGCGTCCAAAGCGCTCACCTCGAGCGCATCGTAGATCTCGGTTGCTCGGCCGCGCCCTCGGGTCGCCGTCTGCCACTGCCGGGGGGACGTGAAGCGGTCTTCCGTTTCGGGGAGATCGTGATCGGCCCTCGCCGGCAAGCGCCTCACCCCTTTGCCTTTCCGCTCGCTGTGCCAGGCCAGGTGGAGCTTCCCGGGGGGTGGACCGTGGTGGCCCGGCCGGATGGGGGGCCCGCGGTGTCTCAAGAGTGGAGCGCGGTGGTGCCGCGCCCGGCGGGGCCGCTGGAAGTGCGCACCAGGCGTCCGGGTGACCGCATCGTACTCAGGGAACGGGAAGAGAGCCTCAAGCGTTTGCTCATTCGGGGGAAGGTGCCCGCCGATCGGCGGGGCGGCCTTCCCCTCGTGGCGTCAGGGAACCGAGTGCTGTGGGTGCCGGGCCAGCGCCTGGCCTCGAGCGCAGCCGGGAGCCGGCGCTACGTGCGTTTGGAGATGGTGGCGTCCCGGGCCAAGAGGTCCGGGGCCGATGCGGGGACCAAGACTGCATGACGATGCCCAAGCCCGCCGTACTGTTTGGCCAGGACGAAATCGCCCGGCGAGTCCGGGACCTGGCGGCGCAGATCGCTCGCACCTTCGAAGGCAAGGAGGTCTGCGTGGTGGGGCGCATGAGGAGCTGCCTAGTGTTCATGGCCGACCTCATCCGCGAGATCCCGCTCGACAGCACCTGTCACTTCCTGAAGACCTCGTCGCTCCGAGACCCCGGATCCGGCGGCACCCCCCGCACCGACATCGTGTTCTCGGCGGAGTTCCCCTACGAGGACCAGGACATCCTGCTCCTCGACCCGGTGATCGACACCGGGATCACCCTGAACTTCCTCTTGGACCACATCCGCGAGCGCAAGCCGCGGAGCCTCAAGGTATGCGCACTCATCGACAAGCCCGGTGACCGCAAGATCGAGGTGAGCCCCGACTGGGCCGCTTTCACCATCAAGGAGCCGCTTCCCGACGATCCCTTCATCGTGGGCTACGGCCTGGACTACGACGAGCGCTACCGGGGGCTGCCCTATCTCGGAACAATCCCTCGGGCGAGCCTCGCGCGCCGGGGGACGGAGGCCTCAAAGTGAACTCGACGTTCAAGACGATCATGCTGTGGGCGTCCTTGATTCTGGTCGTCTTCCTGGCCTGGCATTTCACCCAGTACCAGAAGAAGGAGGCCCTGCTCAAGTTCAGCGAGTTCATGGCCCAGGTCGATGCCGGCCAGGTCCATGAGGTCACCATCACCGGGAACGACATCAAGGGCAAGATGGCCGACCGCGAGCCCTTCCGGACCATAGCACCCGTGGACTACGACAAGTATGTGGACTCGCTGCTGGCCAAGAAGGTGGCGGTCACCGTGGAGCGCGATCAGACCCCGGCCTGGGCTTCCATTCTCATCTCCTGGGCGCCCTTCCTTCTGCTCATCGGCTTCTGGGTCTTCTTCATGCGTCAGATGCAGAGCGGCGGCAACAAGGCTCTGTCTTTCGGCAAGTCGAAGGCCAAGCTCTTGGCCAGCCAGCAGAAAAAAGTCACCTTCAAGGACGTGGCGGGGGTCGACGAGGCCAAGGAAGAGCTGCAAGAGATCATCGAGTTCCTGCGCGAGCCCCAGAAGTTCCAGAAGCTCGGCGGTCGCATCCCCAAGGGGGTCCTGCTCATGGGGCCTCCGGGGACGGGCAAGACGCTCTTGGCCCGGGCCATTGCCGGCGAGGCCAACGTCCCCTTCTTCTCCATTTCCGGCTCCGACTTCGTGGAAATGTTCGTGGGGGTGGGAGCCAGCCGGGTGCGCGACCTCTTCGAGCAGGGCAAGAAGAACGCCCCCTGCATCATCTTCATCGACGAGATCGACGCCGTGGGCCGACACCGTGGCGCCGGGTTGGGCGGGGGACACGACGAGCGGGAGCAGACGCTCAACCAGTTGCTGGTGGAGATGGACGGCTTCGAATCCAACGACGGCGTGATCCTGATCGCCGCCACCAACCGGCCGGACGTCCTGGACCCGGCGTTGCTCCGGCCCGGACGCTTCGACCGCCGGGTGGTGGTGTCGCGGCCCGACATTCGGGGCCGCGAGGGGATCTTCCAGGTCCACACCCGCAAGATCCCCCTGTCCGAGGACGTGGATCTGAGCGTCCTGTCCCGGGCCACCCCCGGCTTCTCGGGTGCCGACCTCGCCAACCTGGTGAACGAGGCGGCGCTGGCGGCGGCCCGCCGCAACCAGAAGTTCGTGACCATGGCCGACTTCGAGTCCTCCAAGGACAAGGTGATGATGGGCGCCGAACGCAAGAGCCTGATCATCACCGAAGAGGAGAAGAAGATCACCGCTTTTCACGAAGCCGGCCATGCCCTGCTGGCGGCGCTTCTGCCCTACACCGATCCCCTGCACAAGGTGACCATCATCCCCCGCGGCCTGGCCCTGGGCCTGACCCAGCAGCTCCCCACCGAAGAACGTCACAACTGGAGCAAGGACCAACTGGAGAGCCGGATCGCCGTGTGCATGGGTGGCCGGCTGGCCGAGGAGACCAGCTTCAACCAGATCACCACCGGCGCCCAGAACGACCTGGAGCAGGCCACCGAGATGGCCCGCAAGATGGTCTGCGAATGGGGCATGAGCGAGGCCCTGGGCCCCCTCACCTACGGCCGGAAGGAGGAGGCCATCTTCCTGGGCAAGGAGTTCAACCGGCACCAGGACTACAGCGAGGCCATCGCCCTGCAGATCGACGCCGAGGTGAAGCGCATCGTCAGCGAGCAGCACGAGCGGGCGAAGCAGATCATCATCGAGAAGCACGAGCTTCTGGTGCGGATCGCCGAGGCCCTGCTCGAGCATGAGGTGCTGGACGCCGCCCAGGTAGCGCTCTTGATCGAGGGGCGACCGCTTCCGGCTCCCAAGCCGCCCGAGGTCCCCGCACCCCAGCCGGTTCCGGCACGCGAGGCCAAGGTCGAGGAGGCGGGACGGGCCGGCGGGATGCTGCCACCCCCCATGGCCGCTCCCAAGCCGTCGGCCTAGAGGCATCGGAGTCTCGGGGGCGCCCATCGAGCCGCCGGAGCCGGTCAGAAGACGCCGCTTCCGCTTCTCCCTCGGGGGGCGGGAGGTCGTGCTCGGGGAAAGGACGTGGGTGATGGGCGTCCTCAACGTCACTCCGGATTCCTTCTCCGACGGAGGCCTCTTCGCCCAATGTGACGCCGCCGTGGCCCAGGGTCTCGCTCTCTTCGAGGCCGGGGCCGACCTGGTCGACGTGGGCGGGGAGTCGACCCGCCCCGGCGGCGCGGCCCGGGTCGACGCCGAGGAGGAGCAGAGCCGCGTGGTGCCGGTCATCAGGGAGCTGGCGCGCCGTGGTTCGGGCCCGGTCTCGATCGACACCACCAAGGCAGCCGTGGCCGAGGCCGCTCTCGACGCCGGGGCGGCCATGGTGAACGACGTGAGCGGCTTCCGCTTCGACCCCGGGATGGCCGGACTGGTGGCCGCCCGGGGCGTCCCCGCGGTGCTGATGCACTTGCGGGGCGATTTCGCGGGGATGCACGCAAGGCCGGTCTACGCGGACGTGATGAGGGATGTCGTGGCCGAGCTTCAGGAGCGTCTGGCGGTCGCCGAGCGGGCGGGAGTACCCCGGGATCGGGTCATCGCCGACCCCGGGATCGGCTTTGCCAAGGAGGCAAGCCACAGCCTGGAGGTCTTGCGGCGACTCCCCGAGCTTTCTACGTTAGACTGTCCCATCCTGGTGGGGCCCTCCCGGAAGAGCTTCATCGGAAAGGTGCTGGATCTGCCGGTGGAGCGGCGGCTCCTGGGGACGGCGGCCGCGGTGGCGGCCTCGATCCTGGGGGGCGCCCACCTGGTGCGGGTCCACGACGTCAGGGAGATGGTGGAGGTGGCGCGCGTGTGCGACGCCATCCTGGGGAGCTGAACGAAGAACCCCAGAGGCCTGGTACAAAGGACACGAAGAGCTTGACGCGTATTCCAGCACGGCCAACGCGACAGGAGGCAGCGGAAGCACCCTTGCCCCGCCCGGCCGTTTGTTTGCGAGGATTCCTCGGCGCCGGCCCGCGCTGGCATCCAGGTGCCGCTCCGCGCTCCGACGCTCGGCCATTGTCATTGGACTACGATTCGGGCCTCGCGAGTCGCGCGTGGGGCACCTCGATGCGCACCTGCGCGGGCCGATCGCCATCCGTTCCGCTTCTGGCCGGCGGTTTCCCCTTCTCCTCCTCTGTGCCTCTGCGCCTCTGTGGTCTTCCTTCGGTCCCGGCAGGCGCCCCATGATCCTGCAACGCATAGCGACGTTCCTGGCCGCCACCGAGTTCTCGTGGCTCGACCTGCTGGACATCCTGATCGTGGCCTTCATCATCTACCAGCTCCTGCAGCTGATCCGGGGAACCCACGCCGTCCAGATGGCGCTGGGGGCGATGGTGCTCACGGTCTTCTACTGGATCTCCCAGTGGGCCGACTTGCAGACGGTGAACTGGATCCTGCGCACCTTCCTGCCCTATGTGGTCTTCGGCATCATCGTGGTCTTCCAGGCCGAGATCCGGAAGGTGCTGGCTCACCTGGGCAAGACCCCGCTCCTGGGGGCCTTCAGCGCCCAACGAACGGAAGCCATGGTCGACGAGGTGGTGCTGGCGGCGACCACCCTGGCCAGCCACAAGACCGGGGCCATCATGGTGATCGAGCGGGAGATGGGGCTTCGGAGCTACGTCGAGACCGGGATCGCGTTGGACGCGGCGCTCACCTACGATCTGCTGATCAGCGTCTTCAACCCCGGAACGCCGCTTCACGACGGGGCGGTGGTGATTCAGGGGGATCGGGTGGCGGCGGCGGCCTGCTTCCTGCCCCTGACCGTGAACCCCGAGCTGTCGCGCCAACTGGGCAGCCGCCACCGCGCCGCCATCGGTGTGACCGAGGACACGGATGCCCTGGCGGTGGTGGTCTCCGAGGAGACCGGGATCATCTCCCTGGTGGCCGAGGGCAAGATCCGGCGCGATCACGACGGGCGGACGCTGAAGGCGGCGCTCTTGGAAGCCCTGGAGGTCGAGGAGGCCGAGGAAGCGCCGGTCGGCAGCGAGAACCCCGAAGCCAAGGACGCGGCCGCCGCGGTGGACGAGTAGGCCGATGGGCTCCTTCTTCGAGAACCTCGCCCTCAAAGTCGTGAGCCTGGGGCTCGCCGTTCTGCTCTGGTTCGTGATTGCCGGGGAGAAGACCTCGGAGATGGGCCTCCAGGCCCCGGTGGAGCTGCAGAACTTCCCGGCCGAGTTGGAGTTGACCGGGGACCCTGTGAACAGCGTGGAGGTGCGCCTGCGGGCCTCGCCGGGCGTGATCCACCGCCTGAACCCCGGGGACGTGTCGGCCATCGTCGATCTTCACGGCATGGCCGAGGGCGAACACATCATGCACCTGACGGCCGAAGCCATCCGGGTGCCCTTTGGCGTCAAGGTGGTGAAGATCAGCCCGGCCATCCTGACCCTGAACCTGGAGCACACCCAGCAGAAGACGGTGCCCATCCACCCGCGCCTGCTAGGGCGGCCGGCCCCCGGCTACGAGGTGGCGGAGGTCGCGAGCGACCCCAAGGAGGTCCGCGTCTCGGGTCCTCGGAGTCGGGTGGCCGACCTGGCAAGCGCCTACACCGAGGCCGTCTCGCTGGAGGGCGCCGGGGGCACCGTGGTGTCCCAGGTCAACATCGGCCTGGGCGACCCCCTGCTCAGGATCCAGGGCAGCCCCAAGGCCAAGGTCACCGCCCGCATTCGCGAAGTGCAGGACAGCCGGACCTTTGGCGATCTGGAAGTGGAGGTGCGGGGTGGCAGCGCGGTGTTGCACCCGGCCCGGGTGGCGGTCGTGCTCAGCGGCGCGGCCTCGATCCTGAAGCGAATCCAGGCCTCGGCGATCCATCCCCACGTCGAGCTGACAGGCAACGTGCGCGGGCCCTTGAGGGTGGAGGTGAGCTTGGGGCCAGGGGCGTCGGGGGTGACGGTGAGGGAGATCCAGCCCGCTGAGGTCGTCGTTCGTTCGCTGCGGAAGAAGGGCGGAGACAGCCCCAGCCAGCCAGAGGAGAGACGTGGAACCACGAAGTCGTGACCCCGAGACCAGGGTCGCCCTGAGACGGCTGTTCGGCACCGACGGCATCCGGGGTGTCGCCAATGCTCACCCCATGACACCGGAGCTGGCCCTTTCCCTGGGCCGCGCCATCACCTATGTCGCCGGCCGGGGAAAGGCCCACACCCCGCGCATCCTGATCGGCAAGGACACCCGCCTCTCGGGATACATGCTGGAGACCGCGCTGGCCTCCGGCATCTGTTCCATGGGCGGGCGGGTGATGCTGTGCGGACCCATCCCCACCCCGGCGGTGGCCCACCTCACGGTCAGCATGCGCGCCGACGCCGGGGTGGTGATCAGCGCCAGCCACAACCCCTACGACGACAACGGGATCAAGGTCTTCGGCGACGACGGCTTCAAGCTCCCGGACCAGACCGAGGCGGAGATCGAGACCCTGATGAGCGACGAGGCCCTGCTGGGCCAGCGCAAGACCGGTCCCGGCATCGGCCGGGCGGTGAAGCTGGAGGATGCCCGGGGTCGTTATGTGGTCTTCGCCAAGAACACCTTTCCCCGCGACCTCTCCCTGGACGGGGTGCGGGTGGTGGTGGACGCTGCCCACGGCGCCGCCTACCGGGTGGCGCCCCTGGTGTTCCAGGAGCTGGGGGCCAAGGTGACGGCCCTGGGGGTGAAGCCGAACGGCACCAACATCAACCGGGACTCGGGGGCCCTGCACCCGGATAACGTGCGAGCCGAGGTGGTGCGCCGCGAGGCGCACCTGGGGATCGCCCTGGACGGCGACGCCGACCGGGTGATCGTGGTCGACGAGAAGGGCCAGATCGTCGACGGCGACGTGGTGATGGCCATGTGTGCCCAGCGCATGGCGCAAGACGGCGAGCTCAGGAACGGGGCGGTGGTGGCCACCGTGATGAGCAACCTGGGCCTGGAGCGGGCCCTTCAGGCCCGGGGGCTCCGGCTGGTGCGAACCCCGGTGGGCGACCGTTATGTGGTGGCGGCCATGCGCCAGGGAGGCTACAACCTGGGGGGCGAGCAGTCCGGACATCTGGTGTTCCTGGACCACGCCTCGACCGGCGATGGCATTGTGGGCGGGCTCCAGGTGCTGGCCCTCATGGTGCGCACCGGCAAGCCGCTATCGGAGCTGGCTCGGGGGGCCATGGAGAAGGTGCCCCAGCTCCTGGAGAACATCACCCTGCCCGCCCGCCGGCCGCTGGAGGAGCTGGCCGGCCTGCAGCACACGTTGGGCCGCGTCAAGGCCGCGCTGGGCGCGGAGGGTCGGGTGCTGGTGCGCTGGAGCGGCACCGAGCCCAAGCTCCGCATCATGGTGGAGGGGCCCGACGAAGCGGTAATCCGCGGCTTCTGCCAAGAGCTGGCCGCTGCCGCCCGCCAGGACCTCCGTGCTGAGAGCCACCCGTAGCGTCTGAAGTCCGGATCCGGGGGGTGGGGGGGCGG